>JAGNSI010000006.1 GCA_017988135.1 Pseudarcicella sp.
ATTAAATACCATTCTTGACCAGCTAGACTGAAATTTGATAAATCATAATGAAAGTCGTTTGCTAACTTTTTTGATAAAAATAGTAAACCTATACGGCTGAATATTAAACCTGAAATTATTCCTAAAATACTAATAATGAGTCCTTCAAGTAATAATATAACAAAAACTTTCAATTTGCTTGCACCCAAAGAAAGCATAAGTGCTATTTCGTATTTGCGGGTTTTTAAACTATTGTACAATGAAACAAAAACGCTGATTCCAGCTACCAAAATCAACAAATAAGCAATGTAATTGACAGCATCCAAACCAAAACCTAGCAAAGAAAACAGTCTATTGATTTCTATAGCGGGTAGTGCTGCCTGTAAATTGGTTTGTTGATTGATGATTCTAGGTAAAGACATCATTCCCATCGGACTTCTAAAACGCACCAGCAAGGCAGTTATTTTATTTTCATCCTCTTCTTCTTCGTTGTGCTGATGAGTGATGATATCTTTTTCTATTTCCGAATAAATATTTTTTCCTTGATTGTGCTGGCTATGTGTTTCCCAAATACTTGACATTGGGCTTAAAATTAGCTGGTCTAAAACAGTATTATTTTGTTCAAAAATACCCACTACCTTGAATGCTTTCTCATGGTGCTTTTCGCCTTCGTGTTCAAAACCATGCGCACTTTCGAATTCGCTACCAATTTTTAGATTTAAATTTGTTGCCACTTGACTACCAATCGTCACCTCAAAAGCTTGTTGAAACAGTTTACCTTTTGCTATTTTTGCTTCATAATGTTTTGCAAACGTTTCGTCTGTACCTACAATTCTGTGCCCTTCGTAGTTGTCGCCCAATATTAAAGGAACGATCCATTTTACAAAAGGGTGTTTTTTTAAAAGCTTGGCTTCATTCAAATTTATGTTTCCTGTGGGAGAGTCTATGTGGTACACTGCCGACAATATAAGTTGCAAAGGGCTACCTTTAGCTCCCACTACCATATCCGTATTGTGAATATTTTTTTTAAATTTTGTTTCTAGTTCATTACCTAAAATCAACATCAAGGATATAATGCCAATGCCTAATGCCATCAGCAAAATACTTAAAAAACTGTGAAGTGGTTTGTCTTTGAAGTTGGTATACGACAACCGAAGAGTATTCATAGCAGATAGTTTATGGATATTTACAAGATTATGTTATGGTCGAAAACTTGTTTTAAACGCTGGTCGTGCGTTACGATAAGCAATGTAGCTTTTATTTCTGACGATTGTTTTTGTAATAAATCTATAACTTTCACACAGTTGCTATCGTCGAGACTTGAAGTAGGTTCATCTGCCAAAATCACAGATGGCTTGTTCATCAAAGCCCTTGCTATGCTCACTCGTTGTTGTTCGCCCTGCGAAAGTTGATTTGTTTTTTTATTTAAATGATTTTCAAAACCTAGCTGGCTAGCTAATTCCTGTACTCGCTCGATCGACTCTTTTTGTTTGCCTAAATAATTTACCAACAATAAGTTTTCTTTTACCGTAAGCGACTGTACAAAATGCGATTGCTGGAATACGATGCCGATATTTTCAGCTCGAAAACGATTTATTTCGGCATTTGGCAATTGTGTTATTAACTTATTATTGATGAAAATTTCTCCCGAATCAGGCTTTAGTAGTAAGCCCAATAGGTGCAAAAGCGTAGTTTTGCCTTTGCCAGATTCCCCCAATACCAACAAAGATTTATTGGCATCACAGCTAAAGTTTTGAAATGCAATTGTTTGGTCGTTGGAATAAGCAAAGTGAAGATTTTTTACAGCTATCATAATCATCAATAATTTATATGAACAAAGATAGTGATTTTGAAATTTTAGCTCGATGAAAATTTAAGGAATCAGTCTTTAAATAGTCGCACTTAAAAAAGTTTAGAAACAAAAGGAAATTGGGGTAGAAATGAGATTTTTGAAATTATATTTTGGCTAAAGTCTATCAAGTACTGGCAAACCAACGGTCGTAAGTTTCGTTTTCTTATACCCACTTATATTCCTGATTTTGCAAGCAAACAATATCCAAAAAATAGCCTATTTTCCTGTTTTTAGCCTTGTTTTTTTGTAGATAAATCAATTTATTAAATATGTCAAATGGTTTATTATAAATTAGTTATGTAAGTTTTGGGCTGAAATGTTTAGTTTAATTTTTCTTTTTAATGTATAATTGATTGCATAGATTTTAAAATATAGGCAAGTATTAATGATTGAATGTAGATTTTTTTTATAATTTTGATATCTAACATTTTAGTGGTGTTTCAAATATATTCAAAATAGGGAAATTACAGGAGATTATTTGTTAGTATAATGCTATTTGTGAATTTTGAATTCAAGAAAGATGAAAGTGATTTTAGAAATTAGAGAAAATAGAATGCAATTTTTTATGGAATTGGTTAAAAGTCTTGATTATATAAGTGTTGTGAAGGAAGAAAATGAACAAAGTAAAAATCAGATAGTTGCTGATTTAACTGAAGCTTTTACTGATGTGAAACTCTATGAACAAGGAAAGAAAAAATTGAAATCTGCAAAAGACTTGTTGAATGAGCTTTAGTGTAATTGTGACCGAGCCATTCGAACGAAAGTTAAAACGTTTAGCCAAAAACATTAGTCTTTAAAAGCTGATTTGTTAGAAATTGTAGAACTATTAGAAGAAAATCCTACTACAGGTACTTATATTGGTAATGATTGTTATAAAATACGCTTTGCTATAACCAGTAAAGGAAAGGGTAAAAGTGGAGGCGCTAGATTGATAACCTATGTTCGTGTTGTAAAAAAGACTGTTTTTTTGATGGATATTTACGATAAATCTGAACAAGAAAATATTTCTGATAAAGAATTACAATTGCTTATAGAATTGATGTTTGACTAATTTAAAAAAGGCTGTCTGAATTATTTCAAACAGCCTTTTTTGAGGAAATGTCAAATGTTATTACAAGTGAATTACTTCTCCATAAGCTGCAGCAGCAGCTTCCATTACAGCTTCAGACATGGTAGGGTGTGGATGTATGGTTTTGATAACCTCCATTCCTGTAGTTTCAAGCTTGCGTGCAGTAACTACTTCAGCTATCATTTCAGTAACATTAGCACCTATCATGTGTGCACCTAGCCATTCGCCATATTTTGCATCGAAAATTACTTTTACAAATCCATCTTTTGCTCCAGCAGCTGATGCCTTTCCTGATGCCGAAAATGGGAATTTACCTACTTTTATGTCGTAACCCATTTCTTTAGCTTTTTTCTCTGTAAGTCCTACAGAAGCTATTTCTGGTGAGCAATATGTACAGCCAGGTATATTGTTGTAGTCAATTGCTTCTACATGGTGACCTGCTATTTTTTCTACGCAAAGTATGCCTTCCGCAGATGCTACGTGTGCCAAAGCTTGCCCTGGAGTGATATCTCCAATAGCATAATAACCTGGAATATTGGTTTCGTAGTATTTGTTTACCAACACTTTTCCTTTATCGGTAGCTATACCTACGTCTTCTAGTCCTATGTTTTCAATATTGGCTATAACACCTGCTGCAGAAAGTACTATTTCTGCGTCGATAACTATATTTCCTGTTGGTGTTTTTACGTTTACTTTACAGTGTTCGCCTTGAGTATCTACAGACTCTACAGCAGAGCTTGTATGAATATCGATACCCATTTTTTTGTATTGTTTTGCCAGTTCTTTAGATATATCTTCATCTTCAACTGGTACTATATTTGGCATAAACTCTACAATGGTTACTTTGGTACCCATAGCTGCATATACATAAGCAAACTCTACACCAATTGCCCCAGAGCCTATCACTACCATAGATTTAGGTTGTTTTGGTAGTACCATTGCTTCTCTGTAGCCGATTACTTTTTTGCCATCTATAGGTATATTTGGTAATGCTCTAGCTCTTGAGCCAGTTGCAATTACTATGTGTTTAGCGTCATAAATGTTAGCTTTTCCTTCGCTGTCCGTTACTTCTACTTTTTTGCCTTTCAGTACTTTTCCGTTACCCATCAAAACATCTATTTTGTTTTTCTTAAGCAGAAAAGTTACTCCTTTGCTCATGCCTTCGGCTACACCACGAGAACGCTTGATGATGGCAGAAAAATCTGCACTGGCATTGTCTACTTTTATGCCATATTCTTCGGCGTGTTTGATATATTCAAATACTTGGGCTGACTTTAATAATGCTTTTGTAGGGATACAACCCCAGTTCAGGCATATTCCTCCCAAAGATTCTCTTTCTACTACTGCAACTTTCATCCCTAATTGCGAGGCACGGATTGCAGTAACGTAGCCACCTGGACCTGTTCCAATCACGATTAAATCATAATTCTGAGCCATATTATACTATTTTTAAAAGAAAAATACAATTTTATTCACAAATATAAACAAGCACTGCCATTTATCAATTTTTATTGATTCAAAAATAGGTCAAGTTTAGTGGCAATATTTACTATATTTTTTGTCGGTTTGTATTGATTTTTTGATTTGAATTGATAGATTTTTTATGTTTTTTATAAAAATGATACAATTTTATACTTCTAAGAGACTTTTTTATGGGCTAAAATGTTTTTTTTTAGTTAATTTTGAAACAAGAAATTAGCTGTATTCATGCAGTTTTTTTTGAATTACGTTAGTTGATGTTTTAGTATCCAAAAACAATCTTAATTTATAATCGTAGGTTTTTTAATTTAAAGAACAAGCAAAAAGAGGAAAATGCAAAATAGCATTTGTGTTTTGTTTAAGTCTAGAGAACAAGCAAAAAGAGGAAAATGCAAAATAGCATTTGTGTTTTGTTTAAGTCTAGAGAACAAGCAAAAAGAGGAAAATGCAAAATAGCATTTTCCTCTTTTTGTAAACTAATAATTTGAAATAAAATCTTTGTGATTACTGTACAGTATTTGGAAGATTGTATTTAGTAGTATTAGTTCTTGCCGAATTCATAATAGCTTTCAAATCATTTACTATTGTTGGATTTTGAGAGGCTACATTAGTTGTTTCGCCAGGATTGTTTACTAAATTGTATAATTCATAAGTACTGGCTCCTGTACTGCTGATGGTTCTTATAAGCTTAAAGTTGTTTTTCAAAACAGCTTGCATTTTTTTGCTATCAAAAGATTCCCAGTATAAATAACTTCTATCACCTGCCGTAGTTGGTGATTTTAAAGCTGGCAAAATAGTTTTTGAATCTATATTGCTTGGTATTGTAGCACCAGCCATGTTTAAGAATGTAGCAAATAAATCTGTACCTTGGCGTGGTTTTGTAATAGTACTATTTGCTGGAATAGTACCAGGTGCCCAAGCTATAAAAGGTACTCTGATACCTCCATCATAAAAATCTCTTTTCAAACCTCTGTAAGGACCATTGCTGTCGAAAAAATCTATACTTCTACCCGCTTCTTTGTGTGGACCATTGTCTGACGTAAATACAATATAAGTATTGTTGCTTAAACCTAAGTCAGCAAGTTTTTTAATGATTTTGCCTACTTCAAAATCAAGTTGAGTAATCATAGCTGCTGTGGCAGCATTTGGTGTAAGTTGTGTAGTATAGCTACCTCCTGTGTTGTACCAAGGCGTTTCGGTAAATTTGCTCACGTTATTCAAGAAAAATGGTGCTTTAGATTCTGGTGTAGGAAACACCATAGATGCATGAGGCAAAGTAACTGGCAAATATAAAAAGAAAGGGTTTTCTTTGTTTTTGGTTATAAATTTCATGGCATAATCCATTATTAGATTGTGCGTACATATTGTATTTGAAATGGCTGTATCTGTGGTGAAGTTTTCGTTTTTGCGTTTTATTTTTACGCTATTTACATAGTAACTATGGGCAGCTCCATGATTAGTATACCCTAGAAATTCGTCCCATCCCATTTTTTCAGGTGAGCCCGATTCGCTTGGATCTCCTAATCCCCATTTGCCGTACATACCTGTAGTATATCCATTGTTTTTTAGTAAACTAGCTATACATACGTCTGATGAAAGTAGTGTTGTACCTGAGTTGCCTCTTACAGTGCTATGACCTGTGTGTAACCCAGTAAGCATTGAGCATCTCGAAGGTGCACAAACTGTGCCCGAAGAATAATAATTGGTAAGTTTAACGCCTTGTGTTGCCATCAAATCTATATTAGGTGTTTGGAATTTTTTTTGTCCAAAACAACTAATATCGCCATAGCCAAGGTCGTCTGCCAAAATGAAAATAATGTTTGGTTTTTCTGAAATAGTTCGGGCAGAATTTGAGTCAGCTTTAGTTACAGCTTCTTCAGCAAGGTCATTGCTACAACTATTTCCTAGTATTAAAGCAATTGTGATAATAAACAGTAAATTGATTTTTGTTTTCATGATTGAATTAAAAATTAAAAAAGTGGAACTAAAAACTGAAATGTGAAATTTAGAATTGTAATTATGAAATGAAAGTCTAAATTTAGTTGTTTTAACTGGAATTGAAAAAAATAAATTATTTTTTCAACTTCTCTTTAAAGTTAAATTTTTTAAAATAAATTTTATATTTTGATTGCAAATATCAGACCAAATCTTAACGAAATAAAGAGGAATTCGAAAAGAATTTTGAAGCCAAAATAACATTATTTAAAGCCAAATATTTTTCTTTTAAAGAAATAAAAAACAAAAAAGCAGGAGCGAAAACAACTGCTTTTTTGTTTTAAAATCACTGTCGGGATGACAGGATTCGAACCTGCGACCACACGCCCCCCAGACGTGTACGCTACCGGACTGCGCCACATCCCGTTTTGAACTGCAAAAATAGGTGATTCGCTAATTTAAAAAAATAAAAATTTGTAGAATTTATTAGATAAAATGTACACATACTGTATCAAATATCAAATCAGAGCTAATTGACAACTTGCTTTAGATTTTCATAAAATATCTTTTAAATTATTTTTCAGAATAAAGCATAAATTTTGACAGAATAAAGCATAAATTGGCTCACGAAACCCCCAAACGATATGTTAAGTAGAGTAGCTAATTCTATTTATTGGCTAAATAGATACATAGAAAGAGCCGATAATTATGCCAGATTTGTATCTGTAAATTTCAATTTGGCACTAGATTTACCGCCCAATGTAGACGAGCAATGGAGACCATTGATAGTCGCCACGGCAGATAATTTGGTTTTTGACAGCTTGTATGACAATGCAAGCAGAGAAAATGTGTTGTATTTTATGACATTCGACACCCGCAATGCCAATTCTATAATATCTAGCTTGTATCATGCCCGTGAAAATGCCCGTACTATCAGAGAAAGTATTTCGAGAGAAATGTGGGAGTACGTGAATCAAATTTACTGGAAAGTAAAAAACGTAGAACAAGAAAGCCAACATTGGGAAATAGCTAAGTATCAAGGTTTTTTGTCGGAAATTAAAGCAGGCTCTCAGCTTTTTTACGGTATTGTAGATTCCACCATTACCCGAGGCGAAAGCTGGCATTTTGGGCAGCTTGGTAGGTTGCTGGAGCGTTCAGACAAAACTACCCGTTTTTTAGATGTTAAATATTTTACACTATTGCCCGATTTGTCCAACGTAGGCTCTCCGCTAGATATACTTTTATGGTCAGCAGTGCTTAAATCTGTAAGTGCCTATAATATGTTTAGGCAGCAATATAAAGTTGTAAATCCATCTAATATCGTAGAGTTTTTAATATTAGACAAGCAATTTCCACGCTCAGTGATGCATTGTCTTGTTGGTGCAGAAGTTTCTTTGTATGCTATTTCGGGCGGCATCCCGCATAATGGCTATAGCAACACTGCTGAAAAAAAACTTAGCAAACTGAGGTCAAATATAGAATTTACAGAAAAAAACGATATTTTTGAAAAAGGTCTACATCTTTATTTAGATGACTTTCAGATTCAAAACAATTTGGTCGCAGAATGTGTTTTTAATGAATATTTCGACCTAAAACCTGTACAAGAAATTAAATAAATTATCTTTTTTTGATAAAAATTTTATTACATCACACATGACATATTGCCTTGGCATGAAACTTAATGGCGGATTAGTAGCCATAGCAGATACCAGAATTACTGCTGGATCTGATGTATATACCAATAAAAAAATATCAGTTCACGAAGTAAATGGAGCCTCGATGTTTATCATGACAGCAGGTTTACGGTCTATTCGTGATAAATCTATCACCTATTTTAAGCATTTAATCAACGACGAGGGGGCAACCTTTGACCACATGCATCAAGCCGCCAGTACTTTTGGCGAAATGATAAAAAAAGTAGCATCCGAAGATAAAAGAGCACTCAAAGACGAAGGCTACGATTTTAATTTGCATACTATTATAGGAGGTCAAATGCCCAAAGACACAGAACACAAGTTGTATTTGATTTTTCCAGAAAGCAATTGGATAGAAATCAATGAAGAGTTGATGTTTCAAATTATTGGTAATTCAAATTTTGGTAAACCTATTATTCACAGGACTTTATCTTACGATTTGTCACTAAAACAGGCACTCAAAATAGGATTATTGTCTTTTGATGCCACCCGTGTCAGTGCCAATGACGTAAGCTTTCCTATAGATGTGATAGTATACGAAAAAAATAGTTTTAAAATGAAAGTACATCGCCTCACAGCCCAAGAACTAGATGACCCGCTTAAAGAATGGTCTGTTTTGGTGAAAAATGCTATAGGAAAAGTAAATGAAGATTGGATGAAGAATATGTTTTAGTGAATTTCTATTTGTTTAGTTTCAACATTAATACCATAGAAAACACAAAGTATGCATTTAGAAATAATCCACCATTTTTTGTATAAATACACTAACAATGTACTCTTAGAGCCACATATTATGTATGCATATCCCAAAAAAAGCTCTTTATTGAAGCTGTTGAGCTTCGATATGGATGTTTTTCCAAAACCTTCAAATGTGGTGAAGAATTTAGATATTTCAGATAATATCCAACATATACTGTACTTTTTTGAACCTACTCAGGTATTAGAAATAAAAGTAAAATCAATAATAGAGTTAAGTCAGTTTAATCCATTTTCGTTTTTGTATTTGCCAGAAACAACGCATTTGTTGCCTTTTGAGTACGCTCAAAATGAAATGCTAATGCTTAGTCCATATTTGCAAAAAACACAAGTAACTACACTTATTGAACAGCAAGCAAGGCTTTTGGCATCACAAGCACATTGGAATACCAGCGATTTTTTGTTGCAGCTCAATCAGTACATAAATAGTTTTCAATACGAAGCAAGATTAGAAGGCGATCCTTACAGTCCAGAAAAAACATTGATTCAAAAAAAAGGCTCATGTAGAGATTTTTCGGTATTATTTATCGTTATGGCAAGGGCATTGGGTGTAGCCTCAAGATTTGTGAGTGGTTATTATTACACCAATCAAAGCCAAGAACAAACCTTGCACGCTTGGGTAGAAGTATATTTACCAGGAGGAGGCTGGCGTGGATATGATCCCACACAAAACTGTTTAGTATCAGGAAATCATATTCCGCTAGGAACTTCGGCGTATCCGCAAATGGTAGCTCCTTTGATGGGTACATACAGAGGGATGTCTAAAGCTATATTTGAAGCAAATGTTTCTATTAAAGAAATTGATATTAAAGAAAGTGCTTTCTTTTTTGAAAATATCTAGATAAATTTTGCTCACTTTATGATTTATTTTGTTATTTTACTAAGTAGAAAATAATTTAAAATAGTGCTCAATTTATTGATAAACCCTTCGTTTGGAGATAAAATTTAAGACTTAAATTGAATATTAAAAATCAAAAATAAACAATACAATGAAACTGTTCAGCCTAATTTTATTTACATTGATGTCGAATAGTGGTATCGCTCAAATGAATATGAGTAAAGATCCGTCTAAAATGCCATCTCCACCAGCCGAAACAAAAGCAATTATAAATGGCAAAAATGTAGAAATTCACTATCATCAACCAGCAGTAAAAGGTAGAAATGTATGGGCTGGAAGCCTTGCACCTTATGGTAAAATATGGCGAACTGGTGCAAACGATGCACCTACATTTGAAGTTTCGGAAGATGTACTTGTAGCAGGTAAATCATTAGCGAAAGGTATTTATGCCTTGTTTACCATTCCCGGAGAAACCGAATGGACTATTATTTTTAATAAAGTAGCCAAACAATGGGGAGCTTACAACTACAAAGAAAACGAAGATGCACTTAGAATTACAGTGCCAAGTATTGCACACGAAATGACCGAAAGATTTACCATAGATGCAAGTCAAGAATCTGGAGTTTCCCTAAAATGGGACAAAGTTGAAGTGAAGTTTAATGTGGAGTAAATCATTCTATAGATAAAACTAAATGTCTCAAAATGGGTTCTTTTTTATTCAAAATTAATTTAATCAGTACATTTTTTTTTTAAAACTTGTAATACTGATTTTTTTTAATGAAATTGGAAATTATATTTTTGCGATTCGAGATAAAAAAACAATTCACAAGCACATAATTTATTTATTGAGATTTTTGTAGATGTCTTGAATTTAGCATAAACAAAAATCTGAAAGGAAATGTTAATTAAAAATGATAGTTTTTAAATAATCAAATTGTATAATATTTCTAAATATTGCATTAAAAACAACAACTGATAATAAGCAGATGAAAAAGGTACTCATAGCAGAGGATAGTTCCGTTATTCAAAATTTAGCAAGAAAAATTCTTGAGTTTCAAAATTTTGAAATTCATTCAGTAAAAAACGGAAAACAAGTTTTAGACTTAATGGAAACAGAGCATTTTGATATTTTATTATTAGACATCAATATGCCTGTGATGGACGGTATGGAATGTGCCAAAACAGTAAGAAATTTGGTAGATCCTAAAAAAGCAAATATACCTATGATAGCTATAACGGGTAATGCAAGAAATTACTCTATGGAAGATTTCAAGGAAGCTGGTTTTAATGATATGCTTTCAAAACCATTGAATTTTGATGCATTGGTAGCTCAAGTAAAAGCTTTGACTATTTAATAGATTTTTTTTTCCTATAAAAACATTAATATAATCGGATGAAAATAACTTTGTTAGGGACAGGTACATCGCAGGGAGTACCCGTGATAGCTTGCCCTTGTGAAGTGTGCCAATCTGAAGACCCCAAAGACAAAAGAACAAGAGTTTCGGTGCAGATAGAAGTTGATAGTAAGGTATTTGTTATAGACACAGGTCCTGACTTTAGGCAACAAATGCTGAGTGCAAATACCCAAAAACTAAATGCCGTAATTTTTACACACGAGCACAAAGATCATACTGCAGGATTAGATGATGTAAGGGCTTTTAATTTTTTTCAAAAAAAAGAAATGCCTGTTTATGGTCATCCAAGGGTATTGAACCAAATCAAAAGAGAATTTTCGTATGCTTTTGAAGAAAATAAATACCCTGGCATTCCTCAAATAAATCTGATTGAAATTGACGATAATTTTTTTGAAATTGAAGAAGTAGCATTTCATCCCATCAAAGCAATGCATCATTTATTGCCAGTTTATGGCTATAGGATAGGTGATTTTGGGTATGTAACTGACGCTAATTTTTTAGAAAATGAAGAATTAGAAAAACTAAAAGGTCTCCAAGTATTGGTGCTGAATGCTTTGCGAAAAGAAAAGCATTTGTCTCATTATAATTTGGAAGAAGCATTAGAAGTGATTGCTTACTTAAAGCCTCAAAAAGCCTTTCTTACTCATATAAGTCATCAAATGGGCAAGCATGCAATTGTGAACAGTCAATTGCCACCCAATGTTTTTTTGGCTTACGATGGGCTAGAGGTTCAAATCTAACGGATTATTTCTGAGAGCTTACTGATCACAAAGTCAATTTCATCTTTCGTATTGTTTTTTGAAAATGAAAATCTAATGGCAGCACTATCAGGGTTTGTGTTTAAAGCTGTGAGTACATGCGAGCCAATGTTTGTGCCTGATGCACAAGCACTTCCACCAGATACATATATTTTGTTGATATCAAGGTTAAAAAGCATCATGTCTGCGTTTTCTGAAGGTGGAAAGCCTACATTGAGTACCTTGTAAAAGCTGTTTGTGGTATCACCAGATGAGCCATTGAACTCAATGTTCGGTATAACAAATGATAGTTTTTCTATGAAATATTTTTTTAAGCTTTCGATGTGTGTTTTGTTGCTTTCGAGCTCTGAATAAGCTATTTCTAGCGCTTTGGCAAGCCCAACAATTCCATAAATATTTTCTGTACCTCCTCTGAGATTTCTCTCTTGTGCTCCTCCATGCATAAAAGGATTTATTTTGTTTTTGGCGTTTACATACATAAACCCAACTCCTTTAGGCCCATGAAATTTATGTGCCGAGCCTACTAAAAAGTCTATTTCTAGATTTTGTAAGTCGTAGGGTATGTAGCCCATTGTCTGCACAGTGTCCGAATGGAAAATAGCTTGGTGTTGTTTGCAAATTTCACTTACCTCTTTTATAGGCAAAAGATTGCCTATTTCGTTGTTGGCATGCATAAGTGAAACTAATGTTTGCTCTTTGTTTTGAGCAAGCAGATCTTCGAGACTATTGAGGTTTATGTCTCCGTTTTTGTTTAGTTCAACCCAATCTATTTGTATTTTGTTGTTTTTTTCTAAATGTTCTAGTGTGTGTAATACAGCGTGATGTTCTGTTTTGGATGAGATTATTCTTTTTAAGTTGCGTGTTTCTACTGTGCTTTTTATGGCTGTATTGTCGGCTTCTGTACCTCCTGAAGTGAAAAATATTTCGGCAGGAGAGGTGTTGAGTAGCTGTGCAATGGTTTTTCTTGACTTTTCTACTAATGTTTTTGCCTGCCTACCTAGTGTATGTATAGATGATGGATTGCCATAGTTGTTTTGTAAAATGGGTAATATTTCTTCTAAAACCCTTGGGTCGAGTGAAGTAGTGGCGGCATTGTCGAAATATACTTGCATAGTGAAAGGCTTTGTTTGAAATAAAAAATGCCAGCCTGAAACTCTGACATTTTTTGTTTATTTATAGTGTTGTATTTTACCGATTATACTTTTTTTGTTTGTATAATTTCTTTGATATCGCTGATTATTTTTTTTGCCAAATTGTCGGCTTTTGTTATCGCATCTGCTTCAGAATAAATTCTTATAATGGGTTCTGTGTTTGATTTTCTGAGGTGCACCCATTCTTTATCGAATTCAATTTTTAGTCCATCAATATTGTTGATTGGATTTTTTTTGTATTTCTTTTGTATTTCTTCTAAAACCTTATCTACATTTATTTCGGGCGTAAGTTCTATTTTATTTTTAGAAATATAATATTCTGGATAACCTTTTCTGAGTACAGATATTTTCTTTTTAGATTTGGCTAAATGAGTAAGGAATAGTGCTATTCCTACAATGGCATCACGACCATAGTGCAACTCTGGGTAAATGATTCCTCCGTTGCCTTCGCCACCAATTACAGCATTGGTTTCTTTCATGAGAGTCACTACATTTACTTCGCCTACTGCAGATGCATGGTATTGTTCGCCAGCGGCTTCGGTAACGTCTCTTAAAGCTCTGGTTGAAGACAGGTTTGAAACGGTACTGCCTTTTTTATGTTTTAAGATATAGTCTGCAACGGCTACCAATGTGTATTCTTCGCCAAATGGTGTGCCGTCTTCACAGATAAAGCAAAGCCTGTCTACATCTGGATCTACAACTATACCAAGATCAAATTTTCCTTTTTCTATTGTTTTTATGATGTCGGTGAGGTTTTCGGGAACTGGTTCAGGATTGTGTGCAAAGTTTCCTGTTGGCTCGCAATGTATTTGAGTGATTTGTGTTACACCCATTGCTTCTAAAAGTTGAGGTACGATAATACCTCCTGTTGAGTTTACAGCGTCTATTACTACGTTGAAGTTGGCTTTTCTTACTGCCGCAACATCTACAAGGTTTAATGCCAACACCTCGTTGATATGTTTGGTAAGCCAAGTGTCGTCTTGGGTGTATGAACCGATTTTTTTTACATCTACAAAATCAAAATCTTCTTCTTCAGCTATTTTCAATAAAGCTGTTCCGTCAGCATCTGAAATAAACTCGCCAGTTGCGTTCAATAGTTTGAGTGCGTTCCATTGAATAGGATTGTGGCTTGCTGTAAGTATGATGCCTCCTGCTGCTTTTTCTGCCGGCACGGCCATTTCTACAGTTGGAGTAGTGGATAAACCTAGGTCTACTACGTCAAAACCAATACTTTGCAGGGTAGAGCATACCAATTTGCCAATCATTTCACCAGAAAGTCTTGCATCTCTTCCGATGATAATGGTGTTACTGTTGTTGGTAGAATTTCTTTTTAGCCATGTAGCATAAGCAGCACTATATTTTACTACATCTACAGGTGTGAGAGAGTCGCCAACTTTCCCGCCTATGGTACCTCTAATTCCCGAAATTGATTTGATTAATGTCATGTATAAATGAAGAAAAATAGAAAATTTGTATCAGTGAATAATCAATAAAATTGTTTGAGTTTCAATCGACAAATATAATTGATAATTTATAAAATTGTTTACGCTTTTTGTTTGAACGATTTTTTTGTTTCTGATTTTCAACGTTTGTGTATTGTCTTTTTTAGATTTTGTTTTGCAGAAATTATATATTTTTTAATTATTCATATTTTTTTTTATTTGATTTTGATGTTTTTAAATAATCTTTAAAATGTCATCTTTTAGCTTGTTTTTGGCTATAAATATAATTTATAGGTGTATAAATATTGTTATTTTTAGGCTTTTGGGTTAAAAATGCTACATTTTTAATATTAAATGATACAATAGTTATAGTGCTAAAGGGTAATTGCTTGTTAATATTGCATTATCAAAACATTATTGTTCAAAGTAGATTTATTTGAAAGAATAGTTCACGCCAGAAAACCAAGATTGCATCCGATTGTTAAGTTTTTTTATTCTTTAAGATCGTTTTTTCTGAATTATTTTTTTTTAAACTATTCTAAATAATACTTTTTTGTTAATTCTAACTCATAAATAAAAAGGTGTCTCATGCTCAAGAAATTGAGCATGAGAATTTAAAAATTCAAACTAAAGCTTAATTTTAAATCAATACACATATGAACTACAAAAAAAATATCTAAGTAAATTTAAAGCAAGATTTTAAAGTGAAAAATGATTTACGATTACTAAGGATTTTAATGAAATAAAACCAGTTTTAGGGGATGTTTCAATATTGATAACTGTAATATTTATCGTTTTTTTATTATCAAATTTCAATAATAAGTAGGTTTTTGATTTCTTAAAATATCTACAAGAAAAAATATCATGGACAAAAAAGCATTAATAGTTTGTAAGATTTTTATACCAATATTTTTGATTTTGACTGGTTTTGTAAATTCATCAAAAGCACAGACAAGGGTAATTACTGGTCGTGTAACGAATGGAAAATCTGAGTCATTATCTAACGTTACAGTTCATCTCAAAGGAAAAAATACTGTTTCGACAACCAATGAAACTGGAGATTACAGTATAACGGTTCCAGTGAGCAAGGCAACACTTATTTTCAGAAGAGTGGGTTTTGAAGTGCGTGAAATAGCTCTAGATGACAATGTGTTGTTAAATGTTGAGTTGGTAGAAATAATAAAAGAGTTGGAAGATGTTGTTGTAGTGGGTTATGGTACTATAAAAAAATCGGATTATGCTGGTGCTAGTTCCACTTTTAAAATGAAACCCAACAACGAAAATAGAGTTGTGTCGGTAGCAGAAGCTCTACAAGGTAAAATTTCTGGCGTTCAGATACTTAACAATAGTGGTGAGCCTGGTTCAGGAATGACCTTTAATGTTAGAGGAAGCACTTCTATTACAGGTAATAATAGACCTTTGATAGTGGTAGATGGGCAACCCATAGAAAGCGATTTAGATGCTACCTCGGCTGGAAACACAAATCAAGCAACTACTATACAACCTTCTGATCCTTTGGCTACTATAAATCCTAACGATATTAAATCTATGGAAATATTGAAAGACGCATCTGCAACTGCTATTTACGGAAGTCGTGGTGCTAATGGAGTTGTGATGATAACTACCAAGTCTGGTTCAGCAGGAAAAGAACAAATATCTTTTTCTACTAGAGTAGATATGAGTAGTGTGCCTAAAAAACTTAAAGTATTGAATGTGAAAGATTTTTTGATATTCAAAGATTTAGCCATCCAAAATGATATAAATGACGGTCTTATTACTAACAGACCCGATTTTAAACCTTTAACTACCCAACAACTTGATTCTGCAACAGCTACAAACAATACAAATTGGCAAGATTTGATTTTTTCAAATGCTGTTTCTCATGAACATAATTTGAGTATTTCAGGTGGGAACGGTAAAAGTAATTTTATGTTTAGTGGTAATTATTCAGACCAAAACAGTGTTATTCGAAATGCATATTATCGTAAAGGTTCTTTAAGGTTTAATTACTTTACTGAATTAGGTTCAAAAATGCGTATAGATTTTAGGACTTCATATGCTCCAGCTTCTCGTAGCTATGCTTCACAATCTAATACTAGTGGTGATGGAGGGAGTTCTTTGGTAGCATCTGCAATATCACTAAGCCCTCAAAAAATACCTTTTGAAGACAATGGAGATGTAGATTTGTTATTTACTAATAATCCACAGACCATTATCGAAAAAGTAAAAGATATTACTGCTATTAACAATTTGATCAGCAATATGAGTTTGGAATATAAATTTAATAAGAATTTCAATTATAAACTAACAGGTTCTTACAATCTTGTGCGTTCTGAGCGTGAGCAGTATTGGCCTCGTGGTACTACACAGGGGGATAATTTGGGAGGTTCAGCTTTAGTTGCTAACAATGAAAATAGTAATATGCAGGTAGATCATGTTTTTTCATTTTTAAATACATTTAAAAAGCATTCTGTAAATGCGGTTGCTGCGTATTCTTTTCAAGAATGGAACACACGTTCTTTTAGTGTTGTGAATGGTGGATTTCCTTCAGATGAATTGTTGAACTATAATTTAGCTGCAGCTCAGTCACCAGGTGTTTCCTCTAATTCCGACAGAACAAGGGCTTTGTCTTCTATATTGGGTAGGGTTAATTATGCTTTTAATAAGGTTTATAATGTTACTCTTACTGGAAGATACGATGGCTCTAGTCGCTTAGCTAATGGTAACAAATGGGCTTTTTTCCCAGCCATTGGTTTAGGATGGAATATAATGAATGAGAAATTTATAAAACTACCAGAATCTATATCTTTACTTAAATTAAGGGCAAGTGCAGGGCTTTCTGGTAACGAAAATATAGGCATTGGTGCCACACAATCTCTTTACAATATAAATTATAATGCAGTAGGAAATACTACCCAAACAGGTTATAGTTTAGCATCATTTAATAATCCTTATTTGACTTGGGAAAAAACGCTTCAATATAATTTGGGTTTAGAAATTGGTTTGCTTAACGATCGCTTTTCACTTTCAATTGACGCTTACAAAAAGATTACAACAGATTTGTTGATTAATTTAAGTTTACCTGCTTCGTCTACATTTAATGATTTTAACACAAATATTGGAAAAGTTGAAAATAAAGGTATAGATATTGAACTTAATGTCAATATTTTAAAAGGCAAATTCAAATGGGATGCAAATGCTAATATTTCATTTTTAGACAACAAAGTGATTAGTTTAGGGCAAAGTACAAAGGAAATATATGGTTCAAGTGTTATTTCTGCAGGAAATGCACTTAATCAACCGGTTACTATAGCTACTATAGGGAACTCTATGTCATCTTTTTTGGGATACAAAACAGAAGGGGTATTCCAAAATCAAGCTCAGGTAGATTCAAGTGCCGACAAAGGAGCCAAACCAGGTCACATACGTTATGTAGATCTAAATAAAGATGGTAAAATTGATGCCGAAGATAGAACTATAATAGGCAATGCTATACCTGATTATACATTTGGCTTTGGAAGTAATTTATCTTACAAAGGTTTCAGTCTTTCATTTACATTTTTAGGTAGTGTAGGGAATAGCCTTTTAAATTTAAATCAATGGTATAGCGGTTCATTAAACTCTACTACATTGAATAGTAATCAATTTCAAGAAGCTTTTGATAATAGCTGGAAAGGAGAAGGTACTAGTAATAAATACCCAAAACCATCATCAATATCTACTAGATTTGGGACAAAATTGCCTGATTTTTTAGTTGAAGAAGCCTCCTTTTTACGCTTACAAAATTTAAATTTTGGCTATACTTTTAATAAATTAAGTGCCTTGAGGCTCAAATCTATTAGGCTTTATGTTTCAGGAACAAACTTGTTTACAATAACTAAATACTCAGGTTATGATCCTAATATTAATGCTTTCGGCTCGAAGCCTTTGATGAATGGTATTGATTTTGGTACAATTCCTCAGGCAAGAACAATTTCACTTGGTTTAGTAGTTAACTATTGATATTATAAAAAAATATGAACTGGATATATAAATATTGCTTTTTGTTTTCTATAGCATTGCAGCTAACCTCATGTAATATAGATGAGAAAATTATTGATAAACCTACTGATGCAAACATCAAAACTGAAAATGATGTAACTGCTTTGGTAAGTGGAATGTATGGTAACTTACAAGAAGGATCTTGTTTTAGAACCAATGGAATGCACCTGCTTTTTCTTTGTGCAGACGATTTTTATTCAGACTCTGGTTCGTTTTTTCGAATTAGTAATCATGACTTTGATGGTAGCCTTTCCTCTGTACAGGGTTTTTGGAATTCACTTTATCTAACAATCAGAAATTCAAATAATGTTATCAATGTACTTGATAATTTAGAATTATCTGAAAAATTCGAGAAAAGAGCATATGGAGATGCTTATTTTGTAAGAGCTTTGTGTTATTTTTATTTGGTGCGTTTGTACGGAGGCGTTCCTCTTGTTACACAACCTGTGAATGTAAATAGTAATTTTTATCAACGTAGAAATACTGTTGATGAGGTTTATAGTCAGATTTTTAAAGACTTTAAAAAAGCTTCTACAAGTTTACCAATCGCTAAAGATCTATTAGCAAGTGAGCTAGGAAAAGCAACTAAAGGGGCGTCTCATGCATTGCTTGCTAAGTCATATTTGACATATGGTAATTATCAAAGTTTGAATAATTTGCCATCAGATTCTAGCTTTATTTATTCGTCGAACTATGCTGATTCTGTTATTAATAGCAATCAATATGCACTTTTAGATAATTTTGCTGATTTGTTTGATGTTAAAAAAGAAGTAAATGCCTACAAGGAAGTAATCTTTGGAATTAGATATACTAGAGATTTTTTTCGCTCGCAATTGAAGTCTACTGGTTCAGAGTTCGCTCCTAACTTGTCTCCTCAAAATTTTTCTAATGTTGCTGGTACAACCACTACTAATGGTAATGGCAATATGAAAGTACATCCTTACATAGTTGATTTTTATAGAACAGGTGATTATGCTGGAGATTATCGTGCCGATGCAACTTACACAACCAGAGGGTTTAATAAGAATAATGGTAAGTTTCATATAACTTTTCCTGGTGTTAAAGTAGCTAATACCGAAACTGTATCTGCTTGGGGACACATCAAGAAATATGTAGATGGTGAAGGCTTTGATTCTCGAAATCATGAAAACGACTTTTTTATATGCCGACTTGCAGATGTGCATTTGATTAAAGCTGAAGCAATGAACGAATTGTATGGACCCACAGCAGATGCGTATGCTAGTTTCAATAAAGTAAGAGAAAGAGCAAGGAAAGCTGATGGAACTGTTAGAACAACACCTGCAAATATTGTAACGGGTTTAACAAAAGAAGAATTTAGATTGAAAGTTTTTCATGAAAGAGAAGCTGAGCTTATAGGAGAAGGAGATAGATTTTTTGATTTAGTACGTACTAAAAGTCCAGTAGATCCTAATAAAACTATGTTTGAATATAGGTTTTTTACCCTTTATCCGACATTATCTAAAAAAGCTCCAGTGTATAACAATACAACTAAAACTTGGAGTGAAACCAAGTCAATATTAGGTAACTATGATAAAGTATCGGTGAAACACAAACTTCTTCCGATACCTATTTCTGAATTAATCAACAACCCAAATTTTGGAGATAATAATCCATTGTGGTAATAGCAATACTCATTATAAATTAAAAACAATATTTTTCCAAAGCGTTTTGGAAACAAACAATCAACCCAAGTACTCATAAAAAAATAAAATGAAAAATAATATTATTGTACTGCTAATCCTTTTGGTTTGCTCTTCAACTTTGGCACAATATAATGCAGAAATTAAAAGTGAAAAGCAATTTAGTGATCCATTAGCACCTGTAGGAAACAAATCTCTTACAGTTCCTAATGTAGTGTCTCCGATTCTAGATTATTGGATGAGAGATACTTATATGATGGCTGGTCCGGATGGTTATTATTACATGACAGGTACGACTTCTACACCTGGTAGAAAATTTCCATCTGGTAATATTCATTGCTGGGATCATAACGATGGATTATACATGTGGCGTTCTAAAGATATGAAAAGTTGGGAAGCAATGGGCTTGATTTGGAGTTTTGACAAAGATGCTGCAGATTGGCAACGTAACGGAAAACCAGTAAAACCAGGTGCTGTATCGCCAAACAAAGACCCATTAGATTCAATTTATAGGGCTGTATGGGCACCTGAGTTACATTACATAAAAAGCAAAAACAAATGGCTTATTATAGCTTGTGAGAATGGTGGAATAGGTTCTTTTGTATTAGAAAGCACTTCAGGTAAGCCGGAAGGTCCTTACAGAAATATAGCTGGAAACACCACAAAGCCAATTTTTGGTAATATAGATTTAGGTATGTTTGAAGACGAAAATGGTGATGTGTATTTGGTAGGTCACAACCATTTTATAGCAAAAATGAAAAGTGATTTGAGCGATATTGCAGAGCCATTTCAAAAAATCAAAGAAAGTCCTTACAGCCCAGAACCTTATATAGAAGGTGTTTTTATTACCAAACAAAATGGTAAATACCAACTTTTACAAACCATTTGGTCTGTCAAAAAACAAGATGGTTCATACAGTTATTTAAGAGACGACAAAAAAGACTTATCTTCTCTTTATAGCTACGACGTTGTTGTAGCAGAAAGTGATAATGTATATGGTCCTTACGGTAAAAGATATCCAGCAATTTTAGAGGGAGGTCATAACAACTTGTTCAAAGATTTTGATGGCAAGTGGTGGAGTACTACTTTTTTTAACCCTAGAGGTGCAAGAGGTGCAAAATATACAGTAACTTGCAGGCCAGGATTAGTACCCGTAAAATGGGAAAAAGGTAAGCTTATGCCTGATCATAAAAGAGCCAAAAAGTTTTATAGTGCTTCGGTAAAGAAAAAATAATTGTAAAATGAAATATGTATTAGTAATAACAGCTTTTTTCTTTGCTGGTATTTGTAACATAAATGCTCAAGAAATTGGGTTGAATTTTAATCATAATCCTGAATTTATTGATTTAAATGTTACCAGTAAATTGTCAAAAGCACAATGGATAAGAACTACACCTTTTATTTTTGAATACATAGATGGTAAAAAAGATCCTGCTACAGCTCCAGGTTTACAAAATGTAATAGACGCTAAAACCAAAGGCTACAATGTAGCCTTTGGTTTTAGATGGGATTTTAGAAAATATGAACTTTCAATTCCTGCCCCAAATTCTGAAACAGAAAAAAAATACTTTAATACAGTTTTGAAAATATTGAACAGAGTAGGGCCTTATATCGATATTTTTAAATTAGGTAACGAACCTAATTTGGAAACAATGGAGGCAGATTTGCAAGTAAGTAGTAACGGTTCTGTACCCTTGGTAGTTTTTACAGAAAGATTACTTACACAAGTTGTTTTGCCATATTATGCTTCAAACCCTACGCTTAAAAGACCTGATATTTATGTAGGTTCATTGCCACGTTTGTTTTTAAAGTCAGATCAAGTAAAACCTGGTGTAATAGGTTTAATTAAAATGGCAGAGCAAAATGCCAACATCAAAGGTTTGTCCGTTCATTTGCACATTAGCGACTCTACGGAAATGGATAAAGCTTTTACTTTTGTGAGATCTATAATGCCAAGTAAACCGATTATTATTCCTGAATTTTCTTTATTCCGTTTGTACAATTCGCATATGGGAGATAAAATAGGAGATAGTGAAAAAGGTATAGCTTTTGCAAAAAAATACGCATACAATCCTTCTATGAAGTTGTATGACTGGTATTCTAAAGTAAATACTGAGCTAGTAGATTCAGCACAATGGAACGATTTTTTTGCTAGTCGAAAATGGTTTCCACAACATTTTCTACAAACTTATTATAGATATTTTCAAAAATATGGCGTAATATTGGCTACCTATGGATTTGTTGGACAGTCGTCACCCAAGAAAGTTACTAAACAAACACCTTCTTGGTTTATCAATGCTATTTATCCTATCAAAACCTTAAAGTCTCAATCAGACGGTTCATTTACTCCAAACCCACTATGGCATGATGATTTTGTAGATATCGTAAACAAAGGTAATAGCTGGAAAAAGAGTCAAAATAAATAAGATTATTTTATGAGATTATTCGTCAAATCGCTATTGTTAAGTGCCATTTCTCTGTTTCTTGAGCATAATGTTTTAGCTCAAAAAAAACAACCCAACATTATTTTGTTTTATGTAGATGATTTGGGATATGGAGATTTGAGTTGTTATGGAGCCACTTCTGTAAAGACGAAACAAGTAGATCTACTGGCAAAAAATGGCATTCAGTTTACAGATGCACATTGTACTGCTTCTACCTGTACGCCTTCACGATTTAGCTTACTTACAGGTGTTTATGCTTTTAGAAACAATGCTTCTGTGTTGCCAGGTGACGCACCGTTGATCATAAAGCCAGAAATGCCAACTGTAGCATCTATGCTGCAACGTAATGGTTATAAAACTGCTGTGGTAGGGAAATGGCATTTAGGTCTTGGAAATGGAAAAATCAATTGGAATGGAAGTATTTCGCCTGGGCCTAATGAAATTGGCTTTGGTTACTCTTTTATTATTCCTGCTACAACAGATAGGGTGCCAACCGTTTTTGTTGAAAATGGAAAAGTACCTAATCTTGATCTTTCTGATTCTATAAAAGTTCAATATGATAAAATACTGGGCGATGAACCTACTGGCTTGACACATCCAAATCTATTAAAACAAAAAGCAGACGCTCAGCACAGCAATACCATAACCAATGGCATTAGCAGAATTGGCTACATGACAGGCGGTAAAGCAGCTCGTTGGATAGACGAAGATATTCCTTTTGTACTCAATCAAAAAGCCAAAACATTTATTCAAGATAATGTTAGCAATCCATTTTTCTTGTTTTACCCTTTTCCAAATATTCATGTTCCTCGTACACCGAATAAGAAATTTGTTGGTGCTACCACCATGGGTGCAAGAGGCGATGCCATTGCCGAAATGGATTGGATGGTAGGTGAAATAATGCATCAGCTCGATTCACTGAAATTGCTTGAAAATACAATTGTTATCTTTAGTAGCGACAATGGTCCCGTTCTGGACGATGGCTACGAAGACCAAGCTGAGCAATTGGTTGGTAATCATAAGCCAGCTGGAATTTATAGAGGAGGTAAATACAGTGCTTATGAAGCTGGTACAAGAGTGCCAATGATTGTACAATGGAAAGGAAAAATAAAACCAAACAAAAGCAAAGCGTTGGTTTCGCAAGTAGATTTATACAAAACTTTGGCAACATTACTAAATTTTCCACTGTTGAGTCAAGAGGCAAAAGATAGTCAAAATCAGCTCAAATCTTGGATGGGGAAATCCTTAATTGGAAGAAATTGGCTTTTGGAAGAATCTTATACTTTGTCTATAAGAACTGCAAAATGGAAATATATCAACCCGCATGAAAAAGGTACTCCTTCATGGTTGGTAAATAAAAAAGTTGAAACAGGCTTGATGAAAACAGAACAGTTGTATGATTTGATAAAAGATCCACAAGAAAAAAATAATGTGCTGCTTACTAATGTAGCAGAAGCTCAAAAATTAAAATTACAACTCAAGTCAGTAATTGAAAGAAAGTAATCCTATACCTGTTCCCTATGTTACATATCCACATGTGGTCTTTTAGATTATGTGTGGTATGTTTTTTTAAAAGCATTTCATTTTTTAGATTATATTAGATAAAATATAATATTTATATAAAGAGAAACTATATGAAGTTGGCGAATTTTTTATTGGTGTTGTTGATGTTAGTAATTTTCAAACAACATAACTACGCCCAACAAATAAATTTTCGACATTATTCGGTTACAGAGGGCTTACCATCAAGCACCATTCGGGCAATAATCCAAGACTCAAAAGGTTATAAATGGTTTGGTTCTAAAAATGGATTAAGTCGTTTTGATGGTTACACTTTTAAGAATTTTCAAAATCAGCCCAACAACCCTCAATCTATAGGTAATAATTTTATACATTGTATTACACCTTTAGACAACAATCACTTACTCATAGGTACCGAAAATGGTGTTTATCAGCTAGATCTTCAAACCGAAATTTTTACTAGTTTTCTGCCATTAAAAGGGAAAACTGTATTGGATATCCTTAAAGATAAACAAGGTAATTTATGGATAGCAACACGTTTGAACGGATTGTTTTTTTATGAATTTCAAAGCCAAAAAATACAAAATTTTATTGTTCAAAAAAATAATAGAACCGTTTCATCCAATCAAATTTCAAAATTAGCTCAAGACAATTTAGGTAATATTTGGATAGGTACTTTAGGTGCTGGGATAGATATCTACAATTTTGTAAATAAACAGTTTAGTAGTCTTAACTCTTCAAATAGTAATCTAAGTGCCAATCATATCAATACCATTTATAAAGGATTAGACGGTGCCATCTGGATAGGAACTATGAACGGAGGATTGTGCAAGTGGAACGCTAAAGCCAATACTTTTTATTGCTTTCAGTACAATGAGACAAAACCTTTCTCTATGAAAGACAATATTGTAAGGTCTGTTTTGCAAACAAAGCCCAATGAATTGATGGTAGGCACTGAAAGAGGATTACATTTTCTTGATATAGCAACTGGAAAAATTACAGTTTATACCCACCAAGATAACAATCCTACTAGTATTAGTGACAATGCTATATATTCTATTTGTGCAGACCAAAATAAAACGGTTTGGGTAGGTACTTTTTTTGGAGGCGTCAATAGTTTCAATGAATCAGCTTCCGCTTTTGAGCTGTTTTCGCCCAATGGAAATCCAAATGCCATTTCAGGAAAAGCAGTCAGTAGTTTTTTAGAGCAAAAACCAGGTGAGTTTTGGGTAGGAACTGAAGATGCAGGATTACATTATTTTAATGCTAATACTAAAAAATTTCTGAAATATCCTTTTAGTCCCTATCAACAGAAACTTTCATATCATAACATACATGCCCTCACAAAAGATAAAAAAGGGAATATCTGGGTTGGAATTTTTGCAGGTGGTGTAAATATGCTAAATCCTCAAACAGGCAGTGTGAAATATTTTAAACAAAATCCTCAAAATTCACAATCACTGAGCAGTAATAATGTTTTTAGCTTGTATGAAGATAAAGATGGTGAAATGTGGGCAGGTACTGATAAGGGTTTAAATAAAATTGATCAACAAAAAGGTTTTTTGGATAATATTTCACAAAAATATGCTGCTAATACCATTGTGTATGATATTTATGAAGACAATAGTAAAAAGCTTTGGTTGGCAACCTACAACAACGGTTTGGTGGTTTTTAATAAAAAAACAAAAACTTGGAATAGAATTATTGCAGGTAGTGGTAATAAGTATTTGGCTAGTAATAAGCTCACTTGCTTGGCAGACGATCACAATGGAAATCTGTGGGTAGGTTCAGATGGCGGTGGTTTGCATAAATTTAATTTTCAAACCCAACAAATAAAATTATATAATACTCAGCTTGGAATCAAAGCAAATGTAATATACGGTTTACAGCAAGATGATTCAGGGCAATTGTGGGTTTCTACCAATGATGGGCTTTATGTTATAGACCTTGCGACAGACAAAGTGAAACACTATACCGCTCAAGATAATTTACAAGGGCAGCAGTTTAACTATAAAGCACTTTATAAAGCAAATGATGGAAAGCTTTTAGCGGGTGGAATTATGGGTTTCAATAGTTTTTATCCCGAAAAAATAATTAAAAGTAAACCCATAAGTTCTGTAACTTTTACCAATTTTCAGCTTTTCAATAGCGATGTTTTACCAGCTCAGACTGACAGCCCTTTGCAGAAACAAATAGCTTATACCGATGAAATAGAGCTATCTCATAGTCAATCGGTAATGGGTTTTGAGTTTTCGGTTTTGAATGCTATAATACCAGAGAAAATAAGTTATGCCTACAAAATGGACGGTTTTGATGACGACTGGAATTACATCGGTAATCAGCATAAAGCTATTTATACCAATCTTTCGCCAGGTAAATATATATTTAAAGTAAAAGCAACCAACGATGATAATAATTGGGATGTGCCTGAAAAAACCATTCAAATAGTTATCAATCCGCCTTTTTATCGTTCTATACTGGCTTATATTCTTTATTTTTTGCTTTTGGGTGTTATTTTATATTTGATTTACAAATATGCCAATGAATATATAAATCGTCAAAACCAAGCGAAACTAGAACGTCTTAAAAATCAAGAAGAACAAGATTTTTATACCCGTAAAATTGAGTTTTTTACAGAAATGGCTCACGAAATACGTACGCCACTTTCGTTGATAATTGCCCCACTAGAAAAGTTGTTGGAGCTTAATAAATGGGATAACGAAGAAATGGAACAGCTGAAAGTAATGGATGAAAATGCAGATAGATTGCTTAATCTAGTCAATCAATTGCTCGATTTCAGAAGAATAGAAAGTGACGCTTATACGATTCATAAAGAAGAAATTGAATTACTATCTTTGGTAAGAACTGTATACTCAAGGTTCTCTTCACTTCAATACAAAAAAGATCTAGAATTTACACTCACCTCCAAAACCAGTAGCTTGCAACTCCTTGCAGACTCTGAAGTAATCAATAAAGTACTCAGTAATTTGCTAATCAATGCATTTAAATTTGCCAGAAGTAGTGTAAATATTACTGTAAATGAAGTTGAAAAAACCTCAGAAGGTGAAGGTGTGGTAACTATTAGTGTACAAGACGACGGAATAGGTATTCCAACAAAAGATTTGAAAAATATTTTTAAGAAATTTTTCACAACAAAATCTAGTAACTATGTTTATCACAACCACGGAGGTACAGGTATTGGACTTGCATTGGCATGTTCATTAGCAGAAAAACACGGTGGTCGCCTATACGTAGAAAGTGTAGAAGGAGAACGCACAGTGTTTACATTCGAACTACCAATTGAAGGAGAATTGAATATTCCTGCTAAAGTTGATAAAAACGAAATAGTACAAAACGATTTATTAAATGCACCAACTATATTGCTGGTTGATGACGATGCCTCAATGCTAGATTTTATAGCAAAAAGTTTTAGGTCAGAAACTTTGAATGTGATTACTGCAACAAACGGGAAAGAAGCCTTGTTATTACTGGCAAACAACCATGCAGATATAATAGTTTCTGATGTAATGATGCCAGAAATGGATGGTTTGGAGTTTTGTAATGCTGTGAAAACCAGTATAGAATATAGTCATATTCCATTGATATTGCTTACAGCCAAAGGAAATTCAGAAGCAGAAATTCAAGGTATTCAATCTGGAGCAGATGCTTATATCATGAAGCCTTTCAAATGGAAATATTTATTGGCTGTTGTGAAAAATCTAATAGACTCAAGAGGGCGTTTGCAAAAGAAGTTTTCTGATTCTCCACAAACGGGTGTAAACGATATTACTAACAATCAAAAGGATAAAGAGTTTATCGAAAAAATAGTAGCTATTATCGAAAAAAGAATGATAGATCCTCAGTTATCTGTTGAAGAGCTAAGTAAGGATATGTCTATGAGTAGGTCTACTTTGCACAAAAAAATAAAAGCTATGGTGGGTATGGGCCCCAATGAGTTGATCCGTTTGGTTCGTTTGAAACAAGCAGCTCGAATGTTGCTGACGGGTCAAAATAACATCAGTGAGGTGTCTTATCTGGCAGGATTTAGTTCTCCGTCTTATTTTTCAAAATGTTTTTTACAACAGTTTAAAATGACACCTAAAGAATACACTGACAAGCAATCTACTTCTTTAGATTTGGATATAGATAATCTGCTGTAAAGTTTACAGCGGGTTTTGGGTTGAGGTATAAAAAAGCTATTTGTAAGATTTTATTATTTGCGGTTTGTTCGCAAATGTAGCTTTGCGTCTTTATGTTTTGAATTGAAAGGCTATAAAACAAAAAAAGACAAATCTTTTAAAGGATTTGTCTTTTTGTTGACCGACAAGGATTCGAACCTTGAAAAACTGCACCAAAAACAGTTGTGTTACCATTACACCATCAGTCAGTAGCGATTTGCTTGTACAAAATTAGTATTTTTGATTGGAATTTTCAAATTTTTGGAGAAAAAAAATGGAATAATTTTTAAATAATTATTCCATTTACTGATTTTCAAATCGTTATAATTTTATTTTTTTTAAACTACGCTTTCTGTAGCAACTTCTGGAGCTATTTTTTTGACTAATCCTTGTAAAACTTTTCCTGGTCCGCACTCAACAAATAGTGTTGCACCGTCTTTTACCATGTTTTCAACAGACATTGTCCATCTCACCGTTCCTGTTAGTTGGGCAATAAGGTTGTCTTTAATCGTGCGAACATCTGTAGACGCTTTAGCGTTTATGTTTTGGTAAATTGGACAGATAGGAGAAACAATATTGGTAGATTCTATAGCTCCTGCTAATTGTTCAAGGGCAGGTTGCATCAAAGGTGAATGAAAAGCACCTCCAACTGGTAAAGGTAATACTCTTTTTGCACCAGCAGCTTTAAGGGCTTCGCCTGCTTTTTCTATTCCTGCAAACGTTCCTGAAATTACTACTTGTCCTGGGCAATTGAAATTGGCTGGTACTACTATTTCATCTGTGATGTCAGCACATGTTTTTTCAATAACATCATCTGCTAGTCCTAGTACAGCCGCCATTGTAGATGGTTGTAGTGCGCAAGCTTTTTGCATAGCATCTGCTCTTTGAGCAACTAATTTTAATCCATCTTCAAAGCTTATCGCACTAGCTGCTACCAATGCCGAAAATTCTCCCAATGAATGTCCTGCTACCATGTCAGGAGCAAATGTTTCGTTTTGTTTGGCTTGTATTACCGAGTGAATGAATATTGCAGGCTGAGTGACATTGGTTTGTTTGAGGTCTTCTGCTGTTCCCTCAAACATAATGTCAGTAATTCTGAATCCCAATATATCATTGGCTTTTTCGAATAATTTTTTTGCTGTTTCAGAACTTTCATAGAGTTCTTTGCCCATTCCTACAAATTGAGATCCTTGTCCTGGGAAAATGTATGCTTTCATCTATTATATATTTTTAGCCTCTTTATTGATTTTAAGGCTTATTTTAAGGTGTTTTAAATTATCAAAGAACAAACTTAAATAATATTTTTTTATTATTTAAGTACTTCTATCCAGCCTTTAAGTTTTTTAGTGGCTTTGCTTTTGTCTAAAACATCTTCCACAATAGTACAGCTATATAGGTAAGTTCCTATGTTTACGCCTTTTCCACTTTCGTTTTCTCCGTTCCAATTGATTAAAGGTTCTGTTGTCTCATATACTTTTTGTCCATATCTGTCGTATACTTTAAACAGAACACTTTTTATAAAACGTGGGCAAGTGATAGGAGTGAAAATGTCGTTTCTCTTATCGTTGTTTGGGGTAAAAACATTAGGTAAGTCATAGTTGGGGCAGTTGTCTGCACAAACTATATTACTAGGTGCACTTTCATTACCAAATGTGTTTATGGCTGTTACATAGTAGCATCCTATGTTTGTTTCTTTTAGGGTGTTTTGAAAATTGGTGATACTATGTCTAGTTTGACCAATTTTTGTAAAAGTGCCATTTGGTTCTTTTGAAAAATAAATATTATACAGTGCAAATCTGCTATCACATATTTGGTTGTTTACTTTTTCGGGATTTGTCCATTTAAGGTCATGAACAAATTCGTTTTGAAAACAATAGTTTGCTTTTTTTCTTTCTAAATCACAGTTTATGGGTGATAATGTTAAAATTGGCGGGCAAGGTGTAATGTCTGATTTTGCAGAACCGCATATTTTTTGAGAAAAATTATAGAGCAAACCTGTTTTTATTTTTGAATTATTGTAGCTACCTACTGTTTCAACGACATAACAATAGGTCGAATCGGGTGTCATGTTTACATTATTAGTGCCATCAGCTGAATATTTATCTGTTCCATCATCTTTATATGTGAAGGTGTTTTTTACAGCTACATCAGCTATTCTGTTGTAAATTCCAGAACCTTGAAATGTTTCTCTATAAATACGATGTGTTTGGTTGCTGTTTGACCATGCAGTATTGCTTTCCCATGTAAGTTCTATATTGTTGAGTGTGCTTTTTGCACTGCTAAATACAGAACCCGATGCATCACTCGAATCTAGCACTGCAAAGTTTTTGCTATTAGTTGTATAATCGAAAACTATTTTGTAATAATGAATAATATCTTCAGTGTTTATTCCTTTATCTGTAAAAGTAGTGTCGTTTTTTAATCCACTTAAATCAGCAGGAGTGCTAAAAATTTGGTTGTAAGTTCCATCTTTAGTGACCGTTTTTTTGAAAATTCTATATTGATAAGGTCCTTTGTAAATGCTCGTGTCTAAATTGTTTGGTCTTGTCCATCTTACAAAAATTTCTCCGTTTTTATCATTTGTTTTAGTTACAGAAACGTTGGTGATTAAAGGAACAGGTGTGCTTAAAAGTACACAAACATTATTGGATGCTACACTTTGAGTTCCATTACTAAATTGTGCAATGGCAACGTAGTTGTAATTTGCGTTTGCTTGAAGTTTGGTGTCTTTATAGCTGGTTTCTGAAGCTAGCACTTCGGCTATTTTAGTATATCCTGCAGGTGCACCTGTTGTGCAAGGTTCATTGCCAGAATTATTACAAGCTGTGTTTGAACGATAGATAGCGATTTTTAATCCAGTTATCTCACAGGCATATTTAGACCAAGTTAAAGTAGTTGTTCGTTCTAACGCATTTTCTTTCGCTGTTAAATTTTTTATACTTGGTGCTACAACTTTTATTTTCCAAATCTTGCTATCTACTAAAGAAGGAATAGTTGCCGATTTGGTATCTTTTACCTTAAAAAATATATCATAAGATTGAGGTCTAATATGGTTACACGACGTTTGCCAAGTAAATGTTCCCGACGTAGGTGAAGGGGTGTTTGCCGTTGTAGAAAAACTAGCAAAAGGTGCTGTAAATGGATTGTCAGGTATATTGCCATACACTGCACCCGTAGATGTGATCGTAAGCCTGTCGCCATCTACATCTGTTGCAGAGACGATACCTCTGATAAGTGTGCCAGCTTCTACACAAATTTCGTCGGGTACTTTTATTTTTGGAGCTTTATTTAGCGCATCTTTAACGTTTATTTGCATGTCTCTTGTAGTACGAGATATTTCTACAGCACGGCTTCCTGGTAAAGCACCTTTTCGCCATTCTATTACTACAAAGGCACAATTATAAGATCCTACTTGTTGAGGAGCGTCCCATACTAAATCGCCTGTAAGTGAATTCATCGTAAATGAGCTTGGTATGTTACTTACTTGGTTGGGTTGCTCGAAGTTGGGTATCAAAGTTCCTCTAGTGCATTCTCCATCGATTCCAAGTTTACAGCTAATGAGTTCGTACGACAAGCTATCGCCTTCTGGGTCTATAGCATTAGGGTTATGGATAAATTTTTGACCTATCACGGCTGTAATGTCTATTGCTGGATTCATTAACAGCGGTGTTGAATTGTTTAGTAATACATCTGACAATGAAAATTGTGTTTCGACATAAAAGGAAATATTAGACGAATTAGGGAAATTTAAAATATTGGCATTTCTATTATTGATTGCAACAGAAACAGTGACTGAAAGCGCTGCAGAAGCATATGTATGTTCAATTTCATAAATATTTTCAAAAGTTCCATCGCTATTGGGTATGGGAACACCATTTCCACCTCCATTTTTTCTTTTGGCTTTTGCAGGGTCTGAGTTGTCACCAAAACAAAAGGTTACTTCTTCTTGAGCAACATTTGCCTGATTGTTTTCTGTATAAGTAGTTAGTTTAAAAATAAAAGTTTTACTGTTAGTGCTTTTTCTTCTTACAGTTATTTCTCCGCCTTTCAAATGGGTAGCAAAGCTAGTATTTTGTAAAAATAATAGCATTGTAAATAGACATGCAAGGTGTTTGTACATAGTTGTTTGTAATAATTGAAATCTCATATCGGTTTGCCAAAAAAAAATGACTTTAAAAATCTTGATTTGATAGAACGAAATTACTCTGAAGCTTTTTTTCTATTTTTAATAAAATTTATGCAAGATAATGATATTTTATTTCACTAAATGTTGAAATAATAGTATAAAAGTATTTTGTAACACTGATTCATTAAAATGCTTTTATTTTATAATTATTTTGCTAATAAATATAAATAAATGTTAATTTTGGCAGATTATTTGAAACACCGTTTTTTCGTTATTAGTTTTGAAAACTACAAATTTCTTTCATAAATAATCTGTTTGTTTTTTATTAACAAATAATTAATTTTTAGATTAAAAATCTTCATTATTTAGTTTTTAAAACGAAAAATACGGTGGAATATTTAATTACAAAGAAATTAAAATAAATTAAAAAGTATAAAAAAATAATAATTATGTCTTGGCTAACAAAAACATTAACAAGCTCATTAGGAAGAAAATTAATTATGGCAGTCACAGGCTTATCGCTTGTATTGTTTTTATTGGTTCATTGTGGGATAAATGCCTGCATATTTTTGAATGATGGCGGTCACACTTTCAACGAAGCTGCCGAATTTATGGCACACAACTGGCTTATAAGAGCAGCAGAAGTAGGCTTGATGTTAGGTTTTATCATTCACATAATAGATGGTTTGCTACTTTGGAAAAGCAATGCAGCTAAAAGACCCGTTCAATATGCAGTAGTAAAAGGAGAAGCAAATTCAACATGGTACTCACGTTCTATGGGTATATTAGGTTCTCTTCTACTTATATTTTTGATAGTTCACTTGGGTCATTTTTGGGTGGTAAGTCGTTTTACAGACGAGATTACAAGTGGTCAAGAAACGCTTTTTGGCGAAATGAAAGAAGTTTTTGAAAACATTTGGTTCGTGGTTTTGTATGTAATAGGTTGTATATCATTGGCTTATCATTTATTGCATGGTTTTCAAAGTGCTTTTCAAACCATGGGATGGAATCACCCTAAATACACTCCATTCATAAAAACCGTAGGAGCGATATTTTCTATAATCGTACCATTGGTATTTGCGGCTATGCCGATTGCATTTTATTTTGGAATAATTAAATAATTTCCAAAACAAATTGCCACAAAAAAAGATTATCAATATTATCAGTAGTGCTATGAAACCCCTAGCACTCAAGCACATAAAATAGCCCCTCTGGGTAGAGGGTTTTTGGATATGACAACAATTGATTCTAAAATTCCTGAAGGAGCCATTGATCAAAAATGGACAAAATACAAATCTTCAGTGCCATTGGTAAATCCTGCCAATAAAAGAAATATAGAAATTATAGTAGTAGGTACAGGTTTGGCTGGAGCTTCAGCAGCTGCTTCTTTGGCCGAAATGGGCTACAAAGTGAAAGCATTTTGTTTTCAAGATTCGCCACGTAGAGCACACTCTATTGCAGCTCAAGGTGGTGTAAATGCTGCTAAAAATTATCAAAATGATGGCGATTCTGTTTACCGTTTGTTTTATGATACTATAAAAGGTGGAGATTACCGTGCTAGAGAAGCTAACGTTCACCGATTGGCAGAAGTTTCAGGCAATATCATCGATCAATGCGTAGCTCAAGGTGTACCTTTTGCTCGTGAATACGGTGGTTTGTTGTCTAACCGTTCTTTTGGAGGTACTCAAGTACAACGTACATTTTATGCAGCCGGTCAGACAGGGCAACAACTTTTGTTGGGAGCATATTCTGCTTTGCAACGACAAATTGGCTTAGGTAACGTAACCATGATGTCTCGTCACGAGATGATGGAAATAGTAATGATAGACGGCAAAGCTAGAGGAATAATAGCCCGTGATTTGATTACAGGAAAACTGGAGCGTCATTTTGGACATTCAGTATTGCTTTGCACAGGAGGCTACGGAAACGTATTTTACCTCTCTACCAATGCAATGGGATCTAACGTAACCGCAGCTTGGAAAGCAACTAAAAAAGGAGCCTACTTTGCTAATCCATGTTACACCCAAATACATCCAACATGTATACCAGTATCTGGCGATCATCAGTCTAAACTTACATTGATGTCTGAGTCGCTAAGAAATGATGGTAGAATATGGGTGCCAAAACAAAAAGACGATAATCGTGCAGGAAATCAAATTCCAGAAAACGAAAGAGATTATTATTTAGAGAGACGTTACCCTGCTTTTGGTAACCTTGTACCTAGAGATATCGCTTCAAGAGCAGCCAAAGAAAGATGTGATGCTGGTTATGGAGTAGGGACTTCTAAAATGGCTGTGTTTTTGGACTTTGCCGAAGCCATCATCCGTTATGGAAAAGCAGAAGCAACCAAAAAAGGGATGCAAAATGCCAGTGCAGAAGAAATACAAATAATGGGTAAAGACGTTGTAAAAGAGAAATATGGTAATCTCTTTGATATGTACAAACAAATCACCGGCGAAGACCCTTATTCAGTGCCAATGAGAATATACCCAGCTGTGCATTATACAATGGGTGGTCTTTGGGTAGATTATAATTTGATGACCTCAGTGCCAGGTTTGTATGCATTGGGTGAAGCTAATTTTTCAGACCATGGTGCCAATAGATTAGGAGCTTCTGCTTTGATGCAGGGCTTAGCCGATGGATATTTTGTGATACCTTATACTATAGGAGCTTATCTTGCTGGTGATATCCGCACCAAAGCTATTCCTACAGATGCACCAGAATTTGTTGCTGCAGAAAAAGCCGTTCAAAATCAGATCGATACTTTGATGGGTATTAAAGGCAGTAAATCTGTAGATTATTTCCACAAAAAATTAGGTAAAATAATGTGGGATAAATGCGGAATGGCACGTAACGAAAAAGGTTTGAAAGAGGCTATTGTCGATATACAAGCTTTGATAAAAGAGTTTTGGTCTGACGTAAGAATACCTGGCGATGCAGATGAATTTAATCCTGAACTAGAAAAAGCCGTAAGAGTAGCAGACTTTTTAGAATTGGGAGAATTGATGTGTATTGACGCACTCAACAGAGAGGAATCTTGTGGTGGTCACTTCCGTGAAGAATTTCAAACAGAAGACGGTGAAGCATTGCGTGATGACGAAAAATTCGCTTATGTAGCTGCTTGGGAATACAAAAAACAATCGAGTTTTGAGCTTCATAAAGAACAATTGGTGTACGAAAATATCAAAATAGCTCAAAGATCTTACAAATAAGTTTTAATAAATAAGCATTCAATGGTTAAGTTTTTTTAATAAAATATAACCTTAAATATAGATTATTACCATGGAAGGAAATATGAATTTGTCGCTCAAAGTTTGGAGACAAAAAAACGCCAAAACTGAGGGCAACTTTCAAAAATATGATGTAAAAGGAATATCAGAAGATATGTCTTTTTTAGAAATGTTTGATGTGCTCAACGAAAGGCTCATCAACGAAGGTGAAGCACCGATAGCCTTTGATCACGATTGCCGTGAAGGAATTTGTGGGATGTGCTCGATGTATATCAACGGCCAACCTCATGGTCCAAACAAAGGAGTTACTACCTGTCAATTGCACATGCGTAGTTTTAAGTCTGGCGATACTATCACTGTAGAACCATGGAGAGCACAAGCATTTCCTATAGTAAAAGACCTTGCTGTAGATCGCTCTGCTTTCGATAGAATTATGTCTGCAGGCGGATATGTGTCAGTAAATACTGGTAACGCACAAGATGCCAATAGTTTACCAATACCGAAAAGCAATGCTGATGAGGCATTTGCTGCGGCAGCTTGCATAGGTTGTGGTGCTTGTGTTGCAGCATGTAAAAACGCTTCAGCGATGTTGTTTACTTCTGCTAAAATATCGCAGTTGGCATTGTTGCCACAAGGTCAGGCAGAAAGAAGCATTAGGGCTGAAAATATGGTAGCTCAAATGGATGTTGAAGGTTTTGGCGCTTGTACCAATACTGGAGCTTGCGAAGCAGAAT
>JAGNSI010000007.1 GCA_017988135.1 Pseudarcicella sp.
GATATAAGCACATTCGAAAAAATCAAAAAGTTACTGTAAATGTTTGGCGGAATAAAGTTACAATTAATGTTTTTGCAAAAAAAGAAAGGTTGTTAGCGTTTAAAAATACATCTTTGTAGTGTATTAAAGGGTTTCAGCATTTTAGTTTTTTTCAAATATGACTATCAGTATTTTAGCTTGTGGTTGGTTAGGTTTACCTTTGGGTGAGTTTTTTGTAAATAACAATTATACAGTAAAAGGTTCTGTAAGACAAGTTGTTTCATTTCAAAAATTACAAGAGCTAGGCATAAAACCATATCAAATAAATCTTTGTCCTGTTATGCAAGAAGAAGATATGGAAGATTTTATAAAAAGTGATATTTTGATTATTAATATTCCACCAAGAGTATCTAAGTACGGTGAAGAATATCATCTTTTGCAAATACAAGATTTAATAGAAAACATTAAAAAAGCCTCATCTAACTTGAAGTTATTATTTATTTCTTCAACCTCGGTGTATGCTTCAGAAAACAAAATGGTAGATGAATATGCTACATTGAACCAAACTTCGGTATTGGTAAAGGTAGAAAATATGCTAAAATCACTACCCAATAAACTTACTATTTTACGGTGTGGTGGACTGATGGGTTATGATCGTTTTCCAGCTAAATATTCATCAGGAAGAATCATTAAAAATGCTGATACGCCAGTAAATTACATCCATAGAGATGATGTAATAGGGATAATACACACCTTAATATTACAAGATATTTGGGATGAAACTTTTAATATTTCGTCGCCCATACATCCTACCAGAAAAGAAGTTTTCACTAAAAATTGCCAATCGAAGGGTTTGCCATTGCCTATTTTTGAAGTAGATCAGGAAGAACCCTATAAAATAATTAGTCCTCAAAAAATAATTTTGAGGACTAATTACAATTTTAAATATGAAAATCCGCTAGACTTTAACTATGTTGTTTAAAAGCTACGTTCGCCAGCTTCTCTTTTTCCTAGCATTACAGCACCTACCATTGCCACAAAAAACAATATAGATATTAACTCAAAAGGTAAAGCATATTCTGAATAAAGAAGCTTACCGAGGTTTTCTACCATACCTGTTTGTCCGTTACCTATATTCGCATTGGCTTGTGGCAAGCTTTGTTTTTGAAAAACCAATACCATGATCAAAAGTATAGTGCCACTGGCTACTACAGCAGCGAGCTTGGTTAAATTACTTTTAGATTCGGGTTGATTTTTGCGTAAATCCATCATCATGATAACAAACAAAAACAAAACCATAATAGCACCCGCATACACTACAATATTTACTGCCATTAAAAATTGAGCATTCATCATGGCATAATGTCCTGAAATACAAAAGAAAGTAAATACCAAATACAGTACACTATGTATAGGGTTTTTAGACAAAACCACCATAAAGGCACTCATTAGGGTTAAAGCAGTAAGAAAATACCAAATATTCATTTTGTTATTAATTAAGTTTTTATTTTTTTAGGCAAATTATTTCCACCCTTCTCTCAAATATCTATTATCCATTTTTTCAACCAACTTATCTTTTCCATAAATCACTTCTGATCTATCTTGAAAAACAGTTACCATTTTGTCGTGTTGTAAAAAAATAGCTTCTTTAGGACAAGCTTCTTCACATAAACCACAGAAAATACATCTAAGCATATTTATTTCGTAAGTGCTAGCGTATTTTTCTTCTTTGTAAAGGTGTTCTTCGCCTTTTTTTCTTTCACTTGCAACCATAGAAATTGCTTCGGCTGGGCAGGCTACGGCACATAATCCACAAGCTGTACATCTCTCCGCTCCATTTTCGTCTCTTTTTAGAATATGTTCCCCTCTAAAAACTGGTCCCAAATATCTTTTTTGCTCGGGGTATCTGATGGTTACTTTTTTAGAGAAAAAATGTTTCAGCGTTATCGCCATACCGCCAACAATAGCTGGCAAATAAATGCGTTCTGCAAAAGTCATTTCTTCTTGTTGTAAAACTTTCGTTTTGTTCGACAGTTTCATTGTTTTTTTATTTTAAGTATTTTGTAAAAGCCTATGTCTATTTTGTATTAAGAAACAGGATTTATTGCTATTTTTTTCTTTTTGTTGTATTGAAATTGACTATAGGTAAAGCCTATTATTATCAATGCTATAACACCTGCCCATGATATCGTTATTGTGTACCAGTTGTTCCCTTGGCTGTTGAGCGTAAATAACATAGCTGTGCCAGTAAGTACCACATTGAACATCGAAAGCGGAATAAGGTTTGTCCATCCAAGTGTCATCAATTGATCGTATCTGAAACGAGGTAAAGTCCATCTTACCCACATAAACACAAACACAAAAAACAATGCTTTTCCTATAACTGCACCTACACCCAATAATGTAGCTACATTGTTGCCAAATTTAGCGAATATAAAATCGTGACCCGGATAATCATAACCACCAAAGTATAATGTTGCCATTACTGCACCTGAAATAAACATATTGATGTATTCAGAAAACAGATAAAAGCCCAATTTCATCGACGAATATTCAGTGTGGTAACCACCGATTAGCTCGGTTTCGCATTCTGGTAAATCAAAAGGTGTACGGTTACATTCTGCAAAGGCACAAATTAAGAATATTACAAAACCTAAAGGTTGATAAAGAATATTCCAATGTCCATTTTGCTGGGTTTCTACAATAGTTTTAGTAGAAAGAGTTCCTGATAACATTAAAATAGCAATAATAGAAAGCCCCATTGCTAGCTCGTAAGAAATGTTTTGAGAGGCAGCTCTTATGGCACCTATCAACGAATATTTATTGTTGGATGCCCACCCGCCTATAAGTACGCCATATACCCCAAGTGATACAATACCAAATACCCAAAGTATTCCAATATTTACGTCTATTGCCTGAAGATCAATTGTCATACCTGCAACTTCTAGTTTATCACCAAAAGGCACTACAGCAGAGGTCATCAGAGCAGTAAGCATTGAAAGGCATGGACCTGCAATAAATAACCATTTGCTAGAATGAGCTGGAATGAAATCTTCTTTCATAAACATTTTTACGGCATCTGCTAAAGGTTGCAAAATTCCAAAAGGTCCAGCTCTATCTGGGCCAACACGGTCTTGCATAAAAGCCGCAATAATACGCTCAAAGTAAGTAGAATATGCAGCCACCCCCAATGTTATGGCAAATATTACAAGTATGTAAATGCCTTTGGCTATAAATATATCTGATGTTATTTCCATTAATATTTTTATTGTAAAAAAAGATAATTCAAAACAGCACAATCGTTTTTATTAATTCAATGATTTTGTGTTCAAAAAAGACCTATCTCTGTTATCGTTTATTTTTTTGTATTGTTCGTCGGCTTGTTTCAATGGAAAAGCTGGGGTTATTTTGCTTCCACTGTATTTGTTTGCCGAAATCACTGAGTGTCTGGCTACCTGAGTTGGACCTTCTATATTCCAATCGCTGGTTTTTTTCTTATCAAACCTACAAGTGTTGCAGATAAAGTCTGTAACTTCTCCCCATTGATTTTTTCTGCCTGTTACCCTTATTACTTCGTCACCTTTGTACCAAAGTGTCACTTTTCCACTACACTTACCGCAGCTACAATTGGCATCTACTGGTTTTGAAAACCAAACACGGCTTTTGAAACGATATGTTTTGTCTGTCAAAGCACCCACTGGACATACGTCTATCATGTTTCCAGAGAAGTCGTTATCTATTGCTTTTTCAATGTAAGTGCTTATTTCGGCGTGGTCGCCACGGTGCATAACGCCATGTACACGTCCGTCGGTGATTTGATCTGCCGTGTATACACATCTGTAGCAAAGAATACAGCGGTTCATGTGCAATTGAATAAATGCACCTAAATCTATTTGTTCGAAAGTATTTCTTTCTTCTACCGTTCTGGTTTTGGCAGCACCGTGTTCAAAAGAAAAGTCTTGCAAATGGCATTCACCTGCTTGATCGCAAACAGGACAGTCTAATGGATGATTGAGTAATAAAAATTCAACTACACCTTTTCTTGCTTCTATTACTTGTTCATTGATAGTGTTTTCTACAATCATACCGTCTTGTACTTGGGTGATACAAGAGGGAACTAATTTAGGCATTGGTCTTGGGTCTTTTTCTGAACCGGCAGTTACTTTTACTAAACAACCCCTACATTTTCCACCTGATGCTTTTAAAGGCTCATAATAGCACATGGCAGGAGGAGCTATGTGTGGCCCTATTTGCCTTGCTGCTTGCATTATAGTAGTGCCAGCTGCTACATCAACGGTAATATTATCTATGGTTACCTTCATCTGAATAATTCAGTTATTTTAATAATGGTATTATTTTCAAGAAAATAGGTTAATTTTCATTTCACTTATTTTCAAAAAAGACTAATTGTATTAGTTAGACCAGCTTGCTCCTTCACGCATAAAAACCGCACCTTTTTGGGTTGCTTTTTCAGGGTGATTGATATGCCATTCAAACTCGTCTCTAAAATGTTTTACAGCTGCTGCTACTGGCCAAGCTGCTGCGTCTCCAAGTGGACAGATTGTATTTCCTTCTATTTTTTTAGCTACGTCTACTAATAAATCTATGTCTTCTTGGTTTCCTTTTCCATGCTCTATACGGTGCAAAATTTTGTCCATCCAGCCTGTGCCTTCACGACATGGAGAACATTGCCCACACGATTCGTGGTGGTAAAAACGTCCAAAAGTCAATGTATTGTGAACGATACAAGTGGTTTCGTCCATTACCACAAAGCCTCCAGAACCTAGCATTGTGCCTGTTGCAAATCCACCGTCTGACAATGACTCGTAAGTCATCAAACGGTTTTCGCCATTGGTGGTTTTTAGTATTAGTTCTGCTGGTAAAATAGGTACAGAAGAGCCACCTGCCACTACTGCTTTAAGCTTGTGCCCGTCTCTGATACCACCACACCATTGGTCTGAATAAATAAATTCTTCTACCGTGATACCAAGAGGGATTTCATACACACCTGGTTTTTTGATGTGCCCAGATGCTGATATCAATTTAGTACCAGTGCTTCTGCCAACGCCTATTTTTGCATATTCATCACCACCATTGTTTACAATCCAGCTGGTTGCGGCTATAGATTCTACGTTGTTTACTACTGTAGGGCATTGCCACAATCCTTTTACTGCAGGAAAAGGCGGTTTGTTTCTTGGATTACCACGTTTGCCTTCTAGTGATTCGAGCAATGCTGTTTCTTCGCCACAAATGTAGGCTCCACCACCTGGCTGTACATATAGGTCTAAATCGTAACCAGAGCCTAATATGTTTTTGCCTAAATATCCTTTATCGTAGGCTTCTTGAATGGCTTTTTCTAAAATATTTATCACATACATTAGTTCTCCTCGCACGTATATGTAAGAAGTATTGGCACCTAAGGCAAATGACGAAACTATCATACCTTCTATAAGTGTATGAGGAGACTTCATCATTAAGTAATGATCTTTGAAAGTACCGGGTTCAGATTCGTCAGCATTGCATACCAAATATCTAGGTACGCCTTCTGGTTTTGCCAAAAATGACCATTTCATGCCCATCGGAAAGCCAGCACCACCTCTACCTCTTAGTCCAGATTTTTTAACCTCTTCGGTTACTTCGTCTGGAGTCATTTTCTTAATGGCTTTTTCTACTGCCTGATAACCACCATGCTTACAAAAAACATCAATAGTTTCTATGCCTGGTACGTCTATATGTTGCGTTAATATTTTCATTTTATGCTATACTGTTTTGATTGGTAGGCAAAAAGAAGAATTGTATTTGTTTGATTTTATTGGTCATTTATTGTTAAAAACAATTATTTGCCTAATTCTTCTAATATTTCATCTACTTTTTGGTTGGTAAGGTTCATGTAATATTTTTCCCTTACTTGAAATACTGGACCCCAACCACATGCTGCCAAACATTCTACTTCTTTGATAGTAAATTTGCCGTCTGGCGTTGTTTCGCCTGTTTCTATACCTAATTTTTTCTTTAAATGCTCATAAACTTCAACACCACCCATCAAGCAACATGGACCTGTACGGCAATATTCTATTACATGATTCCCTACTGGTTCGAGATGAAACATGGTATAAAATGAGGCTACTTCATATACTTCTACAGGTTGAATAGCAAGTAGTTGTGCTACATAGTCCATTACAGCAGGGCTACACCATTTCCATTCTGCTTGAGCCAAATGTAAAACTGGCAGTAATGCTGATTTTTGTTTTCCTTCTGGATATCTTGCTATTATTTTTTTTACCAAAGCAAGGGTTTCTTGGGGAAATTGTATGTTGGTATGGTTTGTCATTTTTATATCGAAATCAGTGGAACTGATTGTTTTCTTTGCATTATTTAAAAACTAAACGTCTAATTCTCCGGCTATTACGTTCATAGAAGACATAGTAACTATGGCATCTGAGAGCGTAGTTCCTTGTATCATTTCTGGAAAAGCTTGGTAATAGATAAATGAAGGTCTTCTGAATTTGAGTCTATATGGTGTTCTGCCTCCGTCTGATACCAAATAAAAACCTAGCTCACCGTTTCCACCTTCCACAGAATGATATACTTCACCTACTGGAGCGTCTATCTCGCCCATGATAATCTTGAAATGATATATCAAAGCCTCCATGTTGGCGTATACATCTTGTTTTTTAGGCAAATAATATTGTGGAGCGTCTGCATGGTATGGGCCTTCTGGTAGATTGTCAAGGGCTTGCTTTATGATACGAAGGCTTTGCCACATTTCTTCTTGACGAACCAAAAAACGGTCGTAAGTATCTCCTTTGGTTCCAACTGGTACTTCAAATTCAAAGTCTTCATACGAAGAGTAAGGATTCATAGCTCTTACGTCATAGTCTATTCCTGTAGCTCTAAGGTTGGGTCCAGTGAAACCGTAGTTGAGGGCTCTTTCGCCCGATATGCTTCCAACATCTATGGTTCTATCCATAAATATTCGATTTCTTTTTACTAAGTTTTCAAATTCTATTAGTCCTTTTGGTAGGTCGTCTATCAGTATTTGTATTTTACGAATAGCTTCTTTAGAAAGGTCTCTTTCCATTCCTCCAAAACGGCCCATGTTGGTGGTTAGTCTAGCACCACACATTTCTTCATATATTTCGTAAATGTGTTCACGCCACTGCATGACATATAAAAAACCAGTGAGTGCACCAGTATCTACCGCCAAAATAGAGTTACAAATGATATGGTCAGCTATACGAGCCATTTCCATCATGATTACTCTGATGTATTGTGCTCTTTTGGGTACTTCTATGCTTAGTAATTTTTCTACTGTCATGTGCCATCCCATGTTGTTGATGGGAGACGAGCAGTAATTCATTCTGTCTGTAAGAGTGGTTATTTGGTAGAATGGTTTTCTTTCGGCTATTTTTTCAAATGCTCTATGGATGTATCCTACGGTTTGTTCTGCGTCTACGATGGTTTCGCCATCCATTGTGAGGATGTTTTGGAATATTCCATGTGTGGCAGGATGTGTTGGCCCAAGGTTGAGTGTTGAAAGCTCGTTTATGTATTTTTTGCTGGTTTCAACTTTAGCTAAGCCAACGTTTGGACTAGACACTAATGCAATATCAGACATAAATTTTATTGAAAAAGATTACAATTTTATATTTTATTCCTATTTTTTTTTGAGATTTATCTTCCAAATAGGTCATCTATTTTGTCCATTCGGGTGGCATCTTCTAATGGATATTCTCTTCTCATAGGGTGATAATCCATTTCTTCTGCATTTAAGATGCGTTCTAGCTTGGGGTGTCCTTTAAAGATAATACCATAGAAATCAAATGCTTCTCTTTCCATCCAGTTTGCTGCTGCATAGAGACCTGTAAGAGTAGGAAGTTCTGGGTTTTCTTTGCTTATATATGTTTTTACAATCAAACGAACGTTGTTCTCAAGGCTGTGCAAATGGTAGATAACACCAAATTCGTGATTGGGAACATCAGGAAAATGTATACCTGCAAGATCTGTTAAAAATTGAAATTTAAACACAGGATGTTGGTACAAATAATGCATCATCGGAATGATGTTATCAGGTGTAGTTGTGATATTCAACAGTCCGTAATTTTCGGTAATTCCAAAGATTTTGTCTTCCGAAAATTTGTTTATAAGGTCTTGTGATATTGTTTCGTTGTTCATTTTTGTTTCAGTATGGTTGCTTTTAGCTGTTTTATTCTATGCCATAAGAAGCTAACAAGGCTTTGTATTCGTCAGATTCACGTCTGCGACGTTGTTCCGATTTTGCAATTTCTTGTATTTGCATAAAGCCATCTAATATTTGTTCGGGTCTGGGCGGGCAGCCTGGCACATATACATCTACTGGTATTACTCTGTCTATACCTTGTAAAACTGAATAGGTGTCAAATATACCTCCAGAGCAGGCACATGCCCCTACAGAGAGTACCCATCTTGGTTCTGCCATTTGTAAATATACTTGTTTAAGTACTGGTGCCATTTTTTTTGAAATGGTTCCCATTACCATGAGTATATCTGCTTGACGTGCCGAAAACGACATTCTTTCTGAACCAAATCTTGAAATGTCGTAATGTGAGCCTGCTGTTGCCATAAATTCTATACCACAGCAAGAGGTAGCAAACGGCAAAGGCCAAAGTGAATTGGCTCTGGCTAGTCCTACTAAATCGTCTAATTTTCCTGCAAAAAAACCTTGTCCTTCTAGTCCTTCGGGTGCTTTTACTGTTTGTATTGTTGTATCGCTCATTGGTTTTGTTCGGTTTGTCTTTGTTGTAAACAAATTAGCCCTACAAAGGTTTTTATAAGAAAAATAAATGTTGTTATTTTTAGTGAGATTATTTTATTTTTCCCAGCTAAGTACTCCTTTTTTTATCACATAGATAAATCCTGTAAGAAGTAAGCCCATAAATACGAGCATTTCTATAAACATGGTATTTGCTATTTGTGAAGATTGCTTTACCCATCCCATAAAGTTTACTGCCCATGGATACATAAAGATGATTTCTACATCAAAAAGCACAAATAATATAGCTACCAAGAAGTATTTTACCGAAATGGGTGTTCTGGCGTCTCCAATCGATTCTATACCGCATTCAAATACGTCGTCTTTTAGGTTGCTATGCCTTTTTGGCCCAAGCCAGTGTGTGGCTAGCATGGTGGCAACAATGAAACCCAATGCGGCACCAATTTGTACTAAAATGGGTAAATAATCAGATGGTTGGTAATTCATTTCTAATTAGTAAAAATATTTTTTCAGAAACTTCAATGTTTAGAAGTTCTGTTTTTTGATTTTAAACTGTTTGCTTTTCTTTGTATTTTTGGCAATTTACTAAGAAATTTCTTTGCTTTAAAATTTAATTTCCAAAAGCTTTATGCACTATAATTGGGTGCTTCTTTTGAAATAGTAACATCGTGTGGGTGACTTTCTCTTACACCTGCAGAAGTTATTTTTACAAATTTTGCTTGTTGCATGCTTGCTATGTCTTTAGCTCCACAATATCCCATTCCAGCTTTTAGGCCGCCTATCATTTGGAAAATAATTTCTGATACAGCACCTTTGAATGGTACTCTTCCTACTATTCCTTCTGGCACTAATTTTTTAATGTCGTCTTCGGCATCTTGAAAATACCTGTCTTTTGAGCCATCTTCCATAGCTTCTACTGAACCCATACCTCTGTATGTTTTGTATTTTCGTCCTTCAAAGATGATCATTTCGCCTGGTGCTTCATCTGTTCCAGCTAGCATAGAGCCTATCATTACTGAGCTAGCTCCTCCTGCGATAGCTTTCACTATATCTCCTGAAAAACGTATTCCTCCGTCGGCAATGATAGGTACACCAGAGCCTTGAATGGCTTTGGCAGCTTCATATACTGCTGTAAGTTGTGGCATTCCAACACCTGCAATTATTCGGGTGGTGCAAATACTTCCTGGACCCACGCCTACTTTTATTCCATCGGCACCTGCTTCTACCAATGCTTTGGCTGCTTCACCTGTGGCGATGTTTCCTACTATAACATCTAGATTTGGAAATTTGCTTTTTACTGACTTTAGTGCGTCTATTACGCCTTTTGAATGTCCATGAGCGGTATCTATGCTTACGAGGTCTACGCCTACTTTTACAAGTGCTTCCACTCTGTCTAATAGGTCTGGCGTAACGCCTACTGCTGCGCCTACTCTTAGTCTACCCAAGCTGTCTTTACAAGCATTAGGATGGCTTTTTCTTTTGAGTATATCTTTGTAGGTGATGAGACCAATAAGTTTTGAGTTGCTATCTATGATAGGTAATTTTTCTATTTTATGCTCTTGCAACATGCTTTCGGCATCTTCCATAGATATGCCTTCACTGGCTGTAATCAAGCTGGCGCTGGTCATGATGTCTACTACAGACTTGCTCATGTCTTTTTGAAAGCGTAAATCTCTATTGGTGACGATACCTACCAGTTTTCCATCGGTGTCTACTACGGGTATGCCTCCGATTTTGTATTCTTTCATTATTCTGAAAGCATCGCCGATGTTTTGTTTGTTGGTAAGGGTGATGGGGTCTATTATCATTCCTGATTCAGACCTTTTTACTTTTTTGACTTGTGCCGCTTGTTGGGCTATAGTCATATTTTTATGTATGATTCCTAATCCACCTTCTTGAGCCATAGCTATTGCTAAGTCTGCTTCAGTAACGGTATCCATTGCAGCCGATACTATAGGTGTATTGAGTACGATGTTTCTAGTGATTTTAGATTGTGTACTGGTGTCTCGTGGAAGTACTTCAGAGTAAGCTGGTAAAAGCAATACGTCGTCGTAGGTAAGTGCTTCGAAAAGGAATTTTGATGAGTCTAACATGGCAAATATCGTTGATACTGTTATTTGCAAGACAAAATTACTGCTTTTTTTCAAAAATAAAAATTGTAGCTCTCTAAATGTAAAATTATCATCTTTTATAACACCAAAATAAGGATTTATATATTACATAATTGGTTTGTTGTGAGTTGTTTGTATATGCTTGTTGTTTGTAAATATGGGTTGAAAATATATATCTTAATCATTGATGACTTGATTTTTCTACCAAATTTTAATGGGAAAATTTCAAACAAAATTATCTGACTTGTTGAAATACATAAAAGGGCTACTTTGGGGCTACTTTAGGTCTACTTTGACTTTTGAAATAAGTTATTTTATGATAATTGTAATGTTATTGCAGAGCTAACTATCAACACAGGAATTTAGATTGGAATAGTTATATTTTTATTTGATTAATTTTTAATAAAGTAAAGCGTACATTATTAAAATTTTCACATATTCTTTTTTAAAAAGCACTGTAATGATAAAATGTAATATTAGATTTGTACAAATAAATTTAAATAGTACTGCTAAACTTTCGAATGTTAGCGAGTTGTGTCTAACGCTATGAAACATCCTAAAAGTATTAAACAGACAGACAAATAAAAGAAAATATGATTCCAGACTATCAGACTTTAATGTTACCTCTTCTTAAACTTGTGTCCGACAAGCAAGAACATAAATATCGTGATTTAATCGAAAAATTGGCTATAGATTTTCAACTAACAGAAGTTGAAAGAAAAGAACTTTTAGATAGTGGAAATCAATCTATATTTGATAATCGTGTAGGTTGGGCAAAGACATATTTGAAAAAAGCAGGACTTCTTGAATCACCCAAACGAGCAACTTTTGTAATAACCGAAACGGGACTTATAACTTTAAAGAATAACCCAAATAGAATTGATGCAAAATATTTGCGTAAATTTCCATCATTTTTAGAATTTCAAAAAGCAAGTAGAAACGAAAACGATACAGAAGAAGAAATAATTAATGTAGAGACAAATCATCAGACACCAGACGAAAACTTTGACAAGGCTTATCAAAGAATTAGAAAATCATTAGCATCTGAGTTGCTGAACAAAGTGTTTGAATTTTCACCTACTTTTTTTGAGCGGCTGGTTGTAGAACTTGTAGTAAAAATGGGTTATGGTGGTTCTATCAAAGAAGCAGGAAGAGCAATTGGGAAAAGTGGAGACGAAGGAATCGACGGAATTATTAAGGAAGATAAACTTGGTCTTGATATAATCTATATTCAAGCAAAACGTTGGAAACCAGGAAACGTGGTTGGCAGACCTGAATTGCATAAATTTGTAGGAGCATTAGCAGGGCAAGGTGCGAAAAAAGGAATATTCATAACGACATCAAACTTTACAAAAGAAGCATTAGAATATACTCCAAAAAACGAAACGAAAATAGTACTTATAAATGGTGAGCAACTTTCTCAACTTATGATAGACTACAATCTTGGTTGCACAACTCAAGAAACATACGAACTAAAAAAAATTGACATCGATTACTTTGAAGAATAATAAAATATAAAAATGCACAACAAATAATATCTAAACCCGTGGAAGTTAAGAATGCCAATCCAAGTAGTAATATTCTACAAACGGTATAGTCTACTCATTTGGTAGCGGTTTTATAATTTAGTACTATGAAGAATTATTCGTAGTCTTTTTTTTTGGTTTAAATTAAAAATAAGAATTTGTAGACTTGTTCGCTTCATGGTTCATTTTTTAATACCCAATGTACCGGTATTAGAATCAACATTCCGTTCGAATTCTTTGCATACAAGTAAACAATTTGCTTTTCAAATGATTTTAATTCGAACAATTAATATTTGTAACAAATCAAAGAAATGTATATTCTATTACGGTTTAATATGTAAGAAATAGTTTAGGGTCGTGTTTTCGATTAAAATTAGCTGTATGCTTTTTAATGTTTTTTTTAAGCCGATACTTTTAACTAACGTGAGTAATGTTTTGAATTTCTTTTCAAAGTAAAATTTTAGCTTATGTTTTCTTATTAATCTGTTTTATTTCCTAAAATAATAGGAAGTATGAAATTTTTAACATACATTTACATCATGAATTATAAAGAAACACAAAACGAATTTGTTCAGCTTTGGGGTAGATTTGGTTCCAATTGGGGTATAAATAAGGCAATGGCTCAAATTCATGCTTTGTTGCTTTCTGTAGAAAATCCTTTAACTACAGACGAAATTATGCAACAACTTGAAATATCTAGAAGCAATGCTAATTTAAACATTCGTGCATTATTGGATTGGGGTTTAATTTATAAAAAACATGTCCCTGGTGACAGAAAAGAGTACTTTGTAGGTGAGAAAGACATGTGGGATGTTGCCATAAAGATTATGTCTGAAAGGCGTAGGAGGGAGGTTGAGCCCATAGTGAAAGAATTGAAACAGTTGTCAGACTTTGAAGCAAATACTTTTGAAGAAAAGAACTTCAAAAAACTATTGAATGACACAATAGACTTGTCAGAAAAATTAACAGGTGTTGGAAAAATGGTAGAAAAGGCTGATAAGTTTAGTTTCTTTAAGTGGATTGTAAAGGGTTTTTGACTCTTTTTTTAAGTTTTATTTCCTAAAATATTCGTAAATACAGAATTTATGATAGCTATTTTAACTTATATTATTTATCTAATTGTCAGCACTTATGTAGCTATAATAGTAGGTAAAAAGCTTCATAGAGACGGGAGTATTTGGTTGGAATCGATAGTAAAAGAAAAGTCGTTTTCTGATAAAATAAATAATTTACTTTTGATGGGATATTATTTAGTAAACATAGGTTATATATTTTATGCCATTATATCTTTTGGAGAATTACAAACATACTCCGATATCCTTAGGGTTTTATCTAATAAAATTGGAGTTATATTATTGATTTTAGGGTACTTGCATTATCAGAATTTAATTTTTATATATATTTTTTACAATTTAAACTTTATAAAAAAATGGAAACTTTAACCATAATAACTTACGCAATTTATGCTTTATTTGTAGCTCTGCTTACTGTGTTTGTAGCTAAACTACTTTTTAAAAACAGTCAAACTTTTATGATTAGGATTTTTGACAACAAAGAAGATCTCGCATTAGCGACCAACAAACTTTTCGAAGTAGGTTTTTTCTTATTTGGCTTCGGAATAGGTCTTTGGTATCTTGCTGTAGATGATACAATAGCTAGTACAAAAATTCTTTTTGAGGTTTTAAGTGTTAAAATCGGAGGATTTACAATTTTTATGGGTGTTATGCTATTTGGTAATTTATTTATGTTTTTTAGAGGTCTTAAAGCTAGAAAAAGAGCAGATGAAACAAAGTTGGCAACTGCCTTAAATAATTAAATGAAATATACTTTTATAGGAATCTGCACTCTTAAAAATGACCTTTAAGAGTGCAGATTTTTTTACTTTTAAAAATAATATTATCTAAATCTATTTTTAATAGATTCAATTTATAAATATGATTAATTCTAAAAATAACTATAAACTAAAATTAGTAAAAAATATGACTGACTCAATAGATTAAAATAGTTAAGTGGATAGTGAAGAAATAATGAGAAAAAGAGCTTTTGCTATTTGTTTTATTCTGTTTAAAGGCTTTTATAAACCTAGAAAGACTTCCCCTATTGAAATTCATTTACTGTACTTAAATTAAGATTTTAAGCGAAAATAAGAATAATATTTCCCATTTAAATTTAATGGCATCGGCTTTTAAAACCTTAATTTAGATTGCTAATATTTGAGGAGTTAAATTAGTAAATTCTGAAATATACCTAACTTATCAGCTTTAAATCATTTAAAGTATTTTACGGATTTACTTATTTAAAAGAAGTAGTATCAAAAACACAAAATGCTAGCTGGGAGAATGTTCAATCTATAAGTGAAGACACGAAGTTATTTTTGTTAAAAAAAGCAAACGTGTTTAATATTGCGTGATAGACTATTGCCTTAATATATTTAAAATTAGAATTTGCTATAGTAAAATACTTTAAATAAACATAAAACAAAAAAGACTGAAAATGATTTCAGTCTTTTTTGTTTTTATTTTTCTACTTGATTATAGCTCAGCTCAACTCTAGTATCTCTACCAAATATTTTCACTAAAACAATCAATTTTTTCTTATCGTCATGTATTTCTTCAACTGTACCTTCAAAACCTTGAAAAGCATCGTCAAGTACTTTAACTGTTTCGCCTTTTACAAAAGATAGTGATGCATATTCTTCTGTAGAGCCTACTTCATCTATTTTACCTAAAATTCTGGTTACTTCAGATGCTCTAAGTGGAATAGGTGTTTTGGTAGTCATTCCATCTTTCCAGCTCAAAAATCCAATTACCCCTGGCATAGAAGTGATAATGTGGCTCACTTCTCCATAAGTAATATCAGCTTCTATAAAAATATATCCAGGGAAAAGTGACTTTTCACGTATGTTTTTCTTTCCGTTTCTTAGTTCTATTATTTTCTCTGAAGGTAATACAATCTGAGGAATATAGTCTTTAAGACCCTGTCTAGCAATTTCATTTTCAAGATAAGTTTTTATTTTTTTTTCTTGTCCTGATACTGCTCTTAAAACATACCAATTGGTCTCTGCTGCCATCTGAAATTAAATATTTTGTTCTTAATGCAAAAATTATTTTGCAATACTATTATAATAAAAGTCTAATCCTGAATGGAAAGCTGTATCTATCAAACCTACCAAAAGGGCAAATATAATAGAAGCAACCAAAACCAAAGAAGAGCTAGCTTGGAGTTCTGCCATTTTAGGCCAAGTTACATTCTCTGTTACTTCTACCCAAGAATCTTTAACGTACTGAATTAGCTTATTCATAAATATTTTTAGTTTAAATCTAAGATTTAAATTTTATTTTCAACTAAGGATATAATTAGAAATAAAATAGCACGGGCGCTAAGATTCGAACTCAGACTAAAGGTGTTGGAGACCTTTGTACTACCCTTATACTACGCCCGTAATTTAGAGTGTTCAACTATATGAACACTCTAATATTATTTATTGAGAATTACTCAACGATTTCTGTTACTTGACCAGCACCTACTGTACGACCACCTTCACGGATAGCGAAACGTAGACCTTTGTCCATTGCTACTGAAGATAACAATGTAACATCGATTGTGATATTATCACCTGGCATACACATTTCTACTCCTGCAGGTAAATAGATTTCTCCAGTTACGTCTGTTGTACGAAGGTAGAATTGTGGACGGTATTTGTTAAAGAATGGAGTATGACGTCCACCTTCTTCTTTAGACAAAATATAAACCTCTGCTTTGAACTTAGTGTGAGGTTTTACTGAACCTGGCTTACAGATAACCATACCACGACGGATAGCTTCTTTTTCAATACCACGTAACAATAGACCTACGTTATCACCTGCTTCACCTCTGTCAAGGATTTTACGGAACATCTCAACACCTGTTACAGTAGATTTAAGATTTTCTGCTCCCATACCCAATATTTCTACTGGATCTCCTGAGTTGATGATACCTGTTTCGATACGACCTGTTGCAACTGTTCCACGACCTGTGATTGAGAATACATCTTCAACCGGCATTAAGAAAGTTTTATCAGTAGCACGGATTGGAAGTGGAATGAAATCATCCACAGCATCCATTAATTCTTCAATTTTAGAAACCCATTTGGCATCTCCGTTAAGACCACCTAAAGCAGAACCTTGGATTACTGGAATGTTATCGCCATCAAATTGATAGAATGATAACAATTCACGAATTTCCATTTCAACTAGTTCTAATAATTCTGGATCATCTACTAAGTCTACTTTGTTCATGAACACTACCAATTGAGGTACACCAACTTGACGAGCAAGAAGTATGTGCTCACGAGTTTGAGGCATTGGACCATCTGTTGCAGCAACCACAATGATAGCACCGTCCATTTGAGCAGCACCTGTTACCATGTTTTTCACGTAATCGGCGTGACCTGGACAGTCAACGTGTGCATAGTGACGCTTTAAAGTAGAATATTCTACGTGAGCTGTATTGATAGTGATACCACGCTCTTTTTCTTCTGGAGCAGAGTCAATTGAAGAAAAGTCTTTTTTCTCAGCCAAACCTTTCTCAGAAAGTACTTTCGAAATAGCAGCTGTTAAAGTAGTTTTACCGTGATCTACGTGACCAATTGTACCGATGTTAACGTGTGGTTTACTACGGTCAAAATTTTCTTTTGCCATGATTATTAGTTCTAAATTTGTTATTTAAAAAGAAAGAAAAATTTTAAATTAATTTTAAAATTCTTTATAGAGCCTTTGAGCGGGATTGAACCGCCGACCTCTTCCTTACCAAGGAAGTGCTCTACCGCTGAGCTACAAGGGCTTTTATATAGAAATAAATCAACTCGAATACGAAGTTCGCAAGTTTTTTAGTTTTTTTCAAATTTATTTATACAAGAAAGTTGAAAAAGGCTAAAAAAAAAAGTGAATATTGAAATTTGGAATTAAATCATTTAATTTCACTATTCACTTTTTTCTAAAAATGAGCGAGAGACGGGGCTCGAACCCGCCACCTATAGCTTGGAAGGCTATCGCTCTACCAAATGAGCTACTCTCGCTAAAGTTAATCTCGAAACTTATCGCTTCTCAATTAAAACACTGTGGGGGCGGATGGATTCGAACCACCGAAGGAATACTCCAGCAGAGTTACAGTCTGCCCCATTTGGCCACTCTGGTACACCCCCTCAATATTGTTTCGTTATACAATCGTTTTTGTTTAACGGTGTGCAAAATTACATCTATTTTTTATTCTTGCAAACTTGAAATGAAAAAAAAATTAAAAAAAAATATCTTTTTTTATTCCAAACAATCGTACACTTTGAAAATGAGGCACTTGTACTTATTAAAAAAATTACAAAAAAATATTCTTAATTTTACTTTATGATTCTTTAACTAGGTTCATTTTATATTATTTAAAAAATATTTTATTTCAACGCATGACAAAAGACAGGTTCGGTGACCTGAAAGCCAGATTAGAGGCTTTGAGGAGGTATCTTTGACTACGATAAAAAAAAGTTTGATATTTCGGAATTAGAAATTGTAATTCAAGATCCCGACTTCTGGAGTAATTCCGAAAAAGCAGATAGAACCATGCAAGAAATCAGGGGTTTGAAATTTTGGACTGATGGCTTTGATTCTGCAAACAACTCGTTTGAAGATTTATGCACTTTTATAGAGTTTTATGAGCTAGGTGAAGCTTCTGAACAAGAAGTTGATACGGAAGCTGAAAAGCTAGAATCGAAACTTGCGGCTCTTGAATTTAGAAAAATGATGTCTGATGAGGGCGACCAAATGAATGCAATCATCGAAATCAACGCTGGTGCTGGTGGTACTGAGTCTCAAGACTGGGCTTATATGTTGATGCGCATGTACTTGATGTGGGCCGACAAAAACAATTTTAAAGTTAGGGAGTTGAATCATAATGATGGAGATACTGCTGGATTAAAATCTGTCACTTTGGAGATTAGTGGTGAATATGCATTTGGAAATTTACGCTCTGAAAATGGTGTACATCGTTTGGTAAGAATTTCTCCTTTTGATTCAAATGCTAGGCGACATACCTCTTTTGCATCTGTTTATATTTATCCTTTAGTAGACGATACTATTCAGATAGATGTAAATCCTGCTGATATTGAGTTTGATACTTTTAGATCTGGTGGTGCTGGTGGACAAAATGTCAATAAAGTGGAAACAGCGGTTAGGTTAAAACATAAACCTTCTGGAATTATCATAGAATGTCAGCAAGAACGCTCACAATTGATGAACAAAGAAGTCGCTATAAAGTTGTTAAAATCTAAATTATACCAAATAGAAATTGACAAAAGAAACGCTGCTAGGGCAGAAGTAGAAGCATCAAAAAAGAAAATAGAATGGGGATCTCAAATTAGAAGTTATGTTTTGGATGACAGAAGAGTAAAAGATCACAGAACTAATCATCAAACTTCCAACACAGATGCAGTTTTAAATGGAGAAATTAATGATTTTATTAAAGCATATTTGATGTCATAATAAAATAGTCTTTTAAGTTTTTATATGTAATATACTCCATTATTTATTGTAATGTATTTAATATATTTTATTATTATTTTAATAAATTCAAAAAAAAATGACTTTAAATTCTTTATAAGCCTTTTTTTTTAGATTTTTGTAAAATTTCTAATATTAGAGTTTATTTTTAATTTGTTTTAACTCAGTAAAGTCCTTTTTTTTACAAGAATAAAAAATTGTTCAGCACAAAAAATATTCAATTTATGTCTCAGCCGTACGTTCAAAAAATAGAAAGTTTATTAATTGCCAATAGAGGAGAAATCGCTATCAGAATCATGCGTGCCGCCTCTGAACTTGGCATTAGAACTTATGCTATTTATACATTCGAGGACCGTTATTCATTGCACCGATACAAGGCAGATCAAGCTTATCAAATTGGCAAAGATGATGAGCCTTTGAAACCTTATTTGGACATTGAAAGTATCATCAAACTTTGTAAAGAAAAAAAGATAGATGCAATACACCCCGGATACGGTTTTCTTTCTGAAAATGTACACATGGCGAGACGCTGTAGGGAAGAAGGCATTAAGTTTGTAGGACCTTCTCCTGAAGCTATGGATGCTCTCGGTGATAAAGTTGCTGCCAAAGTAGCAGCTACAAAGGCCAATGTACCTATGATTCAAGATTCAAAAGCTGAATTATTGAATTATGAAATTGCACTGAGCGAAGCACAAAAAATAGGCTTCCCTGTAATGGTAAAAGCTGCAGCTGGTGGCGGTGGTAGAGGAATGAGGGTAGTGCGAGAAGAAGAATCATTACAAAAAGCTTTCAGTGAAGCAAAAAATGAAGCCAAAAATGCGTTTGGTGATGATACAATTTTTATTGAAAAATTTATTGACCAACCCAAACATATTGAAGTACAATTGCTTGGTGACCAACATGGTAATTTAGTTCACTTATATGAAAGAGATTGTTCGGTACAAAGACGTTTTCAAAAAGTAGTTGAAATAGCACCATCTTTTGGACTAAAACAAGAAACTCGTGAGAAATTATATAGCTACGCCTTAGCTATTGGTAAAGCTGTAAATTATTACAATGCAGGTACTGTTGAATTTTTGGTAGACAAGGATGAAAATATATTTTTTATTGAAGTAAATCCAAGAATTCAGGTTGAACATACTATTACAGAAGAGGTTACAGGAATAGACATTGTAAGAACCCAATTATTGATTGCTCAAAATTATAAGCTTTCAGACAATAATATTTTTATTTTAAAACAAGAAGATATTCCTTTGAATGGTTATGCTATTCAGTGTAGAATTACCACTGAAGATGCTTCAAACGGATTTAAACCTGACTTTGGCACTATCATAGCTTACAGAAATGCTGCTGGTTTTGGCATTAGACTAGACGAAGGCTCATCTTATCCAGGGGTGAAAATTTCACCTTATTTCGATTCGATGCTTGTAAAAGTATCTGCCAAAGGAAGAACTTTGCTCGGAGCATCGCAAAGGCTTTCACGTGCTTTGACAGAATTTAGAATTAGAGGTGTAAAAACTAATATTCCATTTCTTAAAAACGTAATTACTCATCCTGTTTTTCAGCAAGGAAAATGTGTGGTTCAGTTCATTGATTCGCATCCAGAATTATTCAACTTTACTGTTTCAAAAGACCGCTCAACCAAAGCATTAAGATTTTTGGGCGACATTATTGTAAATGGTAATCCTGACATCAAAAAAGATGTTATTAAACTTAAAAACAAAAAAGTACTTCGTCAGCCAGTAGTTCCAATAATAACTGAACTACCACTAAATCACCCAGATGGCAACAAACAATTGCTAGACAGTATGGGTGCTGATAAGTTTAGTAAATACCTTAAAGAGCAAAAGCAAATTTTTTATACCGACACAACATTTAGAGATGGACATCAATCTTTACTTGCCACAAGGGTTCGTACTAAAGATATGATGGCGGTTGCTGAAAGTTACTCAAAAAGCTTTCCTCAGTTGTTTTCTATGGAAGTTTGGGGAGGTGCTACGTTTGATGTAGCCATGAGATTCCTTAACGAATCGCCATGGAAAAGGCTTGAATCTTTCAGAGAAGCTATGCCCAATATGCTTTTACAAATGCTTTTTAGAGGTTCTAATGCGGTTGGGTACTCAGCTTATTCAGATAATTTAATTGAAAAATTTGTAGAAAAATCAGCTCAATCTGGTATTGATGTTTTCAGGATTTTTGATTCTCTAAACTGGATAGATGCCATGAAAGTATCTATAAAGGCCGTAAGAGAACGAACAAATGCTATTGCTGAAGCGTCTATTTGTTATACTGGCGATGTGTTTACCAACGAAAAATACACATTAGAGTATTATCTTAACATGGCTCGCCAGCTAGAAGATACTGGTGCTCATATGCTTTGTATAAAAGATATGGCAGGCTTATTAAGACCTTTTCAAGCTGAAGTTTTGGTAAAAGAGCTTAAAAAAGCCATTGATATACCTGTACACTTGCATACGCATGATACCGCTTCTATACAGGCTGCTACCTACCTAAAAGCTATAGAAGCTGGAGTAGATGTGATAGATTGCTCAATAGCAGCCATGTCTGGTCTTACAGCTCAACCTAATTTCAACTCAATTGTGGCAATGATGCAAGGCGATGAGCGAGAATGTCCTATAGATTTAGCTGTACTTAATCAGTTTTCAAACTATTGGGAAGATGTTCGTCAAATTTACTTTCCTTTTGAGTCTGAATTAAGAGCAGGAACGGCCGAAGTTTACGAAAATGAAATACCTGGAGGTCAATATACTAATCTAAGGGGACAAGCTATCGCACTGGGTGTAGGTGATAAGTTTGAAATCATGAAACAAAACTATGTTGAAGCAAATAAACTTTTTGGCGATATTATAAAAGTAACTCCGTCTTCGAAAGTAGTAGGAGACATGGCTATTTTTATGACTGCCAATAGTCTTACTGCGGAAGATGTTTATGCCAAAGGCTCAACTTTATCTTTTCCTGAGTCGGTAAAAGATTATTTCAAAGGTGGACTTGGACAGCCTTATGGTGGTTTCCCCAAACAGCTACAGGAAATAATCTTGAAAGGTGAAACTCCTATGACAACTAGACCAAATGATAGTATTTTACCATTAGATTTAGAAAAAGATTACGCAGATTTCTTGGTTAAATTCCCCGAAAATGAAATGGGCGAACTAGACTATCTTTCGTATAAAATGTACCCAAAAGTATATGAAGATTACTATAAGCATCATAATATTTTTGGAGATGTGTCTATGATTCCTACTCCTGCATTTTTGTATGGATTAAAACAAGACGAAGAGATTTTAATTACGATAGACGAAGGAAAAACTATTATTGTCAAATACTTGTATCAATCTGAACCTGATGAGTCTGGCTTAAGAAATGTAACATTTGAACTGAACGGACAAGCTCGCAGAATAAAAGTACTTGACCGTAATATAAAAATAGAAAAACTTCAACATGCCAAAGCAACCAGCAAAGGTGATATAGGAGCACCTTTACAGGGAAGATTGAGCAGAATTCTGGTTAAATCTGGCGATGAAGTTAAGAAAAATGCGCCTTTGTACATCATTGAAGCCATGAAAATGGAATCTATAGTTTCGTCTCCATTTGAAGGTGTAGTAGGTAGATTAGTGCTTACAGAAGGTACAGTAGTAGAGCAAGAAGATTTGGTGCTTACTGTAGAAGAAGCTATTTTGCCAGAACCCAACAAAGAAGAATACTTATTTGTGTATGGCACATTGAGAAAAGAATTTGGTAACGAATTGCACAAGCTTATCGATAGAAACTCAGAATTGGTAGGTATGGCTAGCTATCAAGGAAAACTATTTGATATAGGCGAATACCCTGGAATAGTACCTTCAGATAATAGCAATGATAAAGTAGTAGGCGAACTATACAAATTGTCGAATTCAATAAGATTGATGCGTATTTTGGATGAATATGAAGAGTTTTATCCTGAAAATATCAAAGATAGTATTTTTGTAAGACAAATAGTAAATGTAAATATAAACAACGAAACGTCTGAGGCTTACGCTTATATTTTCAATAACGACACTAATGGGTTAAAAGAAATACAAAGTGGAGATTTTATGAATAAATAATATTCAAGGAAAAAACGTGAGAGAAATCATTAATTTGATCACATTCAAAAGACCAGCCATAACCGATATTATTGAGGATATGGCTGGTCTTCGTATAGATATTTTCAAAGAATATCCTTATTTATACGACGGCAATTTGGAGTATGAAAAAGACTATCTTAATACTTATTCACAATCAGAAAATGCTATCATTATTGCAATTTTTGTAAATGGCTTGCTAGCTGGAGCAATTACAGGTTTACCACTTTCAGAAGAAGTAGATGAGTTCAAAAACGCATTTCTAAATAATGGCTTAACTATCGATAATGTTTTTTATATTGGCGAATGCATTTTATTACCCCAATATAGAAACATGAAGTTGAGCAAACTTTTGTTTGATGAACTCGAATGGCTTATAAAACGAAAACATATTTATAATACAATATGTTTTTCAACCGTTGAAAGACCTGAAAATCACCCCTTAAAACCTGATGATTATCTAAATAATGATCTAATTTGGCAAAAGAAAAGCTACGTAAAACACGAAAATATTTCATGTACGTTTGAGTGGAAAGACATTGACAAAAACGAAAGTGATGCTAAAAAAATGATTTTTTGGAGCAAAGAACTATGAAAAAAGGCTTTATTATAATTACGGTATTACTTATTTTTAAATCCATTTCTTTTAATCAAAAAAAGCAATCAACTTGCATTCTTGAAACTCAAATGAGACAAAATGGACTGGTAGATGTGCAAAGTTTAGATCCTAGTATTTTAGTGGATTTAAAATATGCAACTACTGATAATTTTGTCAAAAAAAACATGTATGATTGTCTTAAAAAAGCTTTTTTACAAGCCGCAATAGCACAAAAACTCAAAAAAGCTAGCTCGATTTTACAAGCAAAAAATCCCAATTATCGCTTATTGGTTTATGATGCAGCTAGACCTTTGTCGTGCCAATATAAACTATGGGATGCGCTTTCATACCTACCTGTAAAAGAAAGAGAAACCTATGTAGCTAATCCTTCTAAAAAATCTATTCACAACTATGGCTGTGCAATAGACTTAACAATAGCTTCTGCAGACGGTAAAGCATTAGATATGGGCACTAAATACGATTATTTTGGCAAATTAGCTTATCCCAAATATGAAAATGAATATTTGAAAACAGGAAAGCTTAGCAGTGTACAAATAAGTAATCGAAAACTTTTAAGAGAAATAATGAAAGCTTCAGGCTTTATGTCTATTGAATACGAATGGTGGCATTTTAATGGTCTATCTAGGAAAATAGCTTCTCAAAAATATCCTATAATAGAATAAAAATTAATTGAAATATTATAGCTATTTATTGTTCTTGATGATTGCTACTATTTTGAATGTGTGATGTCATAAAAAAGCCTTTGAATAAGTTTCAAAGGCTTTTTGGAATTAAAATTTACAGTTTGATGGCTTTCTAAATTACTATTTATAAGTACACTTAAAAACCTTCTATTAGTTATATTTACTTTTTAATAAATTTCCTTGTTTCTCTTGCATACTTACTTTGTATGTGTACAAAATAAAAACCAACAGGATAGTTAGAAACATTCAATTCAACTTTTTGAATTTGAGATAAATTGTTTTCTACTTTAATAGAATCTAATTGTCCGCCCATTGAGTCAAAAACTCTTATTTGTGTGCCTTCTCCGATATTAGAAAATTCAATATTCAATGTACTAATTGCTGGATTCGGGTAAAGTTTAAAATGAAAATTACTTTTAGCAATTTCTTGGTTCAAATCTAATGGTGAAAGTATACCACCTTTAAATAATGGCAATGTTTGAACATTTGGATTGATTACACTACCTACCTCACTTTGGTTTAAGCCAAGCCAGTTCTGTAGAATAGTGCCATATATATCCCTAAAGTCATACTGCATAGCTACACCTTCATCTGTTCCTACTTGAGTATCTATTACTGGGTGGGTACCTAATACTTGTTTTTCTACACGTGAACCGAAAAGGAATACAGGTGCAGCAGTGCCATGGTCAGTTCCTAAAGCGGCATTAGAACGAATTCTTCTTCCAAATTCGGAATAGGTCATTCCGGCAACTCTATCCTCTACTTTTAGTAACCTAAGGTCGTCTTGAAATGCAGAAACTGCATCAGAAAGCTCTTTAAGTAAATCTGAGTGTATACCTGTAGTAGTTGCACCACTTACCGCTTGATTGTCATGAGTGTCAAATCCTCCGAGTTGCACTACGTAGACTTTTGTTTGTAAACCACCTGCAATTAAGCGTGCAACATGTTTTAATTTTTGAGCAAGATCGGTTGTAAGACTACTCCATTTTGTTGATAAGTTGTTGCCAGAATTTGCAGCAGCACTTATCACTGAAGCAAACGCATTAGTCTGCTTTACGGTTTCATTTACAAATGATAACGCTTCTCCAAAACAATCTGAAGGAATACTTCCTCCTGCACTTACCAGAGCTGTTCCAGGATTGAAAGGGTCTAGCAATGATAAGCTATAGTTTGCATTTACCCCTTGGCAGGTTTCGGAAGTTATTTTCCCCATTGTTATGGCAAATGGGTGTGGTTTTGTTGTGTTTGGATAACCATTCGGATAGTCAGAATAGTTCAAATCGTACATTCTTCCTATCCAGCCAGTAGTGTCAAAATCTTCAGCACTTGATGCGGAATTCCAAATATCGTTTGATCTAAAGTGAGAACGATTTTGATTAGGATATCCTACATTCTGCACTATGCCCAAGCTATCCATGTTCCAAACATCTTTCATTCCTTGCATTGATGAATGAAAGCCATAGTTGTTATGAAAATTGATAATCGATGATTCGGGAATAATGATATTATTTCTTACAGCTTTTAAGTTGGCGTATTGTGCCGAATCAAAAATTGTTGCTAGACCGTCATTTCCTCCTTGTAATTGAACAAGTACTAATATTTTATCATTATTAGCGTCAAACATAGTCGACTTTGGTTTTGCCGCCGCAAATAATGGAAATCCACCCATAGTAAAAGGAATGGATGCCAACGCTGTATTTTTTATAAAATCTCTTCTATTCATGGTTTTATTGTTACATTATTTGAAATTCTGACATTCTAACCATGACAGAAAATAAGCTTTTTAATTTGTTTTGTACAGATTGAAGAGTTAGCAAATTTGTAGGGTTTGCTAAATATTTGGAATATTCTACAGTCCATTCAAAATCAGGTAGTCCAGGTATAAGTACATCTTTTAAACTAGTTAATTGACCACTTGTTATTGGATAATTAAACATTATCTCCGCTAATTTATTAATGAGTATATTGGGGTCTTTAGCATTAGGAATATTCTTTACGATGTCTAATACAGGTACTAAAGTTGTAATGCTATAATTTTCTTCATTGTATGTGTATACTCCTCCATCAACCATCAATTTGCAGAACTGATGACGTTTTGGCAATAATAAATTATTTATCCATAATTTGTCATATTGCGGTGCTTGGTAATATGCTTTCCAGCCTGCAACATTAGGATGATAATAAAGTGCCTGCTCCATGTCTGAACTCATTATATAATGATGATAAGCATGGTCATATTCTTTTCCTACATTATCTTGAGGTGGATTTATGCCTAGTCCTCTTGAAGCAGACATGATTAAATCCATAGGGCTTTTGATCATACACGCTGTAGATTGGAAAAAGTGTTCTGATTTAAAAAGAACTTTCAAAGCAGGTGCAATTTCGTAATCATTATTTCTTAAAATAGTTGCTAACGGTATGATGACGTTTGTTTCTATGTCATTTGTTATTTCATGACTAACAAACCAACGGTATAATTTTCTCATAATAAAACGAGAACATTCTTCTTGTTTGAAAATTATATCAATTAGGTTTTTGTATTCTTGATTGCCACTTGAAGTAATTACAGCATTGTTAAACTTTGATGACAATTGTTTATTACCTGTAGTGTGACTATTGGTAGAAAACTGTGCAGTTAATGTACTTGTACTAGAAATGGGTGGTACCTGCCAGCCAGTAAGAGCTTTTGCCATAGCTATGACATCGTCTTCTGTATAGTTGGTATAGTCACCTGGTGCTATTAATGGACCTTTTCCTACTGTAAATAATTCTAATAATTCTCTTGAATAATTCTCATTCGGAGCAACATTGGTGTTTTCTGCACCACTTAGGTACAATAACATCCCAGTATCTATTGTGATTTCTTTGGTCAAAGCTTTGAAGTTTCCAGTAGCAAAACTTCGTAATAGTTTGTAGTACAAATACTCTCTATGCCCAATAGTTCCATCAGCCACTACGAAATGATTATGCCAAAACAAAGCCAATTTCTCTGTGATTGAGATACCAGAATAATGCATTTGCAAAATTGTCCATGAATAAAGTGACTTGCTTCTTGCTCTAAGCACTCTATTACGTAACATTGGCGGGCTTATATTGGGAAAAGGCACCGAGTTTACCCATGTTTGTCCATACAGTGCACCTGGGTCGTTTAGTTGGTTGCTACCAGTACCATCAGGAATGGTCTTTACTGGAGGATTTGGGATAGGCATTTGTTTAAATAACTCATCAATTGTACTATTTAACCCTAAATTTGTTGCACTATCTACCATCTGTATTGATGGTCCAAATGTAGTTCGTTTTAGAAGATGTCTAGCTTGCTTGGAGGTCCAATCTCCTGAGTATTGATCTAAATATGGCATGATTAGTTATTATTGTTTTAAAATTGATTGTATCGTCCGAGGGCTTTTCGTGCGGATGGACCTATTGAGACCTAGGTTAATGATTTTTATTGATTTTAAATGAAAAGTGATCTTTAAATTTACACCAAAGCCTTCTTGACGTAATAATGTTGAACTAATTTTTTGCTTGTTTTTGTATTAAATTTTTTTTATAATGCAAAGATAAGCAATTTTTACTATGACCAAAAAAGGTTTTGAAAAAATTAGTATTGCCTAATAATTTCCTTTATTAATTACAAAAACATATAAGAATATGATAAAGTAATCAAGTAGTTAAGGTAACTATTTATATTTAAAATTTTAATAAGTAAGTCTTATTTTTTGAGGTTTTAATTGCTGAAATTATATAATTTGCAATTTTTTTTATGAGTAGCTCATTTTTTTATTGTGTTTTTTAAAATATAAAGCTCGATAAAGGTCAGAAATTTAAAACATAAAGTAACGTTGAAATTTAATATGAAAAGAAATTAAATGGATTCTTTAATGTGTGTACGTTTTTTGTGTATTTAAATAAATGTATTTTTAATATTTGCCAAAACAATAAATGTATTAGTATTTAAAAAGTATTATTTAATATTAAAATATTTACATTATTTTCTTTGTCAATTCAATATTTTTCTCTATATTCATATCAACATTAAGTAATAAATATTGTTATACATTTAAAAAAATATAAGTTCTATTTACAAATTATTCTCAAGTCTTTTGTTACACAAGACTTTTACCCGTTTTTAGTATTTGTTTTAGTTTAGATTAAGTTAAAGAACTAATACCGCCATATTAGTTTTTGATTTTATTCGAATTTTTTAATTTAATATTAATGAAAAAATTGACTAATACCGCCATATTAGTTAATTTGTTCTTATTATGTGCTTCGTCTTTTTCTCAAGTTAAGGTTGAGAATAATTGGATAAATAACGAACAGATTTACTATAAATTAAAAGTATCTACTGAAGGGATTTTCAAAGTTACTCGCCAAGAGCTTGTTCAAGCTGGAATGGAGGTTACGAATGTTAATCCAATCAATTTTCAATTATATCATCACGGAAAAGAATTAGCTTTCAAGTTGATAGGGGAAGAAGATGGTAGTTTCGACGCTCAAGATTATTTGCTTTTCTATGCCAAACCAAACAATGGTGTTCAAGATTCACTTGTGTACAGGCCGGCTTCTGCTCGTATGAATAAATACCACAGTATGTATTCAGATAATACTTACTATTATCTTACAGTTGGTAATGCTGCAGGTAAACGCATGGTTTTTGAAAAAGTATATTCTGATGACAATATTCCAGAAGAATCTTATCATTTAGAGGAAAAACTTATACTTAATACTCAAAAATATACTTTCAACGATTTTGTAGGTTTGCCAAGTAAACTCAAACAAAGTTACTATGTGGCAGGTGAGGGTAGAAGTGGCAATAAGATTTCTACACTTGTTGAAAATATAGACCACATTACATTGTCGAATCTTTTTAATGCCCAAAGTTCACCCAAACCAATTATAGAAGTAAATGCCAACGGTAGGTCATTTGGGTATAAAAAAGTACAGCTTTCGATTCGAAACTCGGAATTGAGAGATCTGACACCCTTTTTTATTAGCGACTTCAATCAGATTATCCATAAAGGAGAGCTCGAATGGTCAGACTTCGATTCTGCCAACTCTTTTTCACTTATTACCAAATGTACTAGCGCCGAAGCCAATCAGTTTTGTTCTATTACACACATAAAAATAGTGTATCCGCAAAGTTTTGACATGCAAAGTGTGAGACAAAAAACATTTTTTTTGCAACCTAGTGTCTCCGAAAATTCTAAAATAAATATTAAAAGCTCTGATTCTTTGCAATATGCACTCAACGTGACGGATTTTTATAATCCTGTGAGTTTGAATTTTGATAAAGTTAACGATGGTGTCCAATTGATTTTATCAAGAAAAAACACAAAAGAACAGCTTTTTTTGAGTTCAAACACACATCAAGTAAGCGAAGTTAGTATTTTTCTGCCAATAGAATTGATTCAAGAAAAAAAGAATTTTTTGATAGTTACTCATCCTTCATTGCGTTCATCGGCAGAGCAATATGCTCATTACAGAAGCTCAGAGCAAGGTGGATCGTATAAAGTACAAGTAGAAACAATTACAAATCTGTACGATAATTTCACCTTTGGCGAAAAAAATCCGATGGCTATTAGGAAATATTTGAGTTTTTTGCTCCAAAACAATCATTTTCCTGAAAACTTATTTATAATAGGAAGTTCCTATTCGGCAAGTGACTCTTTAAAGTTGAAAGAAAATATTGATTTGGTGCCTACAGTAGGTTATCCAGGCTCAGACGTGCTATTGTCGGCTGGTTTAAACGGTTATTCAAAAGATGTACAATCTATTCCTACAGGCAGGATAAATGCTACAAATAATCAGCAAGTACTTGACTATTTGGTAAAAGTGATAGAATTTGAACATCCAGATTTCACCGTAGCTGCGTCTAAAAATATTTTACACCTCAATGGTGGAAATACGACATATCAAATAGATTATTTCAAACAAGTGCTCAATAACAATGCACAAAGAATTGTCAATGAAGATTCTACCTTTAAGTTTGAAGCGATACAAAAAACGAATCCAGCTATCTATGAAAATGTAAATATAGCCGAGCAACTAAACAAAGGTGTTAAAATGCTTACTTTTTTGGGTCATGCTACACCTACCCGACCAGACGTTAATATTGGTTTTGTGAGTAACACAACACTCGGTTATCAAAACAAAGGGAAATATCCATTTATGTATTTTGTGGGATGTAGGGTTGGCGATATTTTCAATTACTACAACACTATTGGCTCAGACTGGATATTTACGCCAGAAAAAGGTAGCGTAGCAGTGTTGTCGAATAGTTATTTTGCTTTTCAAGGATATGTAGAACCTTATTTGGAAGAATTTTATAAAAATTTATTGTCTCACAATAAATATAAAAAAGTATCAATAGGGCAAGCCATTCAGCAATCGTCAAAATATACTGCAGGTACGCAATATGGGACTTTCCCTTTTCAGATAGCACATTTACACCAAACTATTTTGCAAGGAGATCCATCATTGAAGTTGTATGTTGAACCCACTATTGATGTAGTTCTAAAGTCGGAAAAAGAAACTTGTATAGATAAAGATTTAACCATAAAAATAAAAGCTAATAGTCAGGCAGCACCCTATGTGTTTGATTATTCTTTTAATGATGTATTTGGTCAGATTTTGTCAGATTCGTTAGGGATGGCTAATGTATCTATAAATAACAAATCATTGGGCATAAATACTTTTATATTAGAAGGGGTTAGAAGTGCAAAAGGAATGCTGGATGTAAATTTTCTGAACAAAAGTATAAAGATAAATGTCACAGAGCCGGGGCTTTCATTGGATAAAGATGCGGCATCGTGCGAAATTCAAACAACTATCCATGCCGACTTGTATTGTGAAGGTAGCTGTAGAATAGCGGCTTCTATATTGTCAGTGGGGGCTTCACCTGTGCATGGTAAGGTGAATTCACAAGTTTTTATTGAAAATCAAATAATAAATGCTGCAGGAAAATCTTACTTGCAAAGGCATTATGACATAGAACCAGTTTTAAACGCTACCACAGCAACAGCAAAAATTACACTATATTTTCTGCAATCTGAGTTTGATGCTTTCAATGAAAATGCTAGATCAAAAGGTTTACCTTTGCTTCCAAGTTACAATGCAACCGATCAGTCAGCAAAAAAACATTTAAAAATACTTCAGATTCATGGCGAAAGTGATGGAACTGGGTATGGCATAGAAAACTATCATGGCGAAAAAGTAGAAATCTCTCCTGCTGAAAATGATATAGTTTGGAATGCACAAGAACAACGCTGGGAAGTGAGTTTTATGGTGCAAGGTTTCAGTGCTTTTTTTGTTACCACCAGGCCTTTGGCAGCACCTTTGGGTGTTTCGTTAGTAGATTTTAAAGTCAAAAAAGTTGAAGGTAAAAATAAAATCAGCTGGTCTGTAGCTGATGTTGAAAAAAACACTTATTTCGACTTGGAGCGAAGTATTTCTGTGACAGTTGGCTCAAAAAATCAATTTGAAAGTATTCAAAACTTCGTCGGTAATCAAATAGAATTTACACATATTGATTCAGAAAATAGTAATGCAGCTATTGTCTATTATAGATTGAAAATAGTAAATGAACAGAATGGGAGTGTTACATTTTCTAAAATCATAAAAATCGAAAACAATGAAAAAGATGATGAAGTGCAATTGATATTTAGTAATCCAATTGATAACAATGATGAAGTGAAAGTATTAAATAAAGAAAATTTATTAGAATTGGAATTGATAAGTTTCAGTGGTTTGAAAATAAAAAAATATAAATTAAATGATAAAGTGAATTTGTTTGGAATAAATCAGGGTGGATATATTTTTAAAGTTGTACAGAAAAAAGGTAAAATAAGTTTTTATAAAGTGATAAAGAAATAGTATACAGTGATTTACGTGAAGAATCTTGAAAAAATCAACACAATAATTAATTGTATTAGTGGTTTTAATTTATAAAATCTTCGTTTGAAATATTGAAATAGGTCAATAAATACAATAGTTTATTTATTTTTAATAAAAGTTTTGAATTGTAAAATAAATAAATTACTTTTGAATCAATATTAGGAATTATATAATTGATAATTAGAAATAATTCATTTATCAATTTATAAAGATAATAGGTGTAGAACTAAAAATTAAGATTGCCTGAATACTTTGTGTTTGGGCAACTTTCGTTTGTAGCTATTACATTTTGTTTAAAATGTTTTTTAGGCTTAAATTTTATAATTGGATTTAAATTTATTTGGGGATAAAATAAACAATATGTGTGAATAAAATCTATCTGAAGCGATAGGAATGTGTGGCGGGCTATTCTAACGTAAAGGTAAGTTGTTTTTTTTTAATACAAAATAATTTTCTCAAAAAAAAGTCAATAAGTTTTACAAACAGTATACTTATTGACTTTTTAAAGGCTTATTTTTCTAAAATTTCTTTCATATCGTCTAGCCCTTTTTTGAATTCTGTACCTACCATTTCGTCCATATTCATAAACAGATTCATTAGATTGGTTGGGTAGGGGCTAGTTCCGGCCATTCCCCACGTTACTTTTGTTTCGTTTTGAGCAAGGCTATCCGTGCTGAAAAATGCTTGACAAGTAGATGCAAATGGTTTTATGAAACGCAGTTCTAGCTCTATTTTTTCACCTTCAGTTATTTTTGTTATTTCTTGCTCTCCTGAGCCTACGGTATTGTCGTCGCCTTCCCAAATAGATGTAAAGCCAATTGTTGCATCTGTACCCTTGTAAGATTGTTTCATATTGGGATCCATTTTAGACCATGGGCTATATTGCTCTTGGTTTTTTAGGTATTTCAAGTAATTGAAAACCTCAGTTTTGGGTTTGTTGATAGTTACAACTCGTACAACTGTATAATCTTTTTTTACAAAAAGTGCTGTAATAAGTGCGATAACTACGATAAGCAGTAAAATGGATAAAATAATTTTTAGTGTTTTCATATTTTTTGTGTTTATTGTTGCAATAAAATTAAAAATTTTTGGAACCAAAATATATTTTTCAGAATCTTTTTTTTATAAATATTTGGTTATCAATTAGTAGTCTTTTTTTAGGTCTGTGTTTGTAGAATATAAATAGTCGTCAAAAATAGGTTTTAAGTTTGTTCTCGTTTCTGTAGATAGCCATTCGATAATTTGTTGCGTGTTTACGTTTGCAATTTTAAAATGCTCTGCAAGACTTTTTAGTGCACTAAACCATATCGTGTCATTATTAATTTTTTGTCTTATTTTATGCAACATCCAAGTGCCTTTGTAATATATATCGGAATCGGGGTGTTGATAATTTACACCAGAAGGTCCTATCAAAGGTACTTTGTTTCGTATTTTTTTTGATTGTTCTTCGAGGTACTCTTCGCTTTTTTTTCTGCCCAATGTTTCTTCTACATAAATGGATTCCATATAAGTGGTGAAAGATTCGTGTATCCACATTTCGGCTGGGTCGTTACAGCTCAACGAATTGCCAAACCATTCGTGCCCAGATTCATGAATGATGATAAAATCAAAATCGTATTCATTGTTTTTGAAACGATTGCCATAAGCAATTGCGCTTTGATGTTCCATGCCCCAATACGGTGTTTCCACCAAAGCATAGCCATCATTATAAAATGGATATTTGCCAAAATATTTTTCATAGCATTGAAGCATTGTTTTCACTTGCTGAAAGTGAGTTTTTGCTTTGGCTAAGTTTTCTTCAAATACATAATAGTTGAGGTCTAGTTTTTGTCCGTCTGAAGACGTAAATGTATCGTGTATGGTTTTATAATTGGCAATATTTATGGTTATATTATAGTTGTTGATAGGGTATTGAACGTGCCAATAGTAAGTTGAAGTAAGATTATTGTGTGAGGTTTTTCTTAATTTTCCATTAGAAACACACATCAATCCTTTGGGCACAGTGACAGTAATACTGGCAGAATCTGGTTCGTCAGAGAGGTGGTCTTTGTTGGGAAACCAGCAACTAGCACCCGTACCTTCGCAGGCAAGAGCTATCCAATGTTGTTTTTTGCTGTCTTTGGTCCATACAAAACCGCCGTCCCAAGGCGGATTTTGTGCTTTTACTGGTTTGCCATCATATTTTATAGTGAGGCAATATTTTTCATTCGCTTGTAATGTTTTTTTGAAATAAACAAAAACGGCATTTTTATCTCTAATATATGTAACAGCATTATTTTTTAGTCTGATAGAAATAATGTTTAAATTGCTGAATAAATCTATTTGTATTTTTTGGGTAGCTTTGGTGGTAGTAAAATATATTTTATTACAACCCGAAATACTTTGGTTTGAAGGATTTATATTTACAGCAAGGTCATAATAATTTACATCAAAGCACGTTCTTTCTTCCCTGAGCGAGCCTCTCAAAGAATCTTGATAAGAAAAAATTTGAGATTGGCAAATAGTATGGCTGCATAATGTGAGTATAAAAAAAAGCACCAACGACCTATTTTTTTTGAATATACTCCTTAAATTAATAATTTGATAATCTTCCATTTTTGATTTAGAAACGATTTTTTGTGAATTTGTACCAATAAATATTTAATCCTTTGATACTACCAGTAGATATTTATAATTCTAACAATTGGCTAAAATTAGCATTCTTAATATTTTGTATTTTGATAGGCGGATTGTCGCTATTTTATACAAGCAATATAGTGGATAAGCTACAGTCAAGAGAAAAAGAACAAATAGAGCTTTATGCCGAATCACTAAAATACGTAATTACCAGCGAATTGGACAAAGATGTTACTTTTTTGTTTGAAAAAATAAAAAAATCAAACGAAAATATAACCATTCCGATAGTATATAAAAATACGAGTGGTTTTTTGGAAGGCTATCATGTAGATATGCCCGAAAATTTAAGTCCAGAAGCCCAGCAAGTATTTTTGAAATTGAAGCTTCAAGATATACTGAAAGACGACTATCAGCCCATAGAAGTAGACACTGGTCTGAAAGATAAAATTTATATTTATTATGGAAATTCATTATTGCTCAATCAACTGAAATATTTTCCATTGTTGCAATTGGCATTGGTATTGATTTTTGGTTTTGTAGCTTATTTGGCCTTTAGTTCGGCACGAAAAGCAGAGCAGAATAGGGTTTGGGTTGGGTTGGCAAAAGAAACCGCCCACCAGCTAGGAACTCCTTTGACATCGCTCATTGCATGGATAGAATATTTTAAAAATGACCCTAAATATGACATTGAAATTGTAAAAGAATTAGAAAAAGACGTACAGAGATTAGACGTTATTACCACAAGATTTTCAAATATTGGCTCCGTACCAATATTAAAAGAAGAAGATATTTTTATAGTGGTAAGTGAGTTTTTGAGTTATCTACAAAAACGAATTTCTACCAAAATAAAAGTTGAAATCATCAATACATTAGCACAGACCAATCAAGTAAAGATTAATAAATATTTGTTTGAATGGGTGATTGAAAATATTTGTAAAAACGCAGTAGATGCGATGACTGGCGTAGGTAAATTGACCGTAAATATTCAAGAAGATTTAAAATTAGAACAAATTTATATAGACATTTCGGATACTGGCAAAGGGATTTCAAAGCAAAATGTAAGTAAAGTTTTTGACGCAGGTTTCAGTACCAAAAAACGAGGCTGGGGCTTAGGTTTGACACTTGCCAAACGTATCATCGAAAATTATCATGGAGGTAAAATTTTTGTTAAAAGTAACGAACTAAACAAGGGAGTGACCTTCAGGATATCTTTACCCATTAAATAAATTTTCAAACACTTTGGAAACTTTTTTGTTTTACAAAGTGTTTATATTTTACTTTCCTTGAAAAATTTTATTTTATTTAAATTAACTTAAGA
>JAGNSI010000217.1 GCA_017988135.1 Pseudarcicella sp.
AATCTGTATCTAGTTGTCAAAATCAGGAAAAAATGAAAAAAATCTACTTGTCAGTCACTTTTCTGGCGATCTGTTCGATGGTATGTTTTGGTCAAGGTTCAGTATCCCATACTGTTAGAATTATTGCCCACCCCATACTGGAGTTAAAATTTGACGATTCTATAAACAAAGCTGAGTTTAATTTTACGTCTATTTCTGACTATGACAATGGCAAAACCAATTTTGAGGCGGTTGGCCTAAAAGTAAACTCAAACAAAAAATGGGTGATTTCAGTTAAATCAAGTTCTCCAACTTTTTTATCTGAAAATTTGACAAATACTGAAATCCTGTCCAAATCTCTTTTAGTTAGAAAAACTGGGGCACAAGAAGTTGTGGCTATTGAGACTTTCGAACAGACTATTGCTTCTGGTAATAGTGGAGGTTTTGATAAAAACAAAGTGATTCTTGATTATATTGCCAATCCTGGCTATATAAAACCAGATACCTATACTTTGGAAGTTACCTATACCCTTACCACTCCCTGACTTAGAGCGAAAGAGAACGTTGTGTATTGTCGAATGTTTTAAAAAAAAACCAGTTTCAATGTATTGATTTTTAGATACTTATCTATTTTTCATATCCCTTTAATAATTTTGGCATAGTTGTTGACATGTAATATTTAGAATTAGTTTAACGTGCTAAGTTCTAATATTAACTGTAACTAAATGAGTTTAGTCTAATCTAAACGCATTTTAAATATGCTTTTTTAATGAAAAAAAACTCAATTTTGACTTTTCCAGAAAAGTCTGATTTAGACCTCCCAAATGGAGTGATGTTGATAGAAACTTCATTATCGATAGCTTCTTTGAACAACTACCCTTATTCTTTTTTTTCAAAAACAAGTGATACTTCCGAAGTCTTGATATCGACCAAGTCGAAATTAGAAGTTCATCAAAATGTTTTGTTACAAGCAAACTTTTTTTTGCCAAACTGTAGATTGGAGAATAGTATGCTTTATCGTAAACAGTTAGAATTAATGACTAAGAGGGCAACTCAGAGATGATTTTGAGTAAAGCATCAGATAAAAGTTCAACTCAGTAAGTATTATTAATTAGGGCGTAAGATTTTATGAAAATCAAAAGGGTCGTGTTGTTTTACAAAAGACAATTTCATTCCCCCTCCCCAAAAAAATATCAATATTTAAATTATTTAAAAAAATGAAGAAGTTATTATTTACTATCGCATTTGGAATTCTTCTAGGTATGAATACCAATGCACAAAGTACTACTAAAACACACACAGTTACCCTTGCTATAAACAATATACTTGAGTTAGACTTTGACAATACAACCCAAAACTTAGGGTTTACATTTGCCACTGCTACAGATTTCGAATCTGGAAAAACCAACTTGTCTGCTGCTGGGTTAAGAGTTAGGTCAAACAAGCCATGGACTGTCAGTGTAAAGGCCAATACAGTTAATTTTGCAACTACTGCCGGTGGTGATGCAAATGTTCCTGCTAGTGCCTTGGCAGTAAGGAAGAATGGAACCACAGCAAATGTTAGTTTGACAACAACTGATCAATCCTTAGCCACAGGGTCAAGAGGGGGGTTTGGTTCTAATACTTTTTTGATCGATTACGTAGCTAACCCAGGTTATATTTCTCCTGCTACCTATACTTTGGGGGTTACATTTACAGTTACAGCACCCTGATTTTTTTCAAATAAGTTTTTTAAAACTACAAATAAAAACGCTTTCCCAAAAAAATGCTCACCTGCCGTAAAATATCGATGGCTGCTTTTCTGTGCTTTTTGATTTCATTTTTGCAAACAAATGAAGTTAAAGGGCAAAAAAATATGGCTATTGAAAGATTTTCGGTTCATGTTATGAAAGATACTGTTTTGATTAAAAATGGACAGTTTGCTTTTAATTCAGTTACAATTAATAATACTTCGAATCAGAATCAAACGCTTGGTATAAGGTTTATTTTACCTTCTGGGTGGAGCTTTGTTACAGTCCCAAACGCCAGTTTGGAGATAAGAAGGGGAGATTTTCAAACTATTCCGTTCAGAATCGCACATTCTAAATCGGCCCATGGCGATATCAATTATCCAATCACGATGTTCGTGAAAGACCCAGTCACGGGAAGGGAAGATGCCAAAAGTTTTTATATCAAAATCAATCAAAATACCAATTGGAACACTAGTCTAATTGAACAAAGTTTAATTATCGGCGAAAAAGATAGTCTTTCGAAGTTTCAACTCAGAATCAAAAATAAAGGAAATAAAAGGGAGCTTTTTGAGATAAGTGTAAAGAGTGACCTTAAAATTAGCATTCCATCGGAGGGTACACAAGTGATGCTTTGGCCAGGGAAAGATACAACCTTAAAGGTGTATGTTGCCACTAGATACAGAAACAATAAATCTAATAATGTGCTTTTTTATGTTAAGGCAAAAAATGAAACGATTATGCTTAGTGGTTCTGTATATTTTACATCTGAGACTTATCTTGGACATCAAAAAAAATACAACTATTTACCCTTGGGTATTGAGTATTTTAGTCTCAATTCCTTTGGAGGATTAAAAGGATATTCATTTTTTAGCTTTAGTGGAAGTTATGATTTTGATAATCAAAGAACGCTAAACTTTATAGCTAGGACCAATGCATTTAATAGTGACTATTCCATCAACTCAAAGTTTTATTCTTTAGAATATAGGACCAGTAAATTTGAGCTAAATATAGGAAATCAAAATATGTTTTTTAATTATCAAATTAATGGAATTGGTTCAAAAGTAGCTTTTATTAGCTCCAGAAGAAAAAAATATGAGCTTTACGGTTTAAAAAGCCAGCTTAATGATAGCGAGATTTTTGGGTTTAAACAAGAAAATAATAAGAGGGATAATATTAAAATTGGAGTAAATGCATTGATGGTTAAGGATAATGAAAATGATAAATTAGTATTTTTTAGTATACATGATTTCGAAAAAAGATATTCAAAAACAAAAATAGTTAATTTTTCAGCAGGTTATGGTACCGAAAAACCAGACTCTTTAAGCCAATTTAACTTGGGGTACATGTTTGGGTATCGATTCGAAACTAAATTCTCTTTTGCAAAAATCCTTTCAACATTCCAATACTACGATAATAATTATCCCGGAATCATGAGAGGACTAAAATATGGAAATCACACCATTAAGCTAGGTAAGGAGTCCTTTCCTGTTTATTTATACTCGGAGTCTAATTCTAGACAGCAGTATATATCAGATGATTTGAAAGACAATTTTGAACAGACATTTAGCAATCAAGAGCATGGAGTGAGAT
>JAGNSI010000087.1 GCA_017988135.1 Pseudarcicella sp.
ATAAAAAGCACACAAAAATTGCCGATCATCAATCAGCTAATTCCCAAATGGGATACATTGTCTAAAGAAGAAAAAATAAGACAAGATAATATTATGGCTATTTACGCAGCTACCGTAAGTAGATTAGATAAAAGCATTGGAGACTTAGTGCAAGGTTTGAAAGATAAAGGAGTTTACGAAAATACCATTATCATGTTTATGAGTGATAACGGCGGTAATGCAGAAGGAAAAGCAAAAGGAATAACCAAAGGAAAAGATTGGGGTAGTGCTAATTCTTCAGTATTTATTTCACAAGGTTGGGCCGAGTTGAGCAACACACCTTATTGGTTGTACAAACACAATACCAGCGAAGGTGGAATTGCATCACCATTTATAGCTTCTTGGCCAAATGGAATCAATAAGCAGTTAAATGGAAAAATTATAGAAGCTCCATCGCATTTGATAGACATTATGCCAACGTGTTTGGAGCTAGCTGGAGTAACTTATCCTGACCAATATAATGGTAATAAATTGACTCCAAATCCAGGTAAAAGTTTGTTGCCGGTGTTTAAAGGTACAACTTTTGCAACTGATAGACCCCTATTTTGGGAACATGAAGGTAATAGAGCAATGAGAATGGGTAAATGGAAAATTGTTTCAAATGTAGGAGAAAATTGGCAATTGTATAATTTGGATTTGGATGGCTCAGAGACAAAAGATTTGGCTAAGTCAAATTCAAAAATGTTGAAAGAAATGACATCAAAGTATGAAGTTTGGTTTAAGTCTGTTAATGGGGGGCTTTATTTTAAAAAACCACATGAATGGCAAACATTGCAAACACCACAAAAATAGTTGTATAAAGTTCAAAAAATTCCCTCTTTCGTCAAAAAGAGGGAATTTTTTGATATTTATGAATAGAAATTTAACTCAAATTGTTGTTTTTTTTTCAATTGATTAAAATATTCTGAATAAAGAATAATTGCAATAAAAGAATTTCAAAGCTTGCATAGTTTAATCTATCACACACATTGTTTTGAAAAAGTGACATACTGTATAGTAAATTGATTTTCGATAAACTCTAATTTTTACTATTTATGAGTATTATAATACATATTGATTATTGGATGTTTTTTGGGTCAAATTTACTTTGTAGTTTAAAGCAATTCTTTACTGCAATTGCAGAATAGTTATTCCTGCGTATCTTTGTACTATGATATCAGTAAACAACCTTTCATTTTATTTTGGCAGTCGCCCCTTGTACGATGGTGCAAACTTACACATCAAACCCAAAGACAAAATAGGCTTGATAGGAGCAAACGGAACAGGCAAGTCCACGCTTTTGAAGCTCCTTGTTGGAGAATATCAGCCAGATGCGGGTTCTATTTCTAAATCAGGAAGCACAAGTATCGGTTTTTTAAATCAAGATTTGTTAAGTTTTCAAAGTGATGAATCTATCTTGAAAGTAGCCATGATGGCATTTGAAAGAGAAAATTTTCTTCAAGCCGAAATAGATAAAGTGCTCACTAAAATGGAAACTGACTATGAAGAAAAAGACATAGACAAGTTGGCAAAATTACAAGACGAATTTGAAGGTTTGGGAGGCTATACCATTCAGTCACGTTCAGAAGAAATCTTAGAAGGGTTGGGTTTTACTACAGAAGAACTGCAAAGACCATTAAGGCTTTTTTCGGGAGGTTGGCGTATGAGGGTGATGTTGGCTAAATTGTTGCTTCAAAAGCCATCGTTGCTTATGTTAGATGAGCCCACCAATCACCTTGATTTGCCCTCTATACAATGGGTAGAAAAATATATTAATGATTACGAAGGTGCCATTATAGTAGTTTCTCACGATAGATTTTTTTTAGATAATACCGTAAATACCATAGCAGAAGTATCAGGAGCTAAAATCAACGTATACTCAGGAAATTATACATTTTATTTGGAAGAAAAAGAACTGAGAGATGAGATTCAACGAGGTGCTTACGAAAACCAACAATCAGCCATCAAGCAAACAGAACGTTTTATAGAAAGATTCAAAGCCAAAGCCACCAAAGCAAGGCAAGTACAATCTAGGGTAAAAGCACTGAATAGGCTAGAGCTGATAGATGAAGTAGCAGGAGAGGCCGCAAAAGTGAATTTTAAGTTCAATTTTGGCATCCAGCCAGGTAGATTTATTATGAATTTAGAGGATCTGTCTAAAGCATACGGCGAAAAAGTAATTCTTAAAAATACTACTATTTCCATAGAAAGAGGTGACAAAATAGCCCTTATTGGAGCTAACGGAAAAGGGAAATCGACACTTTTAAGAATAATAGACGGTTCTGAAAATATAGAAGGAAGCCGTACTTTGGGACATAATGTAATCGACTCATTTTATGCTCAACATCAGTTAGAAAGCCTCAATATCAACAATACTTTAGTTGAAGAATTGGCACAAGCCGGCTCTGCAAAAACCGAAATGGAGCTAAGAGGAATATTGGGATGTTTTTTGTTTTCGGGAGAAGAAGTTTTCAAGAAAATTAAAGTATTATCTGGGGGAGAAAAATCAAGAGTAGCATTAGCAAAAGTACTGATTTCGGAAGCCAACTTTTTGCTTTTAGATGAGCCTACCAATCACCTTGATATGGTATCAGTAAATATATTGATACAAGCACTGCAACAATACGAAGGCACTTATGTAGTAGTATCTCACGATAGATATTTTGTGTCTGAAATTGCCAACAAAATCTGGTATATCGAAGACTACGAAATAAAACAATTTCCAGGTACTTTTGACGAATATGAGGTTTGGATGGAAGATAGAAAAGCAGCTGGACACAAAGAAAAAGAAACACCTAAAATAGTTGTTTCGGAAAAAAAAGTAGAAAAAATAGAGACCAAAGCTCCTGTAAATACGCAAGAAATTAAAAAACTAAATAAAAAAATAGCTGAACTAGAAGTAAGCATCAGTGAAATAGAAAGTAAAATTCAAAATGTTGAAAATCAATTGGCTGATCCTGCAATTTTTAATGATACCAAAGCGTTGGAACAAACAAATAATGAATATAAAAAAGTAAAAGAGCAACTAGAAATTGCCAACAAAAGCTGGGAAGTAGCAGTTACTGAGTTAGAAAAATTAGAAGCATAGCTTGAAAAATTAAAATTATAATCTCAAAATAAACATCAATGACAAAAGGTACGTTTTTTAAAATTTGTTTTGTATTGATGTTTATTTTTGGAACAAGTAATTATATTTTGAGTCAGAATATTGTATTTAAAAATATGGTTTATGATAAAAATATTAAAACTGTTCAGATTTATCCACAAGAGCAAATTAACTATTCCCCCAATTTTTCACTAAAACCGCCCGTAATTTCTTTACACGAAAATTATCCACTCACCCTTGCTTTCGATTATTTATCAAACGAGTTTTTAGATTTTAGATGCAAGGTAGTTCACTGTAATGCCAATTGGACATCTTCTTCGCTCAACGAAATTGAGTTTTTGAGCGAATACAACGACTTTCCTATTCAAGACTTCAAGCCTTCTTTTGCTACCAAAATAGGTTACTACCATTATTCAGTATCTATTCCTAAAACCAAAGTTTCAGGTAATTTTATAGTTTACGTTTATAGAAATAAAGACGAAAATGACTCTGTGTTGGTAAAAAGATTTCAGGTTTTTGAAAACAAAATGAGAATAATTCAGGCTAAAGTTTTACCTTCCAACGATCCCATTTTTCGTACAAACTGCCAAGAAGTGAATTTTGGAATAAATTTCGCAGGTCATCAAATTTTAAATCCACAAAAAGATTTAAAAGTGTACATAAGGCAAAATTTTAGAGACGACAAAATGGTAAAATTACCTGAACCATTTATGGTAAATAATTCTTCTAAAATTATAGAATATCAATTTTTTGAGAATGAAAATTTGTTTCAAGGTGGCAATGAGTTCAGAATGGTAGACCTGAGAAGTACCCAAATTAGACTTAAAAATGTAGCTGGAATAAGGCAAGATGAAGATATTACAAAAGTTTTTGTTAGAAAAGATGACGTTTATACTCGTCTTACTTATGTGCAATCGCCAGATTTTGATGGCATGCAGGCAATAGATAATTACGAAACACATAGAGGAGAAACAGAAGCGGATTATATTGAAGCTAATTTTGAGTTAAATTCTCAAAAAATGTACGATGGGAAAGTTTTTATAAATGGAATTTTTAATGATTGGCAGCTCAATGAAAAAAATGAAATGTTTTTTGATCCCATTTCTCAAAACTACAAATGCCAGCTTTTATTAAAACAAGGCGTATATAATTACCATTTTTCGTTTCAGAAAAACGACCATTCTATAGACGAACACTTGATAGATAATTCTTATGCACAAACACAAAATACCTATGAGATTTTTGTGTTTCATCAACCAATAGGAGCAAGGGTTCAGTATTTATTGGGCTATCAGCTTTTAACACCTACAAACTAGTATTTTTCACATTTATAATCCAATTTTTCGTTTGATTTCGTCTAATTGATGTTTAATTTCTTCTAAAGCTTTGTCTTTTTCTTCTAAAGCTTTGTTTTTTTCTTCTAAAGTTTTTTCTTTTTCTTTCAAAGCTTTATCTTTTTCTTCCAAAGCTTTATCTTTATCATTAATTATTTTTTCACTCTCCTTTATTTTTAGTACCAGTTCTTTTTCTTTGTCTTCAAATGCAGCATTTACAGTTCTCCAGGCTTCTTCTTCATTTTCAAGAATTTTTCTTTCTTCAGGGCTTGTTCCGCTATGATGCAATATTCCAGTTAGTAATTTTAGGTCTTCATTATCAGTTGGGTGTGAAAATATTTTGGTTATTTTTTGGTCGTCAGTGAAATGATTTTGCTCAAAAACACTTAAAAGTTTGTCTAAACTTGATTGAAATCTGTTGGTAATTCTTTCTACTTGAACAATATAACAATCGTGAGATAATTTTTCAATAAAATCAGATTTTTTGTCTATTATTTTTTTGTTTACTAAGTCTTTGTAATTTCTTTCAACTTTTATACAAGCAGTTTCTAGTTCTGGTAATTTAAATCCCAATATATAAATTGTTGTGATAGGCAGTATTGTTTTTTGGGCGTTAATTACGTCTTCTTTTTTGTATTGCTCGCCCAAATATCTTCTAAATCGCATCAAATCGATATAGTTTTTTGCTTTTTGAATTTCTATCAAAACCTTTTTTAGTTCACCTGTTTCTAATTTGAGAGTTGCTATGAAATCTAATCTAAAAACAGCTAGTCCCAATAATTCATTGGTATATGTGAATACTTGTGGCTTTACTTCAATGTTTTCAAATTCTTGATCTAATAGCGTTCCGATGAAAAATTTAGCTACTCGCTCGTTTTCCATCATTTTTTTAAAAACAGTATCGTATATAGGGTTTGCGATTATCATATTGCTAAGTTTTCACAAATTTACTTTATTTTTCCTGTCTTATAAAATAGCTCCGTTATTTTTAATTTTTTCAATTTTTAATTTTTTCAAAGTATAATTTTTAAATTAATTTTTTATATTTTTTTTATATTCATATTAAACTTATCTTTACTTAAATAGTCTCAATGACAGTTCATTATATACTACATAATTTTAATATACTAAATGGCACTCACAGATTTATACACCAACCCATTATCAAGCCAACAAGTAGCCCATCTGTTAAGAAGAGCCTCTTTTGGTGGTTCCCCTATTCAAATAAAAGAACTTACAGGTAAAACAGCTAGCTATGTTGTAGATATTTTATTAGCTCCACAGCCTGAACTGCCTGATCCTAAAGACTATGATGGACATGATTTTGTTAAACTGCCTTGGGGAGCTCCCGAAACAGATCAAACATTAATGCAAACGTTAGACAATAAAAGAAGGGGTCGAGTAAGAACATGGTCTATGAATTTAATGATAGAACGGGAATTGACTTTGTTAGAAAAAACTAGTTTGTTTTGGCAAAATCATTTTGTAACAACAATTTCTTTGGTTCAAGAGTCGAGATTTATTTATCAATATATTCAAACTATCAGAAAACATGCTTTGGGGAATTTTAAAGAATTTGTTCTTGATATGACTAAAGCACCTGCTATGCTTAAATATTTAGATAATAATGAAAATATAGTAGGCAAGCCTAACGAAAATTTTGCTCGTGAGTTGCAAGAACTTTTTACCATTGGTGATGGAAATTACACTGAAGATGATGTAAAAATGGCTGCTAAAGTATTGACAGGATGGGTAGATACCAACTATAGAAACAAGACTAAAGCAGGCGTAGGTCATGTGTTTGACTTGAAACGTCATGATACCTCAGATAAAGTTTTCTCAAGTTTTTACGGTAATAAAGTCATTAAAGGAGGTAAAATACAATTTGATGCTATAAATGAGTTAAATCAGCTTGTAGATATGATTTTAGCTCAAAACGAAACGGCACTTTTTATAATCAGAAAGCTATATCGTTGGTTTATAAATTCAGAAATTAGCCTAGAAGCAGAAAGAGATTTTATCAAACCTCTAGCTAACGATTTTAGGAAAAATTACGAAATAAAACCACTTTTAAGCTCATTTTTTAAAAGTAAACATTTTTTTGATGAAGCACATATTGGTGTTCAGATAAAATCTCCATTAGATTTAATGATAGGTACATTGAGGAGTTTTGAGTATTTAGTACCTGACGAGTCTACAGGTCTAAAAAAGCATATTGATACACTGACTTTTTTTACTAACAAGGCTAGAGAAATGGAGATGAATTTAATAGACCAACCATCTGTTTTTGGATGGAGTCCATATTATGAGTTGCAATATGATAAATTGTGGATTTCAGCAAGTACTCTACTTCAAAGAAATTTAATGACGGATAGTTTTACAACAGGACTGCCTGTTTATAATTTAGATTTTAAAGTTTTAAATGTAGTAAGCAAATTACCTAATCCAAATGACCCTGCCACAATAGTGAATTTCTTTGTAGAGTGGTTGATAGCAGTGCCAATTACAGATGCTCAAAAGTTGTTTCTAACAGACAATGTGTTGCTATCTGGTACCACAACTCGTAGCCAATGGGATACAGATTGGAAAGCATACAAGGCAAACCCAAGCAATGCCCTAGCTATTGCTAAGGTGAAACCTAAAATTAACAACTTGTTAAAGTATATTTTTAGATTGGCAGAATATCAATTGAATTAAACATCTAATCATTACCATTTCATATAGAGTATTATTAAACTCTATTTAGTTTATAAAAAATAAAATAAACACAAAATGAAACGCAGAGATTTTATACAATTAGCAACTTCATCTTTAGCTATACCATTAGTATTAGATGGGTTTGGTGCTACTGCTTATAATAAACCTAACACAAAATTTATGGCTGCTATACAAGATTTGGCAGCTTCTTCAAGCGACAGAATATTAGTAGTTATACAACTTAAAGGTGGAAACGACGGATTGAATACCGTAATTCCACTCGACCAGTATCAATCTTACGCTTCTCAAGGAGTAAGAGGGAATATTGCCATTCCAGAAAATAAAGTTTTGAAATTGAAATCTAATTCTAATATAGGTTTTCACCCATCTTTAGTAGGTTTTCAAAATTTATATAACGAAGGAAAATTGTCAATTGTGCATTCTGCAGGGTATCCAAAACCTAGCTTTTCGCATAACGAAGCAACCAATATTTGGCAAACTGGAGCATCAAAACCTGGCGAAATGTTGAATACTGGCTGGTTGGGTAGATATTTAGATGATTTTAATTTGTCTGATTATTCAGATCCTTTGGCGATACAGATAGATGCTGTTGCTTCTGCAGCATTCAATTCTGAGAAAAACAATCCAGCACTAGCTATTAATAATGTAGATAGTTTTATTAAAAATATAGGTACAAATTCTTATGTGCTAGACGGAGCTTTACCCAATTCTACAGTAGGTAATTTTGTTTCTTTTATGCGAGATCAGCAGACTTTGTCTCTCAAATACGGTGCAAGTCTAAAATCGGCAAACGAAAAAGGTCAAAATAAAGTAGAATATCCTACTGGCAATACGCTAGCTACACAGCTTCAAACTGTAGCAAAATTGATAAGTGGAGGATTGAATACTAAAGTTTATTATGTTTCTTTAGGTAGTTTTGATACCCATTCTAAACAAGTAGAAAGTACTGATACAACTACTGGTGAGCATGCAATGTTGCTTAGTAAACTTTCAGAAGCTGTAGATGTTTTTATGAAAGATATGATTGCTCAAGGTCAAGATAATAAGATAATAGGAATGACTTTTTCTGAGTTTGGAAGAAGGGCGGTTTCTAATGGTAGTTATGGTACTGACCACGGATGGGCATCGCCAATGTTTGTTTTTGGAAATGCTGTTGAGAATCAGGTGATTGGTAAAACTCCAGATTTGCAAGATTTGGAAAACAATAATATCAAACTACAAAACGAATTTCATACTGTATATGCCGCTGTTTTGAGAGATTGGATGGGAGCAAGTTCGCAGACAGTAAATGAAATTTTACAAAATAAAAATTACGAAGCTGCTCCCATTTTTACAAAGGCAGCTGTGCTGAGTAACGAGAGGTTGAAAATAGAAAAAAGCTTCAATGTGTTTCCTAATCCAAGTGCATCATATGTGACTATGGAGTCTGAGGTATTGGCAAATGCCAACACAAATTGGGTGTTTACAGACATGACAGCTAGACAAATAAACGTAAATTCTACTAAATTAGCTTCAAATAAAGTTAGATTAGATGTTTCTCAGCTTCCTGTTGGGCGTTATTTGGTAAAAGTAAACACACCGATGGGTAGTTTTATTAAACCAATATTGGTTGCAAAATAAAACTATTTCAAGTTGCGTTTAGTGTCTTTTAGTGCAAAGTGAATGACTACTTTTTTGTTTGCCATTTTTTCTAAAATGGGTTGCAAAATTTTTGTAGCATTCACTTTTGTTTGTTCAAGTATGCCGTTTTCTATTGCCGTTTTTTGAATGTTGTTTTCTGCTTCTTTATAAGCGTTTTCTATCAATTTAGTTTCATCCAATAAGGCAAATTGTGTGTCATAAACCTTAGATTTGCTATGGTCTATTTTGTAATAACAAATTTCGGGGTTTGGTAATTCAATTTTTAAAATTTGCGCTTCATCAATTAGTTTTGTGCTATTTATTTTTGTGAAATCAACACAACCTACTGCTTCGCCTTCCACTATTAACAATACTTTTGCATCGGGCAAAAACTGTTTACTTATTTTGCTTTCTACAAGGTCTTTAAATCGGTATTTTACCAATTCTAATTTGCCCATAGCTGTTACTTTTTGAAGTATAATGTTGTGATTTACTTCAGATGTTTCGGCAAATGGACTTTTGAATTGTTTGATTTTCTCCCAAACAAAAATTCCCAAAGCTATGGCTATTAGAAATGGCACTAAAGAAACAAGTTTACGAAACATTTTGATATTGGTTTATATCGAAAACTAAATTTATAAAATATTAGCAGTTTGTTCTTTGATTTTTTCTAATTCCTCTTTCATGCTTACTACTAAACGTTGAATGGTTGCATCGTTAGCTTTAGAACCAATAGTGTTTATTTCTCTACCAATTTCTTGAGCCATAAAGCCTAATTTTTTGCCATTTCCCGCATTTAAGATGTCTATGAAATAGCTAAGGTGGGTTTGTAGTCTGGTTTTTTCTTCGGCAATATCGTATTTTTCTACGTAGTAAATGAGTTCTTGCTCGAAGCGATTTTTGTCAAAATTTTCGTCACCCACTAGGTCTTTTACATTTTTTTCTATTCTTTCTCTTACTTGAGGAATTCTTAAAGCATCTTGTTGTTCAATTTCTAAGAGAGTTTTGCTTATGTTGTGAATATATTCTTTGAATTTTTCTATAACTATTTTACCTTCTCTCAGTCTGAAATCGTTACATTCTGTAATTGCTTTTTCGAGTGTTTCGTTGATGACTTTCCAGTCTTCTGTGGCTGCATTTTCGTTTACAGGCTCTGGCAAATAAGCATTGGGCATCGATAAAGCTATTTTTAGCATTTCGGTTTCATTGATTTTTTGACCAAAAATATCGTTGGCAGTTTGCTCTAAATCTTTAATATAACTGCTTACCAGCGCTTTGTTTATGAGTGAGCTACTGGCTTCGTTGTTATTTTTTTGAAAGTTTAGGTTCAGTTCTATTTTGCCTCTTTCTAGGTTTTGGGTAAGTATGTTTCTTATTTCTATTTCGTTTGCCGAAAAGTTTTTAGGAATTCTACAGTAAATATCTGTGAATTTAGAATTTAGGCATTTTACTTCAATTGTTACATTTATGTTTTTGGTTTCGGTGGTAGCTTTACCATAACCTGTCATTGATTTTAGCATAGTTTTTTGAGGCTTGTGAGCCTTTTTTTGTGATTATTTATATTTTTCCAACAAAAGTTTGTCTATGCTTTTGCTTATTCTGTCTACTTTGGTGGTATCATTTTGGGCTGATGCTATCCAATCAATGATTTTTTCTTGTTCTGTTTTTTCTAATAAATGAAATTTTTCAAATGCTTTTGGTTCATTTTCTAAGCAATCTATCCATATTTGATAGTCGCATTGTTGTTCTTCATTTTCATTTAACACTGTATTTTGAAACAAAACTAGTTTCACAGTATCACCCACTTTCTTTTTTATTTTAGCTCTAATAAATGAATTGATCGAAATAAAGTAGCGG
>JAGNSI010000088.1 GCA_017988135.1 Pseudarcicella sp.
AAAGAATAATTTGATAATAAGAAACAATTCCCGTATTTTTGTCGTATGGAAAAAATTATACATAAATTAATCAATAACTTTACAGAAGGGGTGGACACTTATACTCATAATGGTTCCACTTGGTTACTTGTGTGTTTCCTTGAGCACCTTTTCCTACTATGCTTGTGTACGAAAAACAAGACGATAACATAACTGACATTGCAAATGCAATTGACATAACTTTGAATTTTCTTTTCATTCTGTTAAAATTTTAAATATATATTAATTACTCACTATGAGTTTCTGTTGTGCATTATTTTTTCGGTTTATATGCTTTTCCGATTATTTTACAAGATTTTATTGAGATTGTTTTTTTTAAGCATTTTTACTGAATTAGCCCACGAGTCAAAGGTATTGTGGTCATGTTGCTAACCTTGAAACTCATCTTTCGAAACGTAAGAAGATATAAACAACTTATGATAAATTACTTACTTATGTTAGGTGATTTACATTCTCAAAAATAAAATTACAAAATAATTTCCAAAGTTCAATTACTTCTTTTAGTCCCCACTTGTATTAAAAAGCTGTTGAACTAAACCTTCGGTAGCTCATTCTAGTAACTTAGTACAATCTAAAATAATATTTATCTTGACAAAATAATAAGTGTTGGTTGAAATTATTTATATAATTAATTATTTATTTTAACAGTACTCTAATCAGATTTTTGTAATTAATGCACTTTATTTTACTACCAATCTACTCTTCCGACAAACGTTCAAGGAAATCTAAAATCCTTTGTTCCGAATCTATACGGGCTTTTTTGTTGCCTTCCACAGTTCCACCCATCATATATCTTTCATTTAATGTATGACCTGCATCATCATAAGAATACAGCTGAAACCAATGTGAGAATCAAACTAATAACCTAATGTCCATTTTTAATTTATCATTTAAAAGTTTGTAGAGTGTTTAATACGCTTGCCACCAATCTAAAGTATTGAGTTTAGGTTAGAGCTTTTAAACTCATTCTTTTGAATATGTTATGATGTATGTTTATGATATTCAGATATTTGTAAGTATTAAGCGGAGCTCTATGAACTTCGATTTATTTCTTTTGTAAACTAGAAATATCCGCAGTGCCAATTTTAAGTACCTCCACCGATTGAATCGGTTTCAATGTTACTTCAAAATTGAATTTATGTCTGGATTTCAGTTATAAAGAAGGTTTTGTTTTGGTGGTATATGAACTCTTACTTATTGTCAAAGTTGGAGTGTTAATTTAAGATGTCCACCGAGACCCTGCTGGATAATTTTCATCAATGTCGATAGCCTGATATCTGTTGCGTTGTTTTCAATTCTCGAAATATAAGATTTGTTTGTTCCACACTTTTCTGCAAGTTGTTCTTGTGTTAGACCCATTTTATTTCGAGCCTCTTCAAGCAAAACGCCTAGCTTGAAGGATTCAAATTGTTGCTCCCATTCTTCTCGTTTAGGCTGTCCCTTAGTGCCGTACTTTTTATCTAAAATTTGGTCAAGTGTTGTGATATTACTATTTTCCTTGTTCATTTCTTTGTTTTTTAGCTTTATTTTCATTGTCTTTTTGTTCTAACAAATACTCTTCCATTATTTCAAGAGCCTTTTTGATTTCCTGTTTAGGTGTCTTTTGGCTTTTTTTCTGAAATCCATTTCCAAGAACTACTACATTTCCCTTGTCGAAAAACGAGAAAATACGAAAAATGTTACTTCCAACTTCAATTCGAACTTCATAAAGTCCTTTTGTTCCCGTCAAATGTTTGAAATACTTCTCTGGTACTTTTTGAGTTACTTGAATCAATTTTAATGTCCATTCAATTTTTGCTTGTTCGTTCTCTTCCAATTCATTATAAAAGTCGAGAAAGTAATTTTTATAAGCAATAATTTGTCTTTCAATGTTCATGTAACAAAGTTGTCTATTCAGACAACAAAAAGCAATTTATTTAGTAGGTTTTAATTGTTAAATTTTCTCGAAACATAGCTTAATACCTAAAGTTCTATTAGTCGTTTTAGAGCTTTTAAACTCATTATTTTGAATATGTTATGATGTGAGTTTATGATATTCATATATTTGTAAGTGTTGTGAGGGGCTCTATGAACTTCGATTTATTTTTTTTGTAAACTAGAAATATCCGTAGTGCCTATTTTAAGCACCGTCACCGATTGAATCGGTTTCAATGTTACTTCAAAATTGAATTTATGTCTGGATTTTAGTTACAACGAAGGTTTTGTTTTTGGTGTTCGTTTTTTAATATTGTTTTTCAATTTCGTAATTATATTCTGTTCCCTTTGTATAAACTCTTTTTCCATAATAAAGTGGGGTCTGAAAAATGTTTTTTAAACGATATGCAATAATATCTTCATTTTCGTTCAATTTTGTTTTCACAATAATTGTCAACTCTTTTTCATAAATACCTTGCTCCCAATTATGTTGTCTAGAAACATTTAATTCGTAATTCCCATCTACTGTTTTACCGTCTAGCCATTCTCAAAAGTTTTCATAGTCTCTTTCCAATGATAAATCTTTAAAACAACTTTCAAATACCTTTTGTAAATCAGAAATTTCTATGTCAATGTATGTCCAATAAATAAAAGTTTTAATCATCGCCTCCAAAATGTATAAACAATATTTTTTCTCCTATATCAAACAAATAATCTTTCTCATAACACATTCATGCTTTTTTAACGGTTTCTCTTCTAAAAGTGACAACTGGAAACTGTAATGTTTAAATTTAGGTACAAAAGTAATAGCATCTATAAAATTATCAATCCTCAATTTTTTGAAAAAAAAATGAGGATTGATAATGCTTATTTAAATTACATTTTCCGTTTTTTTACTTACTCTGGTAATAGTAAGTTCTTCTTTTTCTTCGGTATAATCAGCTAAAATTACATCTCCTTCGTTGAGGTCACCTTTTAAAATTTCTTCTGCAACTGGATCTTCAAGGTACTTTTGAATAGCTCTATTTAAAGGTCTAGCTCCGTATTGTGGGTCATATCCTTTTTCAGCTATAAAGTCTTTAGCTTTTTCGGTCAATTCTACATGATAACCTAAACTAAGTATTCTTGCAAATAATTTTTTTAGCAACAAGTCGATAATCTGATGAATTTGCTCTCTTTCTAGCGAATTGAACATGATTACATCGTCTAATCTATTTAAAAATTCTGGTGAGAATGCTTTTTTCAAAGCGTTCTGTATAGTACTTTTTGCTATTTCATCAATATTGTCTGCCTTTGCCTTTGGCGAAAAACCTATTCCGCTGCCAAAGTCTTTCAAATCTCTAGCTCCAATATTTGAAGTCATGATGATGATGGTATTCCTGAAATCTACTTTTCTGCCTAAGCCATCTGTTAAGAATCCATCATCTAATACTTGCAAAAGAATATTGAAAACATCAGGATGTGCTTTTTCTATTTCGTCTAAAAGTATCACCGCATAAGGTTTTCTGCGAATTTTTTCAGTAAGTTGTCCACCTTCTTCGTATCCAACATAGCCTGGAGGAGCTCCCACTAATCTTGAGATACTGAATTTTTCCATGTACTCGCTCATGTCTATTCTTACCAAGGCTTCATCTTTGTCGAATAAATAATTGGCAAGTACTTTGGCAAGTTCTGTTTTACCCACCCCAGTTGGTCCCAAAAATATAAACGAGCCGATTGGTTTTTTAGGGTCTTTAAGTCCTACACGAGTACGCTGAATGGCTTTTACTAGTTTTTTGATAGCAGCATCTTGTCCTATTACTTTTCCTTGAAGGTCTTCGCTCATGTTCAATAGCTTTTGTCCTTCGGTAGAGGCAACTCTATGAACAGGAATACCCGTCATTTGGGCTATAACTTCAGCTACATGTTCTTCCGTTACATTGTATCTTCGTCTTTTGGTATCTTCTTCCCAATTGATTTTTGCTTTTTCTAACTGCTCTATTAGTTTTTTTTCTCGGTCTCTAAGCTGAGCAGCTTCTTCGTATTTCTGAGATTTAACTACAGAATTTTTTTCTTTTTTGATATTTTCTATTTGCTCTTCCAACATTACGATGTCTTCTGGAACCGAAATATTAGAAATATGCACACGAGCACCTACTTCGTCCAAAACATCTATGGCTTTGTCGGGTAAGAAACGGTCAGAAACATATCTTTCAGATAGTTTTACCGCTTGCTCGATTGCCTCTGGTGTATAGTTTACATGGTGATGCTCTTCATACTTTTCTTTTATATTGTTCAGTATTTCTATGGTTTCGTCTATAGAAGTTGCTTCTACCATAACCGTCTGAAAACGTCTTGCTAAAGCACCATCTTTTTCGATATATTGGCGGTATTCGTCTAGCGTAGTTGCACCTATTACTTGTATTTCACCACGAGCCAAAGCTGGTTTAAACATGTTGGATGCGTCTAAAGACCCAGAAGCTCCTCCTGCACCAACTATTGTATGAAGTTCATCAATAAATAAAATCACATCAGGCGATTTTTCGAGTTCATTCATTACAGCTTTCATTCTTTCTTCAAACTGTCCACGGTATTTTGTGCCAGCCACCAAAGATGCAAGATCTAATGTTACTACCCTTTTATTGAAAAGTATTCTTGAGACTTTTTTCTGAACTATTCTCAAAGCAAGACCTTCGGCGATGGCTGTTTTACCTACACCTGGTTCGCCTATCAATATAGGGTTATTTTTTTTGCGTCTTGATAATATTTGAGCTACCCTTTCTATTTCGTTTTCACGGCCTACGATAGGGTCTAGCTTGCCAGCTTCAGCTATTTTTGTAAGGTCTCTACCGAAATTGTCAAGTACTGGCGTTTTAGACTTTTCATTGCTTTTGCTACCTGTTCCGGCATTGGCTCCGCCTTGAAAAAGTTTACCTTCATCGTCATTGTCGTCAGTGTCAGAAGATGCTTTGATATTTGGCTTTGATGACATATTCGGATTGGTATTATATTCTATAATTTCTTTTACCAAATCATAGCTTACCTGCATTTTTTCGAGAATTTGAGCGGCAATATTGTCGGCATCCCTTAAAATAGCCATTAGTAAATGCTCTGTTTCTACCAAGTCGGTTTTAAAGATTCTTGCCTCAAGGTAAGTTACTCTGAGTACTTTTTCGGCCTGACGAGTCAGCGGTATGGCGTTCATGTCTTTTATAGAAAAGCTATTGGACATAGCTGTGCTCTTGCTATTTTCTTCTATTTCAGAACGCAATGTTGCTAGGTTTATGCCACATTGTACTAGAATTTCCAGTGCAAAACCTTCGCCTTCTCTGAGCATTCCCAATAGAAAATGTTCAGTGCCGATGTAGTCATGTCCCAAACGGAGTGCTTCTGCTCTTCCAAAAGAGATGACTTCTTTTACTTTGTTTGAAAATTTTGCTTGCATAAATATTCTGTTTGATTTATGAGAATTAATAGTAGCGATAAAAATTAAAATATCAAAATTAGATGTTCAAATTTTTAATATTTATTTTAAATCAATAACTATTCCAAAACTCAGAATGATGCTCAATTGTTATTTTACGGTAGATAAATCTATGATTTCTTTTGCCTTAGGTCCTTGGCAAAACAGTAGGTCTATTACAGATAGATTTTCAATAAAATCTACGCTAAAGTTGTGTCTGTATGGTTTTGGGGAATAAAAATTCAATTTTTCATTTGTTTTTTTAGGATGAATACTATTGCGTAAATCATCAATCACCGTTTTTTGATAATTTTCTGATAAAGATATAGGCTTGTTTATTTTTAAATTTTTCAGACAAAATGACAGGATTTCTAGATTTAAATCCAGTAAAAATGTCATTTTTTTATTGATTAGTTCAAATATAGGTTCGGCATAATACTCAAAAAAAGGAGATCTGCCGTAAGCTGTTTGTATAGCCCTACAATGTCTTCGTGACCATTCATGTGAGTAGTCTATTCGAGCATCTTTCATTATTATTTTTTTTGTGCCATCTATTATCGGAACTATCATTTGTTCGTTTCCATTACTGGTTTCAATGGTACATCTATTTCTGTAGCTTTGTTTCTCAAAATGTTCGTAAGCTTCAATAATGATTTCTTGGTGAGCATTTATGGCTGCGATGTATTTGATGCTAGGAAAATACTGGGCTTCTATAATCATTCTGAATTTGTTTTTTGTTCAAAAATACTTGAATGAGATAGAATAATCGAATTATTTTTTATAAAAATGCCCTTTCAGATATGATTCTCTATAATATTGGTTTTTTCGGTTTAAATTTGTGTTGAAACTTGGTTGTAGGAATAATAAAATAAATTTATTAGTTATGTTTTTTTTGAAAATTTTATCACGAATGCCATTTGCTTTACTATATCTTTTGTCTGATATTGTAAGTTTTGTGCTAAATTATGGAGTAAAATATAGAAGAAAAGTAGTAGAAAAGAATCTTAAAAATTCGTTTCCAAGTGCTTCAGATAAAGAGTTGAAACAGATGAGAAATGGGTTTTATACACATTTTACAGATGTTTTTTTGGAGTTTTTTAAAGGTTTAACTATTTCAAAACAAGAAATTGAAAAAAGAATTAATTTTGAAAATATAAATTTATTACGTGATGAATTAGATAAAGATCAGCCCATTTTGTTGGTATTGGGTCACCATGGTAACTGGGAGTGGATTATTCATTATTTGAATATCAATAAGTTGAATTCTGATATTGTGTATAAATCGCTTTCTAGTTCTTTTTTTGATAATTTGACCAATACTATTCGTACCCATTTTGGTACACAATATTTGACATTGCTACGCAAAGAAGAAGCAGTAAGAGCTACTTTAGAAAGGCGTAAGCTAACACGAATTTTGATTTTAGCAGCAGATCAAGTACCAGGGGTTGATAGTGCACATTGGATAACTTTTTTAGGGCAAGATACAGGTTTTTTTAGAGGACCAGAAAAGTTTGCTTTGCAGCTTAATTACCCAGTTTATTATATGCAAATGATACGGGTTAAAAGAGGTTTTTATACTTTATCGTGTAAAAAAATAGCTCAGCCACCTTATCATTCTGTAAAAGAAGGCGATATTTTAAACGTTTTTGCCCAGCATTTAGAACAGACCATTACAGCTCACCCTTCTCAATACCTTTGGTCTCATAAAAGGTGGAAGTATCAGAAACCTAAATCTGATGTTTAGTATTTTTTTTCATATCTATTTTTTAATGAGGCTATTTGAGTTAGTAAACAAAACTGCTCACAAGTTGGGGGCTAATTTAAATCACTCAATTACTCTGTTTTTTTAAAAAGGTAAAGAAATGCTTTTCTTTTTTGCTTTTTTAGAAAAAATGGAGTTCAATTGTGTATAAGAATCCGAATTTTCTTCCGTATTATGCCTGAACTGGGTAAGGGTTTCCAAAACATTATCAAACTCAATTCTCATTCTTATTTTCCTTTATTTCTTAATTTTAAGAGGTGTATATCGAAGTGAATTTAGAAGATGTTTTGATTTTGTGTTTTTATATAAACCAGCTTGTTATTTGGTTTTAAACCGAAAAAGCCCTCTTGCAATGCATGAGGGCTTTTTGCCTGAAACAAAACCACAAGAACCATTTACTTGTGGTTTTATTTGAATAATATTACGCTTCCATTAGCGATTCGTCGTGTTGAGAAATATCTAAACCTAATCTCTCTTCTTCTTCAGAAACTCTTAATGGAACTATTTTGTCTGTGATTACCAACAAGATGTATGAACCTACAAATGCAAAGAACGAAACACCTACTAAAGCTACCATGTGCTTGATGAATAGTGTCATAGAACCATCGATAAACAACCCTTGGTCAGCAACTAATCCATTCACAGCACTTGAAGCAAATAAACCAGTCATTACCATACCAACCATACCGCCTACACCATGGCAAGGAAATACGTCTAATGAATCATCTAGTTTTGAGTTAGCTCTCCAATGGGCTAAAATATTTGAAATTACCGCCGCTACAGCACCTATGAATATAGCTACAGGTATAGTTACAAATCCAGAAGCAGGTGTAATAGCTACTAAACCTACAACAGCACCAATACAGAAACCTAGTGCAGATACTTTTTTGCCTCTAGCTACATCGTACAATACCCATGACAAACCTGCACTTGCTGCTGCAACGTGCGTTACTGCAAAAGCAGAAACGGCTAATGTGCCAGCTGTTGTAGCTGAACCAGCATTGAAACCAAACCAGCCAAACCATAATAAAGCAGTACCTAATAATACGTATGGAATATTTGCTGGAGGTAACATGTTAGCATCTGCATGAGATCTTCTTCTTTTTAGGTACAAAGCACCTGCTAAAGCTGCCCAACCTGCAGACATGTGTACAACTGTTCCACCTGCAAAATCCAATACACCGTAGTTGAACAATAGTCCAGCTGGATGCCAGCACATGTGTGCTAAAGGAGCATAAATAGCAATACAAAACAATACCATGAATAAAACATAAGCTTTGAAGTTGATACGCTCAGCTAATGCACCAGAAATAAGTGCTGGAGTGATTACAGCAAATTTCATTTGAAAAAATGCAAATAACGCAAATGGAATTGTAAATGATAATTTTACAGCAGGATCAAGGTTTGAAACCAATTCTAAAGGGTGTTCAAATACACCTTTGAACATAAAGAAAGTCATTGGGTTACCAACAAATCCTCCAATAGAATCACCAAAGGCAAGGCTAAAGCCAAAAATGATCCATATTACAGAGATTACTCCCATAGCGATGAAAGACTGTAACATTGTTGAAATTACGTTTTTGTGATTTACCATACCGCCGTAAAAATACGCTAAACCTGGTGTCATCAAAAGTACTAAGCCTGATGCAACTATCATCCAAGCTGTATCGCCTGAGTTTACCCCTTCAGCAATTGCTTTAACAGGAGATGAGTCGCTAAATGCAAAAGCAGCAGCAGCGGCTATTACAAGCAAAATAATGAGTGGAAGCCAATTTGGTTTTTGTTGTGACATAATGTGTTTTGTTTAAGGAGTTTTTCTGAATTTTTAACAAAAATTAGGCGATTGCAAGAACCGCCTAATTTTAAAGATAACTAAAATTTATAAATCATTGCCCAAGTGGCAGTTATTTGAGATTTTGTAGCTTTTCCGTCGCCATCAGTAAAGAAATCTTTATTGAATGAATCCATTCTGAATTCTGGTTTCAATAATAAATGACCATTTCCAACAGTGAATGTAGGCGTTAATGTAATAGATGTTACTCTTGCAGGTCCCAATCCACGTACACCGTTAGTGTTATCGAAGTTTTCAATTCTTGCTCCGATAGAGTAGGTAGGTTTGAAATCATACTTTAGGTACAATGCTGCTCCACCCCAAGATTTTGCAGTGTCTCCAGCCGAAACAGTTTGGTATTCTCCTCTTTGAGAGCCAGTTGCTGCATTCAAGCCAATTAAGAATTTGTCTGTAGCTTGATAATTCATTACTAAGTCTAATAGCGCATAGTTTGCATCTGGTGTTTTGCCAGTTGTAGTGTTTCCATTGGCTTCGTTGCTGTAGATACCATTTAAGTATAAGCTTAATTTGTCGTTTGGTTTGGCATATACTTGTGCTATTAAACCTGGTGAGTCGTTGTCGTCATTTAATTGATCTACATTGTTCACTAAACCTGCCATAATTGAAAGTTTATCAGAAATAGCATAGTTTGCTTTTACACCTACATGATAAAATGGACCATTGTTGAATAAATTAGACAACGAATAGTGGTAATTGATAGGAGCGTCTATTACTTCATATCCAATGTGTGTACCAAACTGACCAGCTGTGAAAGTAAGTTTGTCGGTAGCTTTCCAGTCAAAATAAGCTTGTTTGATGATTACGGATGAACCTACTTTGCTACCATACTGTCCTAATTCAGCATTTGGCCCGAAAGTTAAATCTATAACTGCATTTGTTTTTTCGGTAGCATACTGTGCTTTGGTTTGAACTAAACCCAAAGAGAATTGATTAGATTTTAAATCAAAAGCTCTAGCTGTTCCAGTAAGTCCACCATTTGAATTGTCTGCTGGATTGTTAAAATTATAAGAATAGTAAGAATCTAGGTAACCAGAAAAACTTAGTGGACTCTTAGAATCTTGTGCCATTGTTGTGAATCCCGCCAACAAAGAAAATACTGTAATTGCTATTTTTCTCATAAGAATATTTGGTAATTGGGTTTTGTTTGAAATAATTTAACAATACAAATATTGACTATTTATTTTATAAAACAAATATTTATCTAGAAAAATCAACCATTTTTTTGTTTTTTTTCACAAAATATAGATTTTTAGGTGGTTTTTTGAACCTATTTTTCTAATTTTTTTATTTTTTTAATCAATATTGGTATTTTTAATAAACTAGATTTGTTTAATCTTAAATTTATTTATTTTTTATACTTGATAGGTTTTTATATTGTAATTGTTATATTTTTTAATATTAAAATTATGTATTAAATAATTGTACTTTTTAGATATGGCATAAAAAAAGCACCTAATTTCTTAGGTGCTTTTTTGTAAAAACTAATATAAAAATTTTATTCGGCATGTAGCCAAGCTTTCTTGCCCAATAGTGTTTCTTCGTCTTCAACATGGTCTGGATC
>JAGNSI010000218.1 GCA_017988135.1 Pseudarcicella sp.
ATCCTATTGTACAACTTATCACCATAAACCCTAAATATGAAAAATAGTATTTTGTGGGTAGCACTGTTGTTGTATTCCTGTTCCGATACCCAAGAAAAGCAGAATTTAGAAAAGCAAAATAGCAACCTGATACGTCAACTTGCGGAAACAGAGCATATTCAATTGGTAAAACAAAAGATAATGTATGCCAGTTGGAATGAACCTTTAGGCGAGTTTAAAGTGTCTGATAAAAAAGAGAGTAAACATTTTGTGGAAGCAGTCGGTGAAAAGTCCGTGTTAGTATTCAGGTATTCCGACGAATATTGCAGTTCATGTTTAGACTTTGGCATAGAAATGTTGAAAGAAATGGAAAAATCAATAGATGGAAATAAGTTAATTGTTTTAGCAAGTTTTGAGAATCCACGTAACGAATTGATTTTTAGAAGTCAAAATCATTTGAAATCTCGTATTTATACTATTTCTAACGATGCTATCCATTTACCTATCGAGAAAAATCATAAACCGTATTTTTTTATGTTCAATAAAAAGTACAATATGCCATCGCATTATTTTTGGGGAGATAAAAAAATAGACTCATTTGCGATTCAGTACATAAGTGTTATTTCTGAGAAGCTTAAATAATAGGAATTCCCCAAAAAGAAAACGACCAACGCACCGCCGATTTTTTGAAAAATTTAGCTTTGAAAGATAGAAAATAATTGCAGCCTGTCTCAAATTGTCTTAAATTTCATTTTGAAAAGTGTTTTTTTTTCAATTTGCGTATACAAAATCAACGTAGGTTTTTAATGAAATGAAAAGAAAAATTGTACTTTTAGGTGCATTTGCCCTAGCCCTCACGCTTAATCTCAAGCTAAGTTCCAATGTGAATAGCAACTCTAAAACGGGTTTTACAACAAGCCAATTAGCTCAGGCAAGTTATGGATGGGGAGAGGCTGATGATGCTGATGATGATGATGCAGAGGATGAAGATGATTCAGGTGTTCTTTCTACCAAGTGTTGGCATGAAATTACTTTCCCAGGTGGAAGTACAGTAAGATTATGCGGTCCTAGTCCTAGTAGTGATTGTTAATTGCTAAATTTCAGGCAAGTATACAAAAACTTGCCTGATTATTTTCTTTTGAATATATAATATATAAGCATGATAAAAATGAATCCAATCAAATACTCCAAATGTTCATATTTTTTTTTAGCTGTCTTCTCTATGATTTCGTGTAAAAATAAAAATCAATTTTCTGAAATTGTAGTTAATGAAAGTACGCTTCAAACCATAGATGTAACCAAGCCCTCTAGCCTCACCGAAGCTCAATTTTTAGAAAGTATTGAAAATTTGAGGCTAATTCCTTTAGAGACTAAAGTGGAATCATTGGTGGGTAATTTCCCTAAAGTTATACCTTTTAAAAATAAATTTTATGTATTTGATAAGCTTTTTGAGTCGGTAAATATTTTTGACCAAAACGGTAAATTTCTAAAAAGTATGTTCAAAAAAGGCTCTGGACCTGGCGAATGCTTATCGCCAGATGGTTTAGATGTAGATATAGAAAAGGGAGAGTTTTTGATTAACTCTTGCCAAAATAGAAAAGTGCTGAGATTCGATGCTTATGGTAACTTTTTGAGCGAAAATAAAATAAATTATTTCGCTTTCGATTTCCTCTATGATGACAAGTCGAATAGCAATTTTCTATTTACCAATTACAATTATCTAAATCCAAATCTTAGACCAAATGTTATTGTTTTAGATGAAAAATACAAAGATAAAAGTTTTTATTTTCAGTTTCCTGACAAAATAATTAAAAGTTATTACTTGGGAGGTTTTACCAAAAATACAAGCGGAATTTTGTATAATAATGCTCATTCAGACACTATTTTTGCCTATAAAGAAGATAATTTTTATGCTAAATACAAAATTAAATTTCACAATAAATTGATGCCTTATAGGTATAGAAAAGATTTAGATATTTACGAGAAAAATAGTAGGCATTATCCTTTTATATCTTATAATTTTTACGAAAACAGTCAATATTTGGTATTTTCATACTGCGACAACAAAATTTCAAATACAATTTATTATAACACACAAACCAAACAAAGTATAAAATCATCAGAATTATTGAATAGCATTTTCGGTATTATCTATGCACCAGTAGGGGTAGATTTTGATAATCAAAATTTTGTGAGCTTTATAAGTTATGATATATTAGAATTTGCTCTCAAAAAAGACAAAGATTTTCTGAAAAGAATTGCCACTAAAAATAAAAATATAGCTGAAATTCTGCAAAAGATTAAAAAAGAAGACAATCCTGTATTGGTTACGTATGTATTTAAATCGCCATCAAAAAAATAGTATGCCATGAAAAATATTTTTATACTAATAGTTATTGTACTATGCTTTGTATCAGTTCTTAGGCATAAATTTTTTTCAGAAGAAATTGCAAAAGTTAAATTTAATGCATTTACCATACATATTGGGTCTATTTCTCAGAATACTATAAAGTATGGAAAATTTATACTGAAAGATGTAGGTGATTTGCCAATAAAAATTAAAAAAGTACATCCAGATTGTAATTGTACTCTAGTTAAAATAGACAGTATATCAGGTAGAAATAAACAAGAATATTATATCGATGTGGCTTTTGACAATAGAATGAAAGGTTATTTTAAAAGAGAAGTTGAGGTGTTTACCAACGCAAGCCCCAAAGCTGAGTTGCTTACAATTACAGGAATTGTTTATTAAAAAAAACACAGACTGTCTCAAATTGTCTCAAATTTCATTTTGAAAAGTGTTTTTTTTTTTCAATTTGCGTATACAAAATCAACGTAGGTTTTGTATTAAAATCTTTAATGAAATGAAAAGAAAAATGGTACTTTTAGGTGCATTTGCCCTAGTGCTAACCCTCAACCTCAAGCTAAGTTCCAATGTGAATAGCAACTCTAAAACGGATAAAGGTATTTCGAGCATCTGTTCAAATGTAATGGCAAAAGCTGAGGATGATGATGATGATGATGATGATGGAGAAGGTGGAGAAGGAGAAGGTGGAAAAGAAGGAGAAGGTGGAGAAGGAGAAGGTGGAGAAGGAGAAGGTGGAGAAGGAGAAGGTGGAGAAGGTGGAGAAGGTGGAGGTGGCGGTTCTGATAGTGACGAACCAATAGATGGTGGACAATATTGCGGTGACGTTATTATAAATGGTCCTTCTATTTCACATACTGGATATGAT
>JAGNSI010000219.1 GCA_017988135.1 Pseudarcicella sp.
CATCAGGTATTATCGGCCCAAAACGTGCTGAAGGCGACTTACAAGTTCCAGAGGGGTTTTATCATATCGACAGATTTAATCCATTGAGTAGTTTCCATCTTTCTTTGGGAATCAATTACCCAAATGCCTCAGACAAAATATTAGGAAAAGAAAAACCTGGAAGTGACATATTTATACATGGCTCAGATGTTACTGTGGGCTGCGTGCCGTTGACAGATGATAAAATAAAAGAAGTTTATGCTCTGGCAGTTCAGGCCAGAAATGGAGGCCAGAAGCAAATCGAAGTACATATTTTTCCTTTTGAGTTGACTGACAATAAGCTAAATAGGCATTTAGAAAACCCAAGCTACACCTTCTGGAAATCTTTACAAAAAGGATATTTGTTTTTTGAAAGTAGAAAAAAACTCCCCAAAATAGATGTTCGGAAAGACGGTATTTATGATATAATTCTTCAAAAATAATATTTTGAACAAAAAAAACCGAGACTAAAAATAGTCTCGGCCAATATGGAATAGATAATCTAGTAGATTATTTCTTGTTTAATTCCTCCATAATTGCTTCCAGATTAATATTTTTGTCTAAGCTAGACTTTGCAGTCATTCTGTCAATCATATCTCTTTTTACATTTATGGGCTTTCCGTTTAGCGAATATTCACCTTTCTGGTATTTATCAAATGCAACCTTGTTTGTCATCAATGCATCCTCTAACGTACTAGTAGTAAGCCTTTTTCCTTTTTCTTCGTTTGGAGATAGCAAAATAGTGAATACCTCTAGGTTATCTAAATTCGGCTTTGCATCCATCGATCCTGAAAAGACCATAGTAGAAGGAGGTGCTTCAAAATATTTTAATAATTTGTATTTGCCATCTTTAATGACTTCCATAAAATACTTCTTTGAGGTAGCACCAAGCGGACTTCCATTTGCCAATTTTGAAATATCACTGAACAAGATTGGTATGTAAAGCTTTTTCTCCACAGCCATTCCTTTCAATTCTTTTGGAGAATATTTCTCAATAGATTTTTTATCATATTTGCCATCATTAAATAATGATGCAGGTATAAACCTGATGCCGTCTTGCACTTCCCAAGGTGCATTTACAAATTCATTGAAAAAATACCCTTCGACTTCCTTGTCGTCTGGAGTTATGACAAATCCTTCTAAGAAACGGGCAGCAGGAGCTTCTACTATCTTAACATTTGCAGCTGATATCGTATTCTTTTTAGGTATTAGAGAAACATCTGCTTCAGGTATTTTGCGTTCAAAATGGGTTGAGAATTTATTGTTTTTCTTGAAAACATCTATCAGGTAGTCTGCATTTTTTACCAGCTCTTTCCCATCTTTTTCGTCTATATCATCTTTGATTAAACGCTCTGCTATAACTTTAGATTGAATGGGGTCATCAAGATAATAACTCAAAATCGATAAATTAAACAAGGCAGCATAAACCAATTTTTTATTGCCTTTTTCCTCCATATCGAGTTTTGCTAATTTATTAAAATAGTCAAAATATGGTTTAAAATGCTCGTCAACATTTTCAGGTTTTGAATTAGCAGTAAACCTTTTCATTTCTTCAATCAGTTGTTTAGTAATTTTCTGATTGTTCTCAAATTCGTCATGTTTTTTAGAATCAAGAATCCAAAAATATTCGTTCAATTCCTGTGATGCAAATCCAATTTCGTAACGCAAGTAGCTTGAAATTCTATTTGTTAATCCATTGACAAGGTTTGTTAAAATATTGGCTCGTATAGAAGCCGAATTATCATTATAATATCTATTTGCCTCGGCTGAAGTAGAATATTCACTAGACTCCCAAACTTTGAAGTCGTTGTTATCGTAATAATTCACATATTTCACAATATCTTTACTATCAGGTGATTTTACTTCATACGCTGCACCTAAAGTATATGTCAGCTTGATCCGATAATAATAGCTTTTAGTTACCTTCCCCGCTTTATCTTTGGTTTCTTCAGTTCTAGAAGTCAACTCATTTTTTCTGACAATAAACTCGTCAAAATTCATATTTATAGTCACTGAATTGGGTTGTCCGTCAGCTCTTTGAAAACCATCAATTTTTATTCTACTTGCTATTTCGTCTTCTTGCAAATATTGACGTACAGATGCTGAATTCTTCACATTGACCCCATAGAAAAATACATCCTCAGCCAAAGGATTTCTAGGAAGAAAAGTCCTTTTTATTACAAACTTAGCTTTGTCTATATCTACTCTCTGGGCAGTAGATTGCACAGAAGCGAATAGTAAAAAAGCGGTAACTAACTTTAATATTTTTTGCATTATATTTATTTTGTATGTTTATTATTCTCCTATTCTATAAAATACGGTTACCGACCAAGGCACCATATACTTATCCATTTTTTGCAGTAAGTCTCCTATAAACGGTACATCTCTGTAGACTGGAGCATCCATGCCATTACTATCTTTGTATTTGTTTACAAACCAATATCCAAACCCGCCCTCGGCCAAATAGCCAATTTTCTCTGTAATGAGGCCTTTCCTACCCAAGGTAAATCCGGCTCCCAATCTCTGATTTTTGATAGGATTTTCAAATTGAATTTTTTGTGAGCGATACTTAACTAGTGGTGAAACAAACCAACCGTCTAATGTTTCAGTTGGACTAAAGTAATAGTTGGCTCTAAGTGTACCGTTGTAGCCATACCTTTTTACTCCAATTTCGGTTTCGTTGCCATCACTGTCGATTACAGTAGCCTCACCCCATTTTTGGAAAATAAAACCATTGACCAATTCTACACTGAACTTGTTGTAGCCCATTTCGAGTCCAATTTCTGGCTTTTTTGACAATAACGCACTGGTATTCAACTTAATATCTAATTGTGCGGAGACAAAAGAGGGAATAATTAAGAAGAAGTAAAGTAGATTTTTTTTCATTCTCGATGATTGTGTTTAATTAAAAATTGCCGTAAAAATAGGCAACACAATCTTCTAAATTACCATTAAATAAAAAACTAATTTGGCAAAAAAACTAAATCGCTGATTATAAAATTATTATGGTTAATAATTATTTAAAATTACTCAGAACCCAATTTCGGCTGATTTAAGTCACCATAGTTTTGGTAAAAACCGAGGAACACGCTTCAAATAATCTTTATATGCAGGATATTTCTCTGCGGAAATTTTTTCGCTAAAATCTGCACTCCCTTGAAAAAGCAAAAGCAGTAAAACAATACCCATT
>JAGNSI010000089.1 GCA_017988135.1 Pseudarcicella sp.
GCGTAGCTGAGCTGTAATTGAAAAGTGGGTTGAACAATTCGTATTGGCTGTAGCTCGATTTGTTTTGGGCGTTCAACCCCAAACCTAATAAAAGTAATGAAGGTATTAAAATTTTTTTTTTCATTTTTTTGTTTTTATGTTACAATCAAAACGTTGCAATTAGTCTTATAATATTATTTCAAGTCAAAATTTAAAGCATTTAATTGCCGAATTTCCAATGTTCTGACAAGCAAAATAAAACTATATTTGTATTTGAAATAGCATTACTAAAATAAACGTTTATTGTTTTTAAAATAATTGCTTAAAATTCAGTAAAACTAGAATAAAACATTAAATGAGAAAAATATTTGTTCTATTATTTTTGATTCTATCGGCAAAATTTTATGCTTCGGCTCAAGGTCACAAGATAGAGGTAAGTTTGCCAACCAACCCAGATACTACTTTTTATCTAGCCCAGCATACCGACGATGGTTTTTTTGTGAAAGATACCGCCCGTTCAGACCATTTTGGAAATATGGTTTTCGATGGTAAAAACACACTAGAACCTGGTATGTATGTGATGTTACTCCAAAGAAAAGCATTGTTTTCTTTTTTGTTAGTTGATCAATATTTTCAAATAATTGCCGATTCGGGTAAAACCAACAGAGAAGTTAGGTTTGTAGGCTCTAAAGAAGCTATTCTTTATGACGAATTTTTAAAACAATCGAACGCTAAATTTAAGCAAGTAAAAACCAATAATTTTACCCAAGAAATGTACCTATTTGCTCAAGATTACTTGCTTAAAGCCAAAAATACTTTAGCAGAAAAAGTGATTCGGGCAAACTTGTCACCTATGGGTTTCAAAACTTTGGGTAAAATAAATACAAAACAAGATTCTGTTTTATTTAATAAACAAATGTTGCTTACTTTTTGGAACAACATAGATTTTACAGATGAAAGGCTCGCAAATATGCCTTTTATTGCTACTAAATGGAAACAATATTTTGAGTTAATCAATACTTTTTCTAATGACACTTTATGTAAAATTTCTGATGATTTAATCAACAAGACAAACTTATCGTCGCCATTTCGAAAAAAAATGATAGTTAGAATGGCAAATACTTTTATTGGGTCTAAATACCAAGGTCACGATAGTGTATATGTGCACCTTGCCGAAAAATATATGCTAAACTCAGATTTATTTCCAGACAGTAGCACTCAAGCAATAAACATAGGACTGGTGTCATCTTACAAGCCCAATCTGATTGGAAAAACCTTACAAAACTTTACTGTTGCTGACACATTAAATCGTTTTTTTTCATTGAATACAGCTAAATCGCCTTATTTTATAGTTGTATTTTACGACCCAGGCTGTCATCATTGTCAAGATTTTATCAAAGAACTTACAGCCAAACAAGCAGAGTTTAAAAAAAATGGAGTTGATATATGGTTGATTTGTAATGATTTGAATAAAAATAGTTGGATGCAATTTGTAAGAAATTTGCCTATAAACTCATTTGTACATGGTTTTGATTTAAAACGTAATCTTAATATCAGGCAAACCTTTAATGTACAAACATTACCAACCGTTTATTTGTTAGATAAAAACTATAAAATATTAGCCAATAAAAAAATTAAGGTAACTGACTATTTTAATTTATTAAAGTAAAAATCTTTGTTTTAAAATTAATTTCGAATAAAATGCTTCAAAAAAACATACTTTTTATATTCTTTATTTTTATTTATTCTTGTCAAAGCAAGGAATCGCTCAAGCGTGAACAGTATATCGTAGAAGGCATGACCCAATACGAGCTACATTGTGCCAACTGCCATCAAGCAGACGGTAAAGGACTCGAAGACTTGTACCCACCACTAGCCAATTCAGACTTTTTGAAAAACAACAAAAAAGCAGTCATTTGTACCATTTTGAACGGAATGGAAGGGTCTTTGGTAGTGAATGGCAAAACGTATCATCAACCAATGCCTGCCAATCAGCAGCTAAAACCCATAGACATAGCCGAAATAGTAACATATATTTACAATACTTGGTCTGATGAAAAAGTTATTACATCTACAGCCTATGTGCAAGACGTAATCAATAATGTTTGCGTAAAAAAATAATTTAATGAGTATAAACAAGGAACTGCCAGCAAAATATTATTTAGAATATTTTGAATATTTACTCTCTTTTGTCGCTCAAAAATATGTTCATATTCTAATAGATACTGAACTAGATTTTATACAAAATTTTGATGAACTTACTGAAGATGAAAAATGTCTTTTTGTTCGTTTTAGCAATCGAAAAGGTGTTTTTTTTACTAGCAATAATATCAAATATTCAGAAATATGTCAGCCAGAATTAGTTCTAAAAAGCTTGATACTAAAAGGTTTTTTAGAAGAAATTTCACAAAATCACATCCATGATTTAAATGAAATACTAGATTTATTGAATAAAAAAGATTTAATAGACCTACTGAAATCCAACAAAATAGACACAAAAGGCAAAGTATCGTTATCCAAAGACGATTTGCTAAAATGGGTACTCAGTAGCTATACATCTGCACAAATTCTTGTTTTCTTGCAAGAAGTACATCATCTTGGAATTATAAAAGTAGCTTACAACAAGGAAGTTCAAATGCTGAAGTTTTTGTTTTTTGGTACTATTCACGGAAATATGACGGAGTTTGTGGTAAGAGATTTGGGTTTTAATACTTTCGAAAAATACGATGAAGACAAAATGGTGGCACATTTTGAAAATAGGGAAGAGGCCGAACAAAAATTTGCAATCAGTCTCTTGAGAGAAGATTTTACCGAGATGCAAAAGTCCAAAACTCCCGCTCTCGAAGTATACAATTGGTTTGTAGATTGGGCAATGCCCGCTTCTAAAAATTTGTGTGAAATAGCCCAAACCACCTACGATCACTTTTTGATAAGAGTAGCAGCTTATTTAGAAAAAAACAAACTCGAACAAGAATCCTTGCAGCTTTACAGGCTTACAGAATTAGCTCCAGCCCGTGAACGTAGGGTAAGGGTGCTGTTCAAACTCAAATGTTTCGATGAAGCCCATGCACTTTGTGAGCTTATTTTAGAGAAACCTGCCAATGCCGACGAAAGTTTCTTTGCAAACGACTATTTAAACAAAATTGCAGAAAAGGATCAAAAGAAAAAAACAAAAAAAGCAGTAACCCAACAATTGCAAAATGCCGAAACCATTTTGCTTGACAGCTCGTGGAAATATAAAGTTGAGCTTGGCGTGATGGATTATTTCGAGCAAAAAGGACAAAAAGCTGCTTTTACTGAAAATCATCTTTGGAGAAGTTTTTTTGGACTATTTTTTTGGGATATCATTTACGATACTGATATTTTGGCGATACATCATCCTTTGCAACGCACTCCTTCTGATTTATACAAAGCTGATTTTTTCATACAACGACAAGAGAAATTTCAATCTCAACTGGAAAAATTGTCAGATAAAGAATGGGTTCAAGAGCATATCTATTCAGTTTTTTTTGAAAAATACGGAATAACCAATCCCTTGGTTGATTGGTTTGGAGGGCTGTTTCCATTGATAATAGCAGTTTTGGAAAAGATAGATGGCGACAAACTAAAGCTGATTTTTCAAGAGATGACATTAAATTTACGTGCAAATACCAAAGGATTTCCAGATTTAATGGTCTGGGATGATGGTGAATATGCTTTTGTAGAAGTTAAATCTCCAACAGATACTCTTTCGTCGCAACAATTGTATTGGTTGCATTTTTTCGACAAAATAGGAGTAAACGCAAAAGTAATAAGGGTAGAATGGGTCAAAACAAAATTGTTTGACTAAATCCATTTTTTGTTTTTGAAATAAACCATCATACCCATACCCAAAACCGCCATTAAGCCTAATAAATAGAAATAACCATTTTGCCAATGCAACTCGGGCATATTGTCGAAATTCATCCCATAAATACCTGCCAAAAATGTAAGTGGCATGAAAATTACCGAAATTACGGTTAATACTTTCATGACATTATTCATTTTGTTGGAAGCCTGAGCCAAATAAAGTTCCAAAAGAGAAGCCGTTATTTCTCGCTGACTATCAAGTGTTTCTAGTACTTGTGTAATGTGATCTTGTACGTCTCTAAAGTACAAATTGGTACTTGGGTCTATCAGTTCAGATTCTTCACGAATTAGCCTGTTCATGATTTCACGCAAAGGAACCACTGCTTTTCGCATTTGAGTGATTTGACTTTTGGTAGAATAAAGCGTGATTTTTGATTTTTCTATTTGCGAATTGATGATTTCGGTTTCCAGCTCCTCTAAATCTTCACTTATTTTGTCGATCACTAAAAAATAATAATCAACTACAATATCAAGCAAAGAATAAAATAAATAGTCGGCACCATTTTTTCTTGTTTTTCCTACAGAAGTTTCTATTCGTTGATATATGTTTTCAAAAATATCTCTTTTCCCTTCCTCTTGAAACGAAATTACCAATCCTTTGCCAAGCACCAAGCTTAAATGCTCGGTTTCTATAGCATTGTTTAACTCGTTATATTCTATCATTTTTAAGGTAACAAAAAGTACCTCTTTCGGCATCTTGGGTGATAGATTATCAGTCTGAACAATTTTTGAGTTGTAAAATTCTAGTTTAGGTTTTTGGTTAGTATTCAGTACATCTTCTAGCATAAGCGGATGCAGATGGTAGCATTTACCCAAATCTTCTATTACTTTACTTTCGTGAATACCATCTACGTTTAGCCAAAGTATTTCGTCTGTTTTGGGCAGAATACATTGGTTGATATCTTTGATTTCTAAGTGCTGATATTGTGTTTCGTTATAAAACAAGCATTTGATATGCGTTGCTAAAGCATTTTCTTTTTCTTTGCCAATATATATCAGAGAACCAGGTGATTGTCCATGGTTTTTGCGAATAATTTTATTTTTTTTAGCCATGTTTTTTACAAACCTGTGTCTTCCAACAATGAAATAAGCCTTGAAGTACGTATTTGACGACCTTTTTTGTCGGTATGGTAAATGTTATCGTAAAAATATCCATCATCAAGCACAAAATCTTGAGGAATACCCAAAATAGGCATTTTCAATTCTTTAATTAGCTCTTGATGGATATTATCCAATATTTCATAATTTTTTTCGAAAGCACTTTCCGCCAAACATGGATATACAAAATAAATAGTAGCTCCTTTATTTAAAACACTTTCGTTGAGTTTATTCAATTTGCTGATTTTACTATCAAAGTCATCATCAATAGGCGTTAATGAATCTAAAATAAACAATTTATTTTGACCGAAATGACCCTCAAAATCTCCTTTTTTATTGAAATTTTTTCTAGAAAGTAATTTGTAATTATAACTTTCGCTGTAGTTTCCTAAATAATATAACAAGCTTTTAAATAGATTGAAAGCGTGAGATTTTATGCCAAAAAAGAAATTTCCCAATGACCAATCTGTATCTTTAGCAAATTTGTAAGCCAAGCCTTTGGCTTCTGTTTTTCCACTGTTGTTTGCTTGGTATTCTAGACCAAGTATGGCAACATCACCTTTTTGAATGTTTTTTTCTAACTCTTTAGCTATAAAATTTAGTCCTAAATCTTCATGGATAGCAAGATTGATAACAGGCATATCAAAATCGCTTTCTATCAAAGCACTATTTATTCCAAAAGCCATATTGGAGCCGCCAGCAATTAGAATTCTAGGTGCTTTTGTTTTGTTTAATACCTCATGTTTATCTTCAATGCTTGCCCAATAGTTTTCATTTCCTTTGGTTGTTGGGTCGAAATAATGGAGCAATTCCAAAGGAATTAAGCATATAAGAAATACAAAAAGTATAAATTTTATTCTGGGTAAAAAATATTGCATATTACTGGTAAATTAAGTATTTCTTTCTGATTGTCAGGTAGTTTTGTAAATCTTTTTTCCATGTAGCTCTAATATTTTTTTCTGACATATTGCTAATGATTTGTTTTTTTAATGTATCGTTTCCTGCTAATTTATCAAAAAATGAATTGAAAAACTTATCTTTCAAGCCCGATTTTTTATAAAAATCAATCAAGTATTTCAGCGTAAAACCCAGATTATTTGTATTTTCTTTTCTTAAGTCAATTCCGTAGCATTTAAGACCTTCATGTAATGGATTTTGAGCTCCTATTTTATCTTCAGGTGTAAAAATATATTTACCATATCTACTGTTGGGAGCACCTATTACTTGAAATTGCGTGTTGGTTCCCCTGCCAACGCTTACTGCAGTACCTTCAAAAAGGCAAAGTGAAGCATACAGTTTTATAGACTGATAATTAGGCAAATTGGGCGAAGGAGGTATCAGTGGCGAATAAAAAGCTTGATGGTTATAGTTTAGACAAGGAATAACTGTAAGAGACGCTTTTACTTTATTGTCTAGCCAACCTTCGCCATTAATCATTTGAGCCAGCTCACCCAAAGTACAGCCATGTAAAATAGGAATAGGGTTTAGACCAACAAACGAAGCTTGTTTTTTATCTAAAACAGGTCCGTCTACACAGTCGCCATTGGGGTTTGGTCGGTCAAGTACCAATATTTCCTTTTTGTTTTCTGCACAAGCTTCCATTACATAATGTAAGGTAGATGAATAGGTATAAAAACGAGCTCCAACATCTTGAATGTCAAAAATCAACAGATCTAAATTTTCCAATTGAGCTTTAGTTGGTTTTTTGTTTTTACCGTATAAAGAAATAATGGGCAAATTAGATTTTGTGTCGATGCCATTTTTTATATGTTCACCAGCATCTGAAGTACCTCTAAAACCATGTTCAGGAGCAAAAATTGTTTGAATGTCAATCCCCAACTTTAATAATGAATCAACCAAATGCACCGACCCAATCATGGAAGTATGATTTACAATTAATCCTATTTTTTTGTTTGTTAGCAAATGTAAATAGCTATTAGTTTGTGCAGCACCTACAATAATAGGTTGAGCAGATTTGTTAGATTTTTGAGAAAATGAGTTGGTAAGAACAACTAAACTCAGCAGAATAATGTTATAGATTGATTTTGTCATTTGTTGAATTTTCTTTCGAAGATAAAACCATTTTATGAAAAAATACTTTATCAAGTTCAAAAAGCAATTTTTAGCAAGAATTTCTTGAAAAATATAAAATAATTTTCAAGAAACTGACTTTTGCATGAATAAGTAAAATTTTATATAATTGAGTGTTTTTTTAGGGTATTAAAACAATGTATTGGATGTTTTTTGAATAAAAACGCTTGAAAGAAAACCTGATTTTTCAGAAATTCAAAATACATAAAATGTTATACAAAATATAGTAAAAATTAAATTTAAAATAATTAATTTTTTTTTATGGTTTTTAAATAACCCTTTTTTTGACTAAATACTGTATTTGAATTGAAAATTGTTTGTTTTAAAACCTATTTTTTCGATAAACACAATTTGTGAGCTTTTAAAAGCCATTTTTTGAATGAAATGAGCGTGTTTTGATAGAAGTATCACTTTTGATAAATAGAATTTTTAGTGTGAAATTTGCGTTATAGAAATGTAGAATGAATAAGTTTCTATATTAAACAAATTATTAAAATGTTAGCATATACACTTTTGATTGCTGGTAAACATACCGAAACCACAGTCGAGCAAAGCGCAATGTTTTCTTACTTATTGATGGGCATATCACTTACAATGATTGTAGCAGGATTGTATTTTCTCAAAAAAAGAAAAGATTGGTTGGCTACATCTATAGTTACAGAAGGAGTCATTGTAGAAGCCACCAGAAGATATGACAGAACAGATTATTCCGGTTCAAACCCAATGTTTTTCCCGATAGTATCATTTTTAGTAAAAGAAAGAGAATACCGAATAGAAACACAAAAAGGAAGTAATATTGCACCAAAGTTTGGTGACACAATGCTTTTGCGTTACAACCCTGAAAATCCTTACGACTCGGCATTGGGTGAGATGAGCGTACCTACACAAACACCAACATTATATTTAGTATTGGGTGCAGCCATGTTTTTGAGTTCTATTATTATTTTGTAAACAAAACCACATCAATATATATCCTCAAAAGTCTCTTGTACACACAAGAGGCTTTTTTGTTTTTATGTAAAATTTTTCTTTAAGTTCAATATTCTGATAGGTGTTTTCGTTTAACTAGAATTAATGCTTATTTTTGCTCAAATATTGAAAAAGCCATATGACAATTAAAAAATATTTCATTACAAATATTTTAGTACTATTAACATTCGGAATTGCAAATGCTCAATTGAAGTATCTTTGGAATAGCCAACTTCGAAAAGTATATAAACCACATTCATCTATATCATTTGGTCTAGGTACATCACATTTTTATGGTACTTCGTCTCCCTATGGTAATCCAATAGGCTCTACCATCAATTCATTGCGTTGGCATACGGGCATCAGTTGGACTAGGCATTTTTCTCCTAAAACAAACTTTAGGGTGAATTTTAATTGGGTAAGGTTAGGTTCGGACGATGCAGCGTTGAAAAGCTCTGAAAAATATAAGTTAAGTTACTTGAGGAATTCACATTTTAGAAATGATGTAAAAGAATTGTCTTTTGTAGCGATACATAACTTTAAACCTGAAAACAGAAATACCAAAATTCGCTCCAACAATATTCCCTATATTTTTACAGGATTAGCCTTTTTGTTGCATAACCCAACTGCCAAAACCAGTCCTGAATTTGGAGCAAAATGGGTAGATTTGCAACCACTAAAAACCGAAGGTCAGGGTTTAGGAGGAAATCCAGAAACCCCTTACAAATTATTTTCTGGAGCATTTATGCTAGGTTTAGGTTTAAAAAAGAAGCTTTCAAATAAAATAGATTTAGGAATAGAAAGTTGTTTTAGATTGCCATTTACTAAATATTTAGACGATATTGCAATAGCTCAAGCCGATCCTAATCTATTTACAGATCCATTGGCAAAAACAATGTCTAACAGGAGTTTAGAGCCTACAGAAGCACGTACAGGGAAAGACAGAACCGTAAGGGTGACTGAAATATTAGTTCAAAATGGAAGCATTGCTCCAGGTGTTGATCCATTTACAAATCCTATCCCAGTGCCCAACAATAGATATACTACTAAAATTCCAGATACGTATCTTACAGTTGGTATTAGTTTTATTTATCACTTGTCGCCGTCTATTAAATGTTATTAATAGTGTTTAGATTGATTTCGGGTATTTTTTAGGGTTTATTTTTTGATTTAATGATTCCGTTTTCGATGTAAGTTATTTTTTCCTTTTTAGATTTTTGAAGTAAAGAAACGTTTTTATCAAATGAATCTCTTTGAGAAGATTTATGAAATAAATGGTATCCAATACCACCAAATTTTAAAGATCTGAGCTTAATGTTATTATTTGTAAGTCTCAATACTAAATCTTCTTCTTCTTTTCCCCATCCCTCAAAATCTTCATTATAACCATTTACTTCAACGAAATCTTTTTTCCAAAAAGATAGATTACAACCTAGTGCATATTTGTGATTCGAATTATTTCTTTTGAAAAAATAAAAAGCATATAAAAGTGGAATAATTCTTTGTTGATTGTAAATTTTTTCAATTCTCTTATCCTTTATTGGTAGATTTAAAGGTGAAGTTGAGTTTAAAATTTCTTGAGACAATGCATCATTCATTAAGCTTCTTGTTCCATATATTACAGTGTTGCTCTTGCAAATACGTAAATGGTCTTCAATGAATTTTGGATGAATAAGCATATCACCATCTATATGAATGATGTATTCCATTTTAGCGTTCGAAATTGCTTGGTTTCTGATTTTAGCTACTCTGAAACCTTTATCTTCTTGCCAAAAGTGACGAATAGGTATACTACAATTTCTTGAAAAATTATCAATGGCTGATTGTGTGTGAGAGTCTGAACCATCGTCTGCAATAAGAATTTCATCAGGAAGATGCGTTTGGTTTAATACTGATTCAAGGCATCTAAGTAAAGCTTTGGGCCAATTATATGTTGAAATGAGAAGAGAAACTGTAGGTTTTTTCATTTTGAATAAGCAAAAAGATGCTCTAAATGTATAAATTGAAATTGATGAAAAGCAAAAAAGGAATAAAACTTAGATTTATCCCTTTTTATATTTTTACAAAATAGCAAAGATTATTTTCCTCTTTGCTTGTAAATGGTTTGTAATTTAGCTCCTATTACAAATGAAATGGCTATAATTACTATAAAAAATGCTGCTCCTGAGTATCCCATTGTTTGTGT
>JAGNSI010000090.1 GCA_017988135.1 Pseudarcicella sp.
TATACTTTCGTGTTTTGTGATGGTAGCTATTTTAGAAATAGTGATTCCTGCCATTATACTCAATAGTATTTGATTGGGTTCTATGGTTGTTGATATTTTTTCTCCTACAGTTTGAAAATCTTGAGGCTTTACCGCCAGTATAATGATGTCTGTGTTTTTGATGCCCTCTTCGATTTCTGGAAAAATACTTTCAAAACCATTTTGTGAAAGGAAATTTACTCTTTCTTGGTTTTTTTCTATTAAATGTAAATCTTTTTTAGTGAGAAGCTGATGTTCAATAAACGAATTGGCAAATGCCATTCCCATATTTCCAGCACCTATTATAGCTATTTTCATTGTTATATTTTTTAAATGCTTTACCAAAGCATATTGATTTGCAAGTTGTTTTTATGCAAAAATAATCAATTTGTAGTTTAGGTTTTCTACATACATTATAAATTAAAATACCTTTTGATTTCTTTTTCTTTAAAAATAGAAAAAACAGATTGAATATCTCTGTATCTTTGCGGATTGAGCTAAAATTGGCTTTTTACAATATTTGTTTTTTATGATTTCTGAAATTTCCCAAAGAATCGAAAAGTATTTGCGTTCGAATGCTTTGCCCGCTGTTATTATCAAAGGTAAAAGTATCATGAGTACTGGTGCTTGCAAAACCGAAAATATAGATCTTTCGCAAAAAGGGGAAGCTGTTTATAAAATGAACTCTTCAACGGGTGTAGGTTCTTATACCGTTACTGTTTCGAATTGGAATGGAGCCGTAATGCAACTGAGATGTACTTGTAAATATACACATGGGGGAATTTGTAAGCACAAAGTCGCTGCATTGCTGACTTTAAATAAATTTCTTGACGATAGAGGAATAAAAGGTTCTGTAGAAAAAAAAGACAATTATTTTCCCCGTGAAAATAATGTAAAGCTGGTTTCTATGGACGATTGGGCTTTAAAAATGCTCGCAGATCCTAATGCTTGGAAATTAAGAGAAGGCTTTAAGGTAAACATACTTTCTGCACTCAATAAAAAAGCTGAACTTGAAGTGACTTTTAAGCATGAAACATGCACTGTGATTTTACAGAAATTGTCTGAAACAAATGAAGTTTTTACAAGTTGCACATGTTCACATCAAAGGTTAGCCCCACTTTGTGAGCATAAATTAGCTAGTTTTTTGGCTATTAGAGAAGCTTTTGGTTTTTATAATACTTTCGAAAAAATGAAAGATTATACCCAAGAAAAAAATGATTTGCTCAAAGAATATGGCTTTACCGCAGATGATGATATCGCTGATAAATTTACCTTTAGTTTAGGTAAAAATGGTAGTTATCAATTGGTTAAAATTGATGAAACTCTTCAAAAACTAAGTGAATACCAGCAATGGAGAAATGTAAATAACGAAATATTTAGGAGCTCAAAGTCTCTTTATCAGTTAGATTCAGAAGTTACAGATAGCGAAAGTAGAAATATATTTTACTTGATAAGTTTTGAAGGTAAAAAGTATTTGAATGACATTAAAGTAGAAATTTATACTTGTAAGTTTAGTCAAAGTTCAGGCAAAATGACCTACATCAAGGCAATCGACGATTTGAGTTACGAAGATTTGCCTATAATGACACCAGAAGATAATCAAATTTCGCTTGCTATAAATGCTTTATCTCAAGATGGTATAAAATTGTTTGCCAAGAAAAAACAACTACGTTTGCCCTATTTTGGTGAAAATCTTGTAAAAAATGATATTTCGGCAGATTCGCTTCCAGTCATAGAGCAATATATCAATGCCAAGGCAAACGAATTATTTAAGCTTCTTGCCGATAAGCCAGTATATTTAAAGTTGGAGTCGTATGTGAGTACTCAAAATGATATTGCTCCAATTACCGTTTCAAAAGATTTGCTGATACCTTATTTTAAGCTTACAGAAGATGAAGAATACATCAATTTTATAGCTTCTACTTTTATAGGAAACGAAAAAGTTCCTTTTGGGCAACTACAAGGTTTTGATAGCTTTTGGTCTCGAAAACATAAAGATAATTTGTATAAATTGTACAACGCCGAAGTTGCCAACTTGATGAACTTTTTCCCCAAAGAAGGAATGATTAGGGTGAAAAAAACAAACTTCAGTGGTTTCTTTCAAGAGTTTGTATTGCCAGTTTCGGAAAAATACCATGTAGATTTATTGGTAGATAAAGATATAGTAAAAGAAGAGTTGGAGTATGATAAAACTAAGATTTACCTCAAAGAAGAAAATTTATCGTTACTTATTATTCCAGTATATGAATACGAAGGTGGATTAGAATTTAGTCATGAACAAAAAAATAATAAGATTAATTATGACTTCGAGTCTATCACTATTTTAGAAAGAAATAAAGACGAAGAAGCTGCTAGCTACGATATCATTAAAAGTCAGCATCCATTTTTTGAATCGCAAACCGAACAGCCTTGTTTTGTATTAGAATTTGACGAAGTGATGAAAGACGGCTGGCTATTTTCTTTCTTCGAATCCATGAAACAAAACGGTATTGCTGTTTTGGGAACGAAAGATTTGAAAAAATTTAGGTACAATCCAAACAAAGCCAAGTTTACGATGAAAGCCGGTTCTGGAATAGACTGGTTTGATATGCAAATGGAAATGCAATTTGGAGAGCAATCTGTAAGCATAAAAGAAATACAAAAAGCGATACAAAAAAAACAAAATTATATAGAATTACCAGACGGAACATTAGGGTTGTTGCCTGAAGAATGGATTAAAAAATACGAACCTATTTTGAAGTTTGGCAAAATTAAGGGAGATACATTACAGTTGTCAAAATTGCATTTTTCGTTGATTGAAGTTTTAGGGGAAGAATTAAATAACGAAGCTTTACAACAAGAATTATATGAGAAAAAACAAAAGCTTCTCAATTTTAAAGAAATGAAAGCTTTTCCGATGCCAAGTAATGTAAATGCATCGCAAAGAGACTATCAAGTAGAAGGTTTTAAATGGTTGAATTTTCTTGACGAATTTTCATTTGGAGGAATCTTAGCAGACGACATGGGTTTGGGAAAAACCCTTCAAATGCTTACCTTTTTACAAGAACAGGTAAACCGCCATCCTGACAAAGTAAATTTGGTTGTTTTGCCAACAACGTTGATATTCAACTGGTTGAGCGAAGCGAAAAAGTTTACACCAGATCTAAAATTGTTTGTCCACCGAGGAGGAACTCGTGAACGAAAAAGTGACGCTTGGGGCGAAAACAATATCATCCTTACCACCTATGGAATGGTGAGGTCTGATATCGAGTTATTCAGGATTTTTCCGTTTAATTATATTGTACTAGACGAATCTCAAGCAATCAAAAATCCTGATTCACTTATTTCTAAAGCAGTAAGATTGCTCGAAGCAAAAAATAAATTGGTGATGACAGGTACGCCTGTGGAAAACAATACTTTCGATTTGTATTCGCAAATGGAGTTTATAAACCCAGGTTTACTAGGAAGTGCAGAGTTTTTTAGAACCGAATTTGCCAACCCTATAGATAAGTTACAAGACAAAGAAAAAGCATTACAGTTACGCAAAATTGTGTATCCATTTATGCTAAAACGAACTAAAGAAGAAGTTGCTAAAGATTTACCAGACAAAACAGAAAGTATTATTTTCTGTGAAATGGGCAAAAAACAACGTAAAGTTTACGATCATTACAGAGAACTGTATCGCCAAAAGTTGGTTGAAAAAATGGCAATTGACGGTCGAGAAAAGGCATCTTTTTTGATATTAGAAGCCCTATTGAAGCTTCGTCAAATTTGCGATAGCCCAGCTTTATTGAGCGATGAAAACGTGAAAGACACCGAATCTGCAAAGCTAGAAGAGATAATAAGAGAAATAGAAGAAAATGCAGGACACCATAAGATATTGATTTTTAGTCAATTCTTAAAAATGTTGGATTTGATACGCAACCACCTCGATAAGCACAAAATAAAATACGAATACCTAGACGGCAAAACCACAGACAGGGCGGAAAGGGTAAATAATTTTCAAGGCGACGACACGTGTAGGGTTTTCTTGATGAGCCTAAAGGCAGGCGGCGTAGGTCTCAACCTTACCGAAGCAGATTATGTATATTTGGTGGATCCATGGTGGAATCCGGCAGTGGAGCAACAAGCCATAGACCGTACCCATCGAATAGGACAAAAGAAAAATGTATTCGCTTACAGAATGATTTGTAAAGACACGATAGAAGAAAAAATATTGCTTTTACAAGACCGAAAACGAGACATTGCCAAAGATATCATCAGTACAGAAGATGGATTCTTGAAGAAATTGTCTCAAAACGATATTATCGATTTGTTTAATTAGTAATCTACTTTTACAAATTGCTGCGTGTTGTAAGTTGCAGATATACCATTTTTTACCATTAAAACATTTACTAAATAAGTATCAGGCTGTATGTATTTTGGAGGCAGGTGAATAATGAAACCTGCCTTCGAAAAATTATGTAGCTGTCTTTTTTCGTAAACTACATATTGGTGAAGCTTTGATTTTAGTATCAAATATTTGCCGTCATTTATATTGCAACTTGCTGGCAGATTAGCGTTTTCAAAAGCTATAATTCCGTTATCACCTTTAGTGATAGTTATGGGTAAAATGTTTTTTTCTGTAACCTGAAAATTGCCTTTGGAATCTTTGAATACAGATTTTGGGTACGTATAAATTTTACTCTCAATCAATTCTTTAAATACATTTTCTACAATTACTTGGTATTCAGAACCAATATAAGGTCCAAGCCCGATGCTGTTATGTTCTTGATTATAAGCTCTTGTGAGTAAATCTTTACGCCTTTCGTGTACTTCTGGTAAAAATTTCAAATAAGAACAAAACCAAAAAATAATACTGATTGAAATAGAAAAATAAATAACTTTTTCTTTTATTTTCCAACCCAAAATCAATAATAAATAGCTAATCACTAAAAACACAATTGGATAAATTCTGTAATTTCCAATCAGCATAACATCCATTCCAAATCTAGTTCTTAAAACAGCTATTATTACAGCATTGATAACTATAAAAAACCACACACCAACTATGGCTAAATACAAAGGGGAGCGGTTTAGGTTCTCAAAAATTGAATGTAAGATTTTGTTGTTTTTCAGTTTAAATACATTGAATAATTTGCTAGAAAAAGTAAAAATACTAACCATACTCAACACTCCCATTAATAAAGTAACAAAGCCTGCCACCAACGGAAAGACCATACGTTTATGAATGGGAAGCGTATTGAGGAAGTCTAAAGCACCTCCCAAATGAACAAAAAAACCATACACACTTTCTAAAGGATTAGCAAAAAAATAAGCAAAGCCAATAGAATTTGCGGTAGTGTCAAAATTGTAAAAATATAGTTTTATGGTAAGCACAGCCCATAAAATCCAGCCAATAGTACGTTTTAAATGTCCTTGAAGAATCAATACGAAAATTCCCGCAAACCAAAAAAACATACCGTTACTCATCGTAAAACTTGCAATGGATATCAGTATTATGGCGAATAAATACCATTTTAGGCTGTTTTTTGCCAAACAATACATTCCCCAAAATCCAATAAAAAGTACACAAATAGATTGATAACCAGTGATTGCCCATAAGCTCAATAGGTAATATTGAGGATGTAAAAGCAAAAAAGGAATGGGAATAAAATAGGAAATAGGCAAACGGTACGATTTGAAGATTTTCCAAAAAACAATCAAAAAGCCGAGCATAGTTAGATTGCAGTAAAGTTGAAGCCTTCTCATGTTTAAATCGCCGTTGAAATAATAATCCAACAGCGTAACAGTTTTTGCAAGCACTATCCTATGCTCATTGTTGGGTCTGAAAATTAGCTCAAGCTTTTCAGTCCAATTGTTGAGTTTGTTGAACTTTAAAATAAACTCAGGAAAAACCTCAATATCATCAAACCAAGGCACATTTACAGCATAAATCAAAACCATTAAAGTATAGGCAATGATGGGTAATGAAAGGATGGCGTAAACTTTTTTATTATTATTGAGTGTCATTATTGATGTGAAAATCCTTAAGCTGAAATGGTTTTAAAATTAAAATAGAAAACGAAAAGATTGTCTGCTATATTTATTGCTACAAAGTTTAAATTACTTTAGGTTTCCATCTGTCTGGAACATCTGGAACGGTGGTTTTAATTTTTTCTATCAACTCAGTGGGCAAAGATGAATGTGGATTTATTTTTGAAAAAAAATCTACTTGACTTTCAGATCTCATGCCTGGTATTACATAACTAACTTTAGGGTGGCTCATGCAAAATTTTATTGCATTTTCGGTGAGGCTTTCAGTGTTTGTATTTAAGAAATTCAAATTCCTTACGTTTTCTAGAAGCCAATTTTTATCTTCATTATTCATGCAAGAACGATAATCGTCATTCGTAAAAACAGGTTCTTCCTTGAGGTATTTGTCATTTAAAAACCCTGAAGCCAAAGGAACTCTAGATATAAATTGATAATTTGAGCTGTTTTGATGCGAGAAAATAACGTCTTCAGCTCGTCTATCAAGACAATTATATGTAGCTTCTATCCAGCTTCCAAAGTTGGCATCCATTACTTTTTTGGCACCAAAAACAGATTTGCTGCTCACCCCGTAGTTTTTTATTTTACCTATTTTGATTAGATTTTCAAAAGGTTCTTTGTCGTAATTTTTCCAGTCAAAATCATCTGGAGGAGAATGAAGTAACAAGATATCTACAAAGTCTGTTTGTAAGTTTTGGAGTGATTTTTCTAAAGCTGTGTGTAACCACTCTGAGCCAAAGTCTTGGCTAACGCCGTCTGGAGAAACTATATTGCCAAATTTAGTGCATAGCTTAAAGCTATTTCTGTCGAATATTTGCAAGGCTTCTCCCAACGTTTTTTCAGAAAGTCCCGCTCCGTAAGTATCAGCAGTATCAAAAAAAGTTATTCCTTTTGAATATGCAAGTCTAACAGTATTTACGGCATCGGTTTTGTCTATGTTTCCCCATCCTGTAGGTTTGCCATTTTGGAAATTAGCACCGCCAAGTTGCCAGGTGCCCATGCCTATTTTACTCATGCTTTAGTGCCGATTACAACCTTACCTTTTATCAAACAACGCTCTTTGGGTTCAGTTACAAAAAACGCATTTCTGCCATGAATCACTCTGTCGTCATGAAAAAAAACGGCCTCCCCTGGTTTAAGAGTTACAGCTTTTACTAAACCAGCTTCTACAACCCTCGTTTCTAGAAAGTGGTGAAAAGTTTCGCATAGGGTGATTACTTCTTTAGAGTTGTTTTCACGGTCTATGCAAAAGTAATTCCAGTTGCACAAGTAACCCTTGCTATCTTTGTCTAAAATTTTGCGAGTTTTAGTAAGTGATGATTTAGAAAATATTACATCCGTAGTCATCAATTGGTCAAGCAATTCTTTTCTACCATCTATCATCAAACAATCTATCAAAACATCGAGAGGTAAGAAAATAGTAGCTCCACCCATTTTTGCTTGAGAAGTACAATAGAAAAAGTTTACAGCTTCTTGATTGCCCAATTCTACATATGAATCATCGGTATGCAAAGGCTGTCTGGTGTTGCTAGAGCGATATCTATCAGGTATTTCGGGGTCGTATGAAATATCTATCCATCTATTTTGTTTGGCTTCGCCTGTTTTGATGTCTTCGTCTACATTCATTACTGTACCTATGGTTTCAGCAACATGGCTATAAAACTCATCGACAGGAACGTCAAAGTTGTAGTTTGCAACATGAACCAAATAGTTGTTAGAAACAGCTTCTTTGAGGGCTAATGCAGTAGTTTTTGCATCTAAATACTTCAATTCTGAAAAGAAATTCATTGTTTAAAAAGGTAGTCTATACATGTTATTAATAGTTCAAAAATATCATTATTTTTTTGATAAATAAATGTACACTTACAAAATTGTTGTTGAAAAAATAGTTATTTGAGTAAAATATAGCTTAAAAATTTCGTATTGTTTGATTTTTTGAGGTAAAATAAAATGGCTTACATCGTTAGAATAATTCAATTTCGAAAATTGAAAACCCTTAATTTAATAGGATTATTTTCTTGAAAAAGTGATTGATAAACTAAATTGACTCCACCAATTGATAAGCATCTTCTACTTCGTTCGGGATTATTTTGAGTACTTTACACAAAACCAATAGCACCAAGGTTCGTGAAGCCAGCCAATTGGGGATATTTACCAATTGGCAAAATTTTGAAATAGAAATACTTTTATTTTCCGCCAAATAGGACATCAATTTCTTTTCTTTTTCGCCAAAAGTAAACATAATTCCTTCTTGATTTTCTCGTCTTATGATTTGTTTTAGCTCTTTGCTTGCTTGCAACGATTTATCCATTACACGGTAATATGCCTTTCCGATATTTTCATTATCGAGCTGTACGTAATGAGGTTTTGAAAAACTTTTTTCAATCGAAAAAATCAATATTTCTTTGTCATTTTCAATCAAAACCCTTTCTACTCTGTACTTTATAGGAGGGAAACAGTATTTTTCAATTGCACGAGCCAATACAAATTCGTCTTCATCTGCAAATTTCAAACCTTGTAAAACGCCATTGTCGTCTACGCCAATAAATAATTTTCCGCCGTTGGTATTGGCAAAAGCTACTATTTCACGGACTATTTTTTCTGGGTGATTGGTTTTAAGTTTAAATTCCTGAAAATTATTTTCTCCTTTTTTTAATAAATAACGCAATTCATTGACCGTTAAATGAGAAAATTTACTCTTACTTTCAGATTTTTCAAATAAATCGCCTACTAAAGTGTTCATTTTGTACGGATTAAGAAATTTGAAGGTTAAATCAGTCATTCAAACCAAAATTCAATAGAATTTCAAAAATATCTACCAAATAAATCTACCAATTTGATAGACTTTTCTTAATTTTGTGAAATTGAGGATTCAACTGCCAATTAAAACAAAAAAATCTACTATTGGAACATTTTTTTTAATAAAAAAGTTTTATCACTAAAAGCTTTTCAAAAGCTGGTTTTTTAAAACATAATTACGATATTAATTCTATCGTCACTATAGACATTGGCAATAGTTTTTTACCAAACGAAATAATAACAATGATAGATATACAATCACTTTCTGCAATATTAGAAGCTCAGACTTTGGCTGATTCGCTAAAACTGATTGCAGAAAAATACTCAAAAATTGTATTTTCAAGTTCTTTTGGTCAAGAAGACCAAGTTATTATAGACGCAATTTTTAAGAATAATTTACCCATAAGTGTTTTTACCTTAGATACTGGTAGGCTTTTTCAAGAAACCTACGAGCTAATGGATACCACCAAACAGAAATACAATAAAAGTTTTGAAACGTTTTTTCCAAACACAGAAAAAGTAGAAGCTTTGGTGAAAGAAAAAGGATTCAATAGTTTTTATTATTCGGTTGAAAACAGAAAAGAATGTTGTGGTGTACGCAAAATGGAGCCACTTTCGAGAGCTTTAGCGGGAGCAGAAGTTTGGATAACAGGATTACGTTCTGAACAATCAGAAAATCGTTCAGATATGCCTATTTTAGAATGGGATGAAAGCCGTAATTTGTTAAAGTTTAATCCATTGATACGCTGGTCATACAACGAGGTAATAGCATATCTTCAAGCGAATAAAGTACCAGATAACCCATTGCATCGCAAAGGTTTTGTTTCTATCGGTTGTGCACCATGCACCAGAGCCATTACAGAAGGAGAACAACCAAGAGCTGGCAGATGGTGGTGGGAAGAATCACAAAAAGAATGTGGATTACATTCGAAATAAATATTTTGTAAATAGAAATTAATTGTAAATAAAAATATGTCAGTACCCAACAATCAGTCTACATCAGCAAAATACGGAGTATTTCCCCGTGAACTCGAAGACGAAGCCATCTATATCATCAGAGAAGTAGTTGCACAATTCGAAAAACCAGTTTTGTTGTTTTCGGGAGGAAAAGATTCAATCACGCTTGTTCGCTTGGCACAAAAAGCATTTTATCCAGGTAAAATACCTTTTCCGCTTTTGCATGTAGATACAGGTCACAACTTTCCTGAGACCGTAGAGTTTAGAGATTGGTTGGCAAAAGAAACAGGAGCTGAGCTCATAGTTAGAAACGTTCAAGATTCTATCAATCAAGGTAAAGTTACAGAAGAAACTGGCAAATATGCTTCAAGAAATGCACTACAAACA
>JAGNSI010000220.1 GCA_017988135.1 Pseudarcicella sp.
ATTTATACAACTCAGGTTTAGAAGATATTAAGAAAGCGATAGCTATTGAGCCTTTGATCATTGAGGACTTGAATGAAGTTGGTAAAAAGTTTTTTACTTTGAAATTGTATAAAGAAGCTGCTTCTATATTTGAATTTGGAACAACAAATACTGAGTTTAAAAACTATACAGATGACAATCTCTATTTCGGATTGGCTTTGTTTGGTGCCAATAATAAAAAAGGAGTAACGCCAGATCCAGTAGCTTTGCAAAAAGCTGACGCAGCTTTTGAAAGAGTAGTAGTGGCATCTCCTGGTTATTTAGATGGTTATTTTTATAGAGGAAGAACAAATAGTTTGATGGAAAATGATGCGATGACTATAAAATATTATGAGGAATATGTGGCTAAAGTTACTGAAAAAGGAGCCGAAGAAATAGCTAAACCGACAGTGTTGAAGAAAGTTATAGAATCGTATAATACTATAGCAGCCAGTTATGCCAACACGGATAAAGTGAAAGCTGCTGAATATTTTAATAAAACACTTACTTTAGATCCTACTAATAATTATGCAACTGAATCATTGAAGTTGTTGAAAAAATAGAATTTAATCAAATATTCAAAACCGATAGTTTCAAAAGAACTATCGGTTTTTTTTATGGAAACAAGTCAAGTTTTAAATTCACTATCTTTGCACTCTTAATTATTGGAAATGCTATCAAAAGAAATACAATTAGAAGTTAATAAAGGCGCAATGCTTCCTTTGATGGAAGAATTTTACACTATTCAAGGCGAAGGATTTCATACTGGAACGGCTGCTTATTTCATAAGAATCGGTGGTTGCGACGTAGGTTGTCATTGGTGTGATGTCAAGGAAAGTTGGAATGCCGAATTGCATCCTCCAACAAGTACAGATTTGATAGTTGCCAATGCTAGTAAATATGCCGATACTGTCGTGGTTACTGGAGGTGAACCTTTGACTTGGGATATGACGTTGTTAACTCAAAAGTTAAAAGATAATAATCGAAAAGTGCATATTGAGACTTCGGGTGCGTATGAACTTTCTGGAACTTGGGATTGGATTTGTCTTTCGCCAAAGAAAAACAAATTGCCGACACAAACCGTTTATGACAAAGCCCACGAATTAAAAGTCATTATCTACAACAAGCACGACTTTATTTTTGCCGAAGAACAAGCTGAAAAAGTAAACAAAAATGCCATATTGTTCCTCCAACCCGAATGGAGTAAAAAAGAAGAAATGACACCGTTAATTGTTGATTACGTAATGAACAATCCAAAATGGCGTGTATCTTTACAAACACATAAATACTTGAATATTCCTTAAATTTATTTAAGTATTCTTGAAATAAACTAATAACCAAAACAAAATGAAAAAAGTATTTCTTTCTATTGCATTCGTGTTAATTGCCCAAATGACTATGGCTCAAGAAGCGAATTTTAAAGCAGATGTTTTAAAATTGATATCGATTAGTGGAGCAGATGGAGCAATGAAGGTTGCAAAACTTAAATTTTTGAATATTATACCAGAGAATAAAAAAGAAAATTTCTCGAAAGAATTTGAAGCTTCTTTGCCAAGTATGTATGAAAAAATGGCAAAAGTATATATGGAAATTTACACGCCCGAAGATATAAAAGGAATGATCGCTTTTTATGAAAGTCCAGTCGGGAAAAAGATGAGTGAAAAATCAGGTGAACTTACTCAAAAAGCAATGAAGGCAGGGCAAGAATGGGGTAAAGAATTGCAAGTAATAATGGGAAAATACAAAGATGCAGGTTCTGTTCAAGACCCAAGAAATATCTCTGATAACACCATTTATAATACTGCTGGAGTTGAAGTAAAGCCTGAGTTTCCGGGCGGTATGGACCAGTTCTATAAATTTGTTGCAGAAAATTTTAAAACTCCAAAAGTAGAAAAATTAGCTGGAAAGATTTATGTTACCTTCGTGATTGAAATAGATGGGAGTATAACTGGGATGAAAGTATTGAGAGATATTGGATATGGTACGGGAGAAGAAGCCATCCGGGTTTTGAAACTTTCTCCAAAATGGTTGCCAGGTCAACAAAATGGCAAAACAGTAAGATGTACTTATAGTTTGCCAATTTCTGTAAAAACTAATTAAAACCCTGGCTAAACAACATCTATTTTCTATGAGAAACTTTTTAATTCTAATGATTGTCTTTTTTGGAATACAAGTGGGATCTGCACAGAACCTATCGAATACCTCTAATGAAAACATATACAATACTTCTGGAATAGAAGTATTGCCAGAATATCCAGGAGGAATTGGCAAGTTTTATCAATTTATTGGTGATAATTATAAAACGCCAACTGCTGTTGATTTTTTAGGAGGGAAAGTATATGTTTCCTTTATTATTGAAAAGGACGGAAGTGTTGCTGATATAAAAGTTTTGAGAGATGTTGGTTTTGGTACTGGGAAAGAAGCAATACGAGTATTGGAGTTGTGTCCAAAATGGAGTCCCGGCCGTCAAAATGGAAAAAATGTTAGATGTAGTTATAGTTTGCCAATTTCCTTGCAGCCTTATGTTTTTAGCGTAAAAGAGGTTGATGTAAAACCAAATTATGAAGGTGGATTTGAAGGTGTTTCAAAAATTATTGCAGAAAATTATAAAAAACCTACCGCAAAGGAATTCAAGGGAGGAGAAGTTCAAATAACATTTACAGTTGAGATTGATGGAAGTCTTTCCGATATTAAAGTTTATAAAGATCTTGGTTTTGGGACTGGAGAAGAAGCTGTTAGGGTTTTGTCCGGTATAAAAAATTGGATTCCGGCTAAAAAACAGGGAAAAAAAGTTAGGTGTGATTTTGGTTTGCCAATACGTTTGAGCAGTAATTAAATAATTGTCTTTCTTTAATGATGATTTTATGAAATCCCAATTCCTTCTCGATCCAAATATCACTTTTTTAAATCACGGTTCTTTTGGAGCTTGTCCAAAGCCGATTTTTGACGAGTATCAACGGTTGCAGTCGGAATTAGAAAATGAGCCTGTTTATTTCATTCTAAAAAAACAGGCAGAATATTTGAAAATTGCCAAGGAAAGATTGGCGAAATATATTGGTTGCAATGCCAATGATTTCTTTTTTACTCCCAATCCAACTTATGCCGTCAATACCATTATGCGAAGTCTGGATT
>JAGNSI010000221.1 GCA_017988135.1 Pseudarcicella sp.
GCTTACATATGCTCTGGCATTTACCTGTTTACCGGCCATTAACATTTGTTCTGTGCCTCCAGAAATGGTTTCAAAGACTGTTTTTTCTGGTAAAAGTTGATTGTGCTCTTGGTCTACATAGGCCATAACTACGGTATCGCCTACCTCAAACGTACCTCCGTCGGGTTGTTCGTTGCCAGTTATTAGTTTAAATAAAGTCGATTTTCCTGCGCCATTAGGTCCTACTATGCCAACTATTCCAGCAGGTGGGAGTGAAAAGCTAAGGTTTTCGAACAATAATTTGTCACCATACGATTTTGTAACATTTTGAACTTCTATTACTTTATTCCCTAATCTTGGTCCTGCAGGTATAAAAAGCTCTAGTTTGTCTTCTTTTTGTTTCGCCTCTTCAGACATCAATTTTTCATAGTTTTCTACACGAGCTTTTGATTTTGCTTGCCTGGCTTTAGGCGACATTCTTACCCATTCAAGTTCTCTTTGTAAGGTTTTTTGTCTTCTCGATTCTGTTTTTTCTTCCATGGCAAGCCTGTTTTGTTTTTGCTCCAACCATGATGAATAATTTCCTTTCCATGGAATACCTTCACCTCTGTCTAGTTCTAAAATCCAGCCAGCCACATTGTCAAGAAAGTATCTATCGTGCGTTACCGCTATTACAGTGCCTTTGTATTGGCGTAAATGTTCTTCTAACCACAATACCGATTCGGCATCAAGGTGATTGGTCGGTTCGTCAAGTAGCAGTACATCAGGCTCTTGTAAAAGTAATCTGCAAAGTGCCACCCTTCTTTTTTCTCCACCTGATAAGTACTGAACATTGCTATCTGATGGTGGGCAACGAAGTGCATCCATTGCTTTTTCTAATCTATTATCGAGTTCCCAAGCATTGTGATGATCCAGTTTTTCTTGAACTTCACCTTGTCTTGCCAATAGTTTGTCGAAATCAGCATCTGGGTCGCCAAATGCTTCATTTATTTCGTCAAATTCTTTCAATAAAGCAATAATTTCGGCAACACCTTCTTCTACAATTTCTTTTACTGTTTTGGTTGGGTCGAGTTCAGGTTCTTGTTCTAGCATACCTATGCTGTAGCCTGCAGAAAACACTACATCGCCAGTATAATTTTTGTCTTTACCAGCAATAATGCGTAACAAAGATGACTTTCCAGAACCGTTTAATCCTAAAACACCAATTTTTGCTCCATAAAAAAAGGATAAATAGATGTTTTTTAAAATATTTTTTTGAGGAGGAACGGTTTTACTTACACGTTCCATTGAGAAAATTATGGTTTCGTTGCTCATTTATTAAATAAATTATTAGTTTAATAATTTTAATGCAAAAAAAAATTCTTAAATTGCTAAGTAATCTTAATTTTTTGTTAAGAAAAATTGAAATATTTTACAAATATCGTTAAACAATTGTATTGGTTCATCAGAATGTCTTTATTTCATTCATTTTTTATTTTTAAAATAAATAATCTCAAATAAAAGTCTTGAAAAATACGAGTTTTAGGTTACAACCTGTAAAGTTGAATCATTGCAAACAAAAGAATACAAATCACAAAGTTTTAGTTATAGCTGAACTTTAATATTATTTTTAATACAACAAGCAACCCGTTTAGAGATTTGTGCCATGTGCTCATCTCTAATTATTTACAAAAATGGAAAATACAGTACTTTTGGCCAAAAAATATGGTCACTGCAAGAATGGTAAAGTTTACCTAAACGCCTACTCAGAATATCCAGAAAGAGAAATAGGTATCGTTAAAGATTCTGAAGATGAAGCGTTGGCTTATTTTGGAAGACGCTTTGAGATGGCAACAAACAAAGTTATTTTGTTATTTGATCAAATTGAAGAGGCTCAAAACAAAGGCTCTTATCTTACTAAATTGCTTCAATTAAGGAAAGATTTGCTTACTTATAATGGCTTAGGTGATTTTATGCCATTAATAAAAAGGTTGAATGAGGCGGAGTTTGATTTGAGAGATTTGATTTTAACTAATCAGATAAAAAACTTAGACATCAAGCGTGCTTTAATCGAAGAGGTTAAGACAGTAGTAGCTGGTGATGATTGGATGGCAATGACCGAATCTTTAATGGAGATTAAAGTAAAGTGGTTAAAGACTGGGCCTGTAGATAAGTCTATCCAAGATGATGTTGAAAACGAATATAACAGGTTGAACGATGAGTTTTTTGTAAAACGTCGTGAATATTTTACCGAGAAAAATAGAATAATTGACGAAAGAATTCTTAGGTTACAAGCAATAGTTGAAGAAGCTTTTGCATTAAGAAAGCTGGAAGATATAGACGGTTCTTTTGCCAAGATAAAAGAATTGCAAAGAGAATGGAAGGGAATCGGGGCAGTACCACCTAAAAAGCAATCTCAGCTTTGGAAACAATTTAAAAAAGCCAATGATTGGTTCTTTGAACGTTACAATAAAGCTAAAGGTATAGATGTTAAGCCTAAGATTGATCCTAAAATTCAAGAAATGATGCTTATGACTTTAGAGTTGGAAAAAGCATTTCCTGATCAGCCTAATATTCCTGCAACATCAGAAAAAGCTAAAGCACATTTAGTAAGATGGAAAGAATTGGCAGGACAAACCAAAAACTTAGATAGAACTTTAGCTGAAAGATTTAGAAATATCTGCGACAAGATATTTGAGATGAACTATTTGTTGAGAGTAGTTAGTTATAGACATCCTGAGCTAGATGCTAAGCCTCGTATGGAGCAGTTAAAGATTATGATTAATCAGATGGACTATATGGCTAAAAAAGAAAAAGCCGAATTGGATATGTTCATTACCGATGCTGAATACAATGGAACTATAACCGAGAAAATGGTTACTAGTAAAATAAACACTCAGAAGCGTAAGATAGCTATGAAAGAAATTTTGCTTACTCAATTTAAAACTGAGTTGGACAAGTTTCTTACAGATGATGAATAGTATAAGATAGTCATAAAAAAAGCTCCCAAGTGGAGCTTTTTTTATGACTCAATCGTAATATTGTATCATTAATTTGCCCCAAGTGGAGCTTTTTTTATGACTCAATCGTAATATTGTATCATTAATTTGCCCCAAGTGGAGCTTTTTTTATGACTCAATCGTAATATTGTATCATTAATTTGCCCCAAGTGGAGCTTTTTTTAT
>JAGNSI010000222.1 GCA_017988135.1 Pseudarcicella sp.
TTCGATAATTTTATCTAAACCTGCATTTTTGAAGGTAAGAACCCCTCCTATTCCCAACAAGAAACCCATTTCTATTACCTTATTTGCTTCTTCTATTCCTCCCGAAAAACAATGAAAAATACCTTTCAGATGGCTATCAGCGTTGATTTCGAGCAAAGCAATGGTTTCCCAAAATGCTTCTCTGCAGTGAATATCTATCCATAAATGATATTTTTTAGCCAGCTCGCATTGTTTTAAAAAAGCTTTTTTTTGGTGGTCAAAATAAGTTTTATCCCAATATAAATCTAAACCTATTTCACCTATTGCAATAAATTTTTCGTTTTCTAAATATTGTTCTATCAATGCTATTTCACTTTCAAAATCATCTTTTACATAGCAAGGATGCAGCCCAATCATGGGCAAGCAGCTATCAGGATATTTTTTGGCAATAGCCAACATCGGTTCTATAGTTTCGCTGTTGCAATTGGGCATCCAAAGTTGCTCTACTCCCTTTTGAAAAGCATTTTCAAGCATTACATCTCGGTCTTCATCAAAAGTAGCGTCGTACAAATGTGCGTGTGTTTCTACAAAAGTTGGTTTTATTGTATTGAACATTATTGTTTGAGCGTTGATGTTTAAAATAAATTTCTAATGATAATTATTCATAAATTCTGCCTTTCCAGTCTATTTTTATAGGCAAATAATAAAACAAAACCATAGCCATTGCCCAAGCATTGGAGTAGATTTCGTACAAAAACAAATGTTTTATCAAATGTTTTTGATTGATTTTCAACAAAGTGGGCAACATAAGTGCAGATTGATTGAGCCATTTTAGTAGCCAAACAATTAATGCAATTTTTACTGAAAAAAAACAAGCCAATAAACCTAATATTGGGATAAAAAAAGCATTCCAAAACAGTAATATTACTATCCACCATGGGCATTGTAAAGCACCCACCATCCACCTTTTGCGTTGGTGCAAAAAATCTTTAATTGTAAATATTGGCTCAGTTTGGGCATAAACAGATTGGTTAATGGCATTATGAAAACCAAAATCTTGTTTCACGACTTCATGAAAAAGTGCAAAATCTTCGGTAATTGAAAATGGAATTTTGGCGTAACCACCCGTACTTTCATAAGCTAGCCTTGTAATGCCCGAATTATTCCCAAGCCCCGTCAAAGCTATGCCCATATCTGCTGCTTTTTTAAGTAAAGTAAGCGCATACATCCAGTCCAAAGACTGCAAACAATGGAACGTATTTTCGTACCTTAATGCTGTAATTCCCACTTGATGACCTATTTTAGGGTCTGCTTCAAATGACTGAATCATACCGTTTACCCAATCTGGATTTACGGTAACATCTGCATCAGATATTAAAAAATATTCGCCTTGAGAATGTTCATATAAATTCGCCAATACATTGGCTTTCCCTCTTTGATTGTTGATGGTTTTAGAAATATGTATCAGTTCAAAATGTGGTTTATCTTGAATAAAATCACGTACAATTTGAGCTGTTTTATCGGTCGATAAATCATCGCCAATCAATATTTGAAGACTAGATACAGGATAATTGAGCGAAGACATTGCCGTCAAAGCATTCAAAATATTCAACTCTTCGTTTCGAGCGGCTATCCAAATAGTTACCAATGGCTTATGTCTCAAAATATTTCTTTATTTTAAAAATGTATTTTTTTGCAAATTTAGTACAATTGGTTCCGATAAACATTAAAATTGGACAGCTTTTAAAAAATCAAAGAAATAGAAAACACCCAAAGCTAATATTCTGAGCAAAAATAGATAAATTTACTAAATAAGCTTACAGGATTAAATTTGTCTTTTCAAAAAGACTTGTCATATGCACCAATTCAAACTAATATTCATATTTTTTTATCTTTTCGTTTTTCCTTTTTCATTGATAGCACAAGATTTTGATCAAGAAATTGGCAGTTGGAAAACGCATTTTGACCTTACAAAAACAAAAAAAATAGTTCCGGTAAAAAACAAACTCTACTGCAGTGCAGAAAATGGCTTGTTTTATTACGATACCGATAACGAAAAAACAAAGCAGTTCGACATATTGGAAGGACTTTCTGAAAATGGCATTGCAAATTTTGCATTCCATGAAGCTACAAACCAAATTTTGATAGCTTACAAAAGTGGTAATGTTGATTTAATAAAACTAAGAGCAAATGGAGATTTCAACAAAATAGTTCCTTTAAGTACTTTAAAAAACGACCTTTCTATATTTGAAAACAAAAGTGCCAATCATATTATTTTTCAAAAAAATACGGCAATTATCGCTTATGACTTTGGGCTTGCAACCATCGATATTGAGAAAAATACCTTTACGGCTATTTATAAAAATATTGGTAAAAATGGCAAAATGACCAAAGTATCACGTACCAGTATTTTGAACGACACATTATACCTAAGCACAAAAGAAGGAATAAGATATGCTGCTTTTCCTAGTCAAAAAAATCTTTTGAATTTTGAAAATTGGACAAACAAAACTATTCCTACTGAAGCCAACGGACAAAATATTTATGTAGAACATTTTCAAAATCAAATGTTTTGTTTTGTAGATAAAATAGGTGTTTTTAACCTAAAAAACAACCAATGGGAAAAAATACACTCTACATCAAAAAACATACATTCTATTGATAATCAAATAAATAAACTCAATTGGTGCGACTCGACAAATATTTTTACGCTCAACAAAAACTTAGAGATTGAAAAGAAAACTCACCCAAGTTTTACACAGTTGAATGATTTTATTATTTTCAATGAAACGAAATTTGTAGCCGATTACAAAGCTGGTCTGATGAAGGAAAATATAAATAATTATGACACCCTAAGCCCCAAAAACGTTATTAATTTTTTCAACAAAACCACAGACCAACAAATCACAGACTTGAATGGTTACTTATGGACAATAAAACCTGGTGATAAAACAAAAATAATTGTAAGTGATAAAACAAAAACAAGAGAGCTTAACTCAAGCGTTGAAAATGGAGCTTTGAATGGATTAGCGATCAACACTTTGGCAGTAGATGCAGATGGTTTTATTTGGATAGGCACGCAAGAAGGTATTTATAGTATTGATAATGCTTACGAGGTTTTATCAAATCTCCAAAGTGTAATTAGTGCTACTAAACCTGT
>JAGNSI010000091.1 GCA_017988135.1 Pseudarcicella sp.
CTTTGGGTGAAGTAAGGTCACACTGCCGTACACTTACAGAACCTGAAGCACTAGGAAGACAGCCAGATTCTGTACACGTTGCAGAATATATACCTCCTGCATTTACCACTTTAGTAAAACCTGTTGTACCATCGTTCCATATAATAACACCACCTCCACAACCAGTAGCCGTAAGGGTTGAGCTTTGACCAGCAGTTATTGCTGTGGGATTAGCTGTGATAGTGGGAATAGGCTTTAAACAAGTTTTAGAATATAAAGTTACACCAACACCTCTTCCACCCATACATTCTGCACTATAGCAAGTACCCGAATAATAGCCAGGTACAGTTACAATAGAACTACTCGTACCAAGACTACTTGAACCACTGGCCCAAACCATTGCACCAGTACACCCAGTTACTACCAAATTAGCACGAGCTCCAGGTTCAATACTACTTGGATTAACTGTCATAACTGGAAAACAATGCATATTTTGCCCGAAAGAAAGTGTAGAAATGAATATTAATGCAAAAAAAGAGACTATTTTTTTCATGATTTGAATTATAAAATTTTAAAATTTATTAAGGTAAGCGTTTTGCTACTCTAAGTAGCCCAACGGAATTGTTGTTTTTTTGTTTGTTTACATAGGCATTTTGTATTAGAGATGAATAAAAACACTATCCACCCTAAGCCAAAGCTTGGAATGGATAGTGTAGGGTAATTTTGATTATTTAATAGCTGGATTCAATTGCATTTCAGATATTGGTATCGGGAAAGTATTATTAGCTACAGAATATTTGGAACCAAGTGTAGAAGCTGCTTTGCCCCATCTTACTAAATCCCAAAATCTCTGCCCTTCGAACGCTAGCTCCAATTGTCTTTCTTTCACGATTGCCTCAAACAAAGCTGTACCAGTTGCTGTAACTGCTGGTAATTTTACTCTTTTGCGAACTTTGTTGAGCTCTACCAAAGCCTTATCATCTTTACCATCTTTATGAAATGCCTCAGCCGCCATCAAAAGAACATCTGCATAACGTATCAAACGCCAGTTAATTCCATAGTTAAGTGCATCAACCCCAACATTACTTGTTTCGCTACTTCTAGTTACATATTTCAAACGTATATACTTTTCATAGTCGTCTAAACTACCAACTAACTTAACACCTTTTGCTAATGCATCTGCCTCAGATATCACAGACGCATTTTTACGAATAGTATCCTTTTCTAATATAAATGCTTCTGCTATTTTTGCTGTAGGTATATTGAAACCCCAACCATTCACAAGCCCAATACTTTCTACATTTTGAAAACCAGGTGATTTATCAACATTTCTAGGACCCATCAACTGTACGTGTATATTACTTTCAGGTCTACCACCCCATTTGAAATTACCCCAATCATTTTTCTGAGTAGTTACATAAGACAATTCAAGCAATGATTCTTTTCCATGTTCAGATTTCCTTGACCAAACATCTTCATAATTTTCTTCTAAACCCAAACGACCGCTTTGTATTATTTTTTCAAAAGTTTGATGAGCCGCACTCCATTTTTCTTGGTACAATAGTGCTTTTCCCAATACAGCTTGAGCACCTTCTTTAGAAATTCTAAACTTATATTTAGTTTTACCTTTTTCGGGCAATATGGCAATAGCATCATTCAAATCTTTTTCAATTTGAGCATATACTTGTGCTTTAGTACTTTTAGGTAAGCTAAAATCATCGTTAGCTGTCAATGGATTTATAAGTCTTAATGGTACTTCTCCAAACAAGGTTACCAGCTCAAAGTAATTAAATGCTCTCAAAGCTTTAGCCTCTGCAATTATCAAATCTTTAGAAGCTAGGTCTGTTTTGGCAAGATTCACGATGATATTGTTAGCTGCACCGATAGTCAAATAATAACCATCCCATATACCTTGAAATTTGGGATTACTAGCCTCATACTTATAATCATCTATTTTATGATAATCTGGTTCATCTGAATTTGCCCATCCTGCATTAGACTCGTCTCCTGGCAAAACCTTTATAAAAAATGCACTGAACCAAGGTCTATTGTAATTCCACTGCATCAAATCATATACGCCATACAATGCAGACTCTGCATGGTCATCGGTTTTTAAATAATCTACTACATCAATTTTACCGATTGCATCTGATTCTGTAAAACTATCACTGCAAGAAAAACCTAAAGTAGATAAAAATCCTGCTGTGATTATTGATTTTATTAAATGTTTCATAATGTTTTTATTAAGAAATTATAAATTAACAGATAAACCAAACATAATTTTACCTGGTGTTGGATACGATCCACGGTCGATACCTTGACTATTGTTTTCTTTTCCAGATACTGCAGGGTCAAGACCAAGATATTTAGTAAATGTAAAATAATCTTCAACAGAAGTATACAGCCTTATGTTGCTTACGTGCAAACTTTTCAATATAGACTTTGGCAAAGTATAACCCAACTGAATTTGTTGTATTCTGAAATAAGAACCATCACCTACCATCAAGTCACTGAAATAATATTTACCATCATCATTGGTAGCTTTTGGATAAGTAGCCATATCTCCTGGTTTTTTCCAACCTTTTTCTTCAAATTCAGCTAGTTTATTCGTTCCTATTCTGTCTAGTCTGAACCATTTCATATTGATGTCGTTTCCTTGAGTTCCTTGAAAATTGATATTGAAATCAACATTTTTATATCCTAGTTTCAATTGACCACCAAAAATCATATCAGGATTTGGTTTACCAATAGTAGTAATGTCTGCATCAGAGATTTCGCCATCGTTGTTGATATCTACATATTTTACAGCACCAGTAGCTGGGTCTATGCCATTGGTTTTATAACCTACAAAACTCCATACTGGCTGATTGTACATAAACCTTGTAACAACCCTGTTAGTTGATTTAGCACCTTCAAAACCTGCTGCTGAATTTGGACCTGCTTGTGTAACTTTATTATTAAGCGTAGTTAAGTTAAGATTTACACCATAAGTAAAATCATTTTTAGTATTGTTATAACCTAACTCAAACTCAAAACCTTTGTTATTGATACTACCTGCATTTTCAAAACCTACCAATACACCGCTTGACTTTGGTTTTGTTGCATCACCACTCAGCAACAAATCATTGGTATTTTTATTGAAATAATTTACACCAAAGTTTAAACGGTTGTTTAAAGCACGTAATTCTACACCAAAATCTGTTTGAAGTGAAGTTTCCCATTTCAAACTTGGATTAGGAACTTTATCTTGATTTACACCTGGCAAAATAACACTCTCATCTTCGCTTGGATATCCAATTGCACTTCCGTCTGTAGCACCTTTCCAAAACTGAAGATCTTCTCTAGATACCAAGTTACTACGGCTACCATTTGCACCCCAACTAAACTTAAACTTCAAATAGTCGAAAACACCACCTTTAAACATATCGTTGTTTGAGGCTACCCAACCTGCAGAAAAAGATGGAAAAAATGCCCCTTTGTTGCCTGGAGGAAACAAACTAAATACATCATAACGCACACTACCCTCTAATAAATATTGGTTATCATAACCGTACGTTACCCTACCAAAAGTACCAATTGACGAATTTTCAGCAAAATCTCCTCCAACTGCATCACCTGCTCTTGAAGTATAATTGTGGTAAGCATATTTATCATTTTCTACACGCATTCCAGAAGAAGATAAAGATAAATCTTTTCTATTATACTTTTCTGCTGTATAACCTATTACAGCTGTCAGATCATTTTTATTGAATTTAGCAGAATAAGTAGCGAAATTCTCGAACAACCAAGTTTTGCTAGTTTCATACTCATCCCTAACTGTTGTTAGAGAATTATTAACCTCATTAGCTAAAAAGTAAGTTGGATTCCATGTATGTTTTAAACTAGACCTGTAATCTACACCAAACCTTGATGTGATTGTCAAATTTTTCATAGGCATAATATTTACAAATACATTACCCAATATTCTATCTTCTCCAGAGCCACCTTTGGTAATGGCTAATAGTGCCAAAGGATTGGTTATTTCTCCTGAAGCATACTCGGGTAAAGCATAATACATACCATTATCATCTTTAGGTATTAAAGAAAGTGATCTATTATTATTTTTAAATGCTTCGACAATTCCCGAAGGTAAAATATTATTTTGATAATGAGTAGGCGTTAATGGATCCATTGAGATAGCGCTAGTAACATATCCACGGTACTCGTCATCCTCTGTGATGGAGTTTCTACCAATATTAGTATAAGAAATATTGTTACCCACTTCTAACCAATTGGCTACTTTGCTTTTGGTATTCAAACGAACAGTATATCTTTTGAAGTTTGCTTGCTCACCCCCTAAAATACCATCTTGATTGGTAAAAGAACCTGATAATAAGTAAGAAGTCATAGGTCCACCACCTGAAAAGCTAAGGTTGTGAGTAGCCATAGGAGCAGACTGAAAAACTTCGTCCAACCAATTTGTATTAATTCCATTAGGCTTTACATCAACACCACCTTCCCAATAACCCTCAAAAATTCCTTTTTCTGGATTTGCAGGAGTATACCTTCTAGCAGCATCTTGATAAGTTTTAAATTGCGTTGAATTCATCAATCTCATATTGGTACGCAAAGACTGTGACCCCATTTGCACACTGTAAGTTGCAGATGGCTTAGCATTGAACTTACCGCTTTTGGTAGTAACTACTATAATACCATTACCACCGTCGGTTCCGTAGATAGCCGTAGAAGCAGCATCTTTGAGTACTTCTATGTTAGCGATATCTGCTGGCGATATATTATCAATGTTCATGGCTTTCATACCATCTACGATGTACAAAGGCTCTGTTTTACCATTAGATCCTGCTCCTCTAATTCTTATTTTAGAAGCACTACCTGGTGCTCCCGAGCTTGAAAACATTTGTACCCCTGTAGTTCTACCTTGCAATGCTTGGTCTACTGTGGTAAGGGCTTGTTTTTCGAAGTCTTTGGCAGAGATACTAGAAATAGAACCTGTTACCAAAGATTTTTTCTTTGAGCCATAACCCAATACTACTACTTCATCTAATGATTTTTGGTCGATATCTAATTTTACGTTGATTTCGGTACGGTTGCCAATCTTGGCTTCTTGTTTACCAAAACCTACTGCCGAAAAAATAAGTACATCGCTGGCGGGTTTTAATAGTAAATTGTACTCTCCAGCTTCGTTGGTAGTAGATCCGCTGGTAGTTCCTTTTTGTACTACAGATACGCCCGGTACGGGGTCTCCTTGTGCATCAGTAACTCGACCATTGATTTTTCTTTCTTGGGCGAAAATAAAGAGTGTGTTGGTTAGCATTAAGCTAAGCAGGATGATCCCTTTCCAGGGGATGAGTTTTTGAATGTTCATTATTAGGCAATTAGTTGTGAAAAAATTTCTTCTTAGTTAAAAGAAAAAAACTATCTCTTCAATAAATTTCCTTAAGGGTAACTGAGTGAAAGTGTTGTCGGAGTTTGGTGTTCTTTTTTATTCCGAGATTAATGCTTTTGCTACAATTTTTATTAAGGATATATTATCTTTTTCAGTTTTTTAATTTAACGCTGTAAAATTATTCTTTTTTTGATTAATGTCAATGCTTTGGATGTAATATTTTTGATATTTTTTTGTATTCTAAAATGTAGTTGGTGCATTTGGGCTTATTTTTACAATTTCATAACCATAAAATAACAAGCTAATCAACTGACTTTTAATGTATTATTAGAAGCTCCCGAAGCCTTATTTATTTTGATTCTAAAATACAATTTTGTAATACAATTGTTCAAAAAGAGCATAAATTTTAGAATTTCAACCCTATTTTAATCAAAAAAATTATTTTGTTATGAGAAAAATGGGCTAAGAAGTTGTTGGTAGAAACTAAAAAAGGGCAGTTTCTGTAATGAAGATTACAAAAACTACCCTTACAAATATTAACAGCCCGTACTAGAATTTATCAATTGGGGAGTACAAGCATTATTGGCATGCTATATCTTACCCTTACTGGTTTGCCTTTATATATTCCGGGTCTCCATTTTGGAGAAATAGACAATATTCTTAATACTTCTTCGTCACAGCCATATCCCAAAGATTTCAAAATGACTACATCTTCGATACTGCCATCTTTTGAGACAATAAACTGTGATAACACTTTACCTTGTATGTTGTTTCTTGAAGCTAATTTGGGATATTTGATATTCTCACTCAAAAATTCAGTCCAACCTGCAATACCTCCTTCAAATTCTGGACGAACGTCTAATGAGTCGGTAGTTGTTATTAGTTGAGATTTTAAGAATCACTTTCTAAGGTTTTAGAACTTATTTCTTGTGAAAAACAAGTATTGGATGCCACCAAAAACAAGACTAGACTTAAGGCACTGCGAGTATTTTTTTTCATTGAACGGATTTGATTTTAAATGATTTGATTTGATTTCAAAATTTCTACTTTTGTGCCAAAAGATACAGCACTGCCATTCTTACAGCTACGCCGTTTTCTACTTGGTCTAAAATGATAGAATGCCCCGAGTCTGCAGCGTCTGAAGACAGCTCTACTCCCCTATTTATTGGGCCGGGATGCATGAGTACTATTTCTTTGTTGAGGCTATCGAGCATGCTTTTGTTTATTCCAAAAAACAAAGAATATTCTCTGAGCGAAGGAAAATATTTGATATGTTGTCTTTCGAGTTGTATTCTCAAAACATTGGCTACATCGCACCATTCAAGGGTTTTTTGCACATCGTGTGATACTTTTACGCCTAATTGATGAATGTATTTGGGTATCAAAGTAGCTGGGCCGCAGAGTGTTACTTCTGCCCCTTGTTTTTGCAATGCCAAGATGTTTGACAATGCTACTCTTGAGTGTAATATATCTCCGATAATGGCTATTCGTTTGCCTGCTAGGTCGCTACCCAGCTTTTCTCGTATCGAAAAAGAATCTAACAAAGCCTGTGTTGGATGCTCGTGTGTGCCGTCACCTGCGTTTACAATATTTGCTTTGATGTGTTTCGACAAAAAATGTGGTGCTCCAGGGCTGGCATGTCGCATCACTATCATGTCTACTTTCATCGCCAATATATTATTGACGGTATCTAGTAAGGTTTCGCCTTTTTTGACAGAACTACCTGATGCCGAAAAATTGATAACATCTGCCGACAAGCGTTTTTGTGCCAGCTCAAATGACAATTTTGTGCGGGTAGAGTTTTCAAAAAACACATTTGCGATGGTAACATCTCGCAATGATGGTACTTTTTTGATAGGTCTGTTCAACACTTCTTTGAACTCTTGTGCCGTTTTCATTACCAGCTCTATGTCTGGCAAGGTAAGGTCTTTTATCCCCAAAAGATGTCTTGTGCTTAGCATATTTATTCTGTAATGAGTACTATTTTATCTTCGTTGTGCCCTTGTTCTGTCCATTCTACCAATACTTTTTCGGAGTCTATAGTAATTACTTTTTTTCCGAAATAATCTGCCTTTATGGGTATGTCTCTGTTGTGCATTCGGTCTATCATAACACAAAGCTCTATTTTTTCGGGTCTACCAAAGGCGGTCATGGCATCTAAGGCTGCCCTCACCATTCTGCCTGTTGCCAATACATCGTCTATCAATATTACTTTTTTGCTTTCTATCAAAAATGGTATTTTGGTAGTATTGGGCGAAAGCATATCTCTACGGCGGTAATCGTCTCTGTAAAAAGTAGCATCTAATGTACCTATTTGTATATTTTTACCTGTTACGGCTAATAATTCTTGGTGTATGCGATTGGCAAAAAAAGTACCTCTCGGTTGCAAACCTAATAAGACAGAATTTTCAAAATCTTGGTGATTTTCTATTAATTCTTGACAAATACGGCTAATGGTAAGCCCAAATAATGTACCAGATAAGATGGTTTTGTGAAGCATTTTTGTGTGTTTGAAATTTACAAAAAAGACCTTTATACTTTTACTTTTGTGCTTGCAAAAGACTGGCTATTTCCTGAAAAGTAGGTAATACCAAATCTTTATCCGAAACTATAGGACTAGCTACACCCCAATCTATTGCCAAATCTTTATCGTTCCAAAGTATTCCCGACTCGGCGTTTTTGTTCCAAACATCGGTACATTTATACACAAAAATAGTTTCTTCTAATGCCACAAAACCATGTGCAAAACCAGCAGGAACATAAAGCATATTGCCAACTTCAGCGTCTAACAAAAATTTATCGTGCTTGCCAAAAGTAGGCGAATCTATACGTAAATCTACCACTACATCTAAGGCTTTGCCCGTCATACAACGTACCAACTTGCCTTGGGCATGGGGCGAGTGCTGAAAATGAAGCCCCCTTACTACGCCTTTTTTTGATTTTGAAAAATTGTCTTGCACAAACTTTTCTTTGATGCCATTTTGGGCAAATTTTGTTTCATGATAGGTTTCATAAAAATGACCTCTTTCATCTGCAAAAATGGTCGGAAAGCACTCTATTAGTCCTTCGAATTGGGTGGTTTTGAATTGCATTATGCTTGTAAAGATTACAATTAGTAAAAACTAAACAAATATTTATAATTAGCTTGTTTTTGTCGTCAAACAAAGCTTAGTATATTGCAACAAAATTATCCTAAATATGAGGATAAAACAAATCAAAAATTCATTATCGCCATGACCAAGCAAGAATTATTCAAACAAATCACCTCAAAGCAATCTTTTTTATGCATTGGCTTGGATACTGACCTGCAAAAAATACCTACTCACTTGCTCAAAACATCTGATCCTGTTTTTGAGTTTAACAAACAAATAATAGATGCAACGCATCATTTGGCTGTTTCCTACAAGCCAAATATAGCTTTTTACGAAGCAATGGGAGCCAAAGGCTGGGAAAGTTTACAAAAAACGTTGGAATATATCCCAAAAGAATGCTTTACTATAGCCGATGCCAAACGTGGTGACATTGGAAATACTTCGGGATTGTACGCAAGAGCTTTTTTTGACAAAAATGCTTCAGGCCTAGACTTCGACTCTGTGACGGTAGCACCTTACATGGGAAAAGATTCGGTAATTCCTTTTTTAGATTTTCCTCAAAAATGGGTTATATTGCTTGCACTCACATCTAACGACGGAAGCAATGATTTTCAGCAACTTACCATAAAAGGAAGCCAAGAAAATGGCATGCAAGATGAAGAATTGTTTGAAAGAGTGATTCAAAAATCGCAAGAATGGGGTACCGACAATCAACTTATGTATGTTGTGGGGGCTACAAAAGCCGAAATGCTCACCCGTATAAGATTGCTCGCTCCAGAACATTTTTTGTTGGTTCCGGGTGTAGGGGCACAAGGTGGTAGCCTGCAAGAGGTTGCCAAATATGGTATGAACAGCCACTGTGGCTTGCTGGTAAATTCGTCAAGAGGAATTATTTATGCTTCAAATGATGATTATTTCGCACAAAATGCCCAAAAGGAAGCTCAAAAAATACAAACAGAAATGGCTATTTTGATAGACGAATATTTAGGTTAAAGCTAATTTCAACAAAAATTTATTCAAACAAAAATGGAATTAACCATCAGTACACCAGCACTTTTGTTTTCTACGGTATCGCTTTTAATGATAGCTTTTACCAACAGATTTGTGGCACTGTCTAGCCTGATAAGAAGCTTGCATGAGAAATACCAGCAAAGTCACGATTCCATTATAGTAGAACAAATAAAAAACCTCCGCCTGAGGGTTTCGCTGATACGAAATATGCAGGTAATTACAGTTACAAGTTTGCTATTTTGTGTAATTTGTATGTTTTTACTTTTTTTCGACATTCAAGCTCTCGCCCGATGGTTTTTTGGCTTTGGTTTGTTTGGACAAACGGTTGCATTGGCTCTTTCTGTATGGGAAATAACTATTTCTACAAAAGCACTTGAAGTAGAACTTTCAGATATGGAAAACAAAGGTCGTACCCTGAAAGATTTCTTCATGAAAAATGACCATAAATAGCTTATATTAAAATTATTACACCAACATTTAATGAAAAATTGTTTTAAAAATTAGTGTTAATTATTGATAATTTTCTATTATTAAAGTATATTGTATAAATTTTTAAAATAAACTCAACATGGAATTAACAAAAAAAAATACTGCCACCAAAATATCAAAAGCTATCATTTCGCAAATAAGAAATGTTTCTGAAA
>JAGNSI010000092.1 GCA_017988135.1 Pseudarcicella sp.
ACATAGAAGTTTGTTTTTTGTAATTTTTGATTGTTAAATTATATCATGCTGTTATACAGTATGTTGATAGGTTAGATATTTATTTTTTTTTAAATAAATTTTGTTTTAAATTTGTACTTTAATAATATTTACTCATTTAAATAACAATCATGAAGTACTCAATTTTATCTCTTATTCTGTCTATTTTCATACTATCTTGCGAAACTTACGATCCAGCTAAACAAGCCGTAAAAACAAATACAACTACAAGCACAACAACTGGCACAGGAACTACAGGTACAGGGACAACAGATACAGGTACAGGGACAACAGGTACAGGGACAACAGGTACAACTGGGACGGGAACTGCGGGAACTGGAACAACAGGCACTGGAACAACAACCAACATTCTTGAAAAAACTCTTTTGGGAGAATGGAATGTGGAATCTTTTTCTACTATAACCCAATCTAAGACTTTCAATTTACCTTATTCAGAAATGCTTAGAAATGCACAAGCTACTGGTAAACCAGAAGACTTAACACAAGCTGATGCATTCTCTCAAGCTTTCAATTACACTTTTAATTCAGATAAAACTTACACAGTTGGTCGCAATAAAGAAGATTATGGAACTTGGGCAATAGCAAAAGATGGTAAAACAGTAATTTTGACTTCTAAAATATTGAAAGAAGATGATGACAAAACAGATAGGGTAAGTGAAATAGAAGTTATTATAAAAGATAGTAATACAATTTCTTTGAAAATTCCAAAGTATGAATTTAAGCCTGAAGAAGCCTTTATGGACTTGTTAGCTAACTTGTTTGGAAAATTGGCTTTGTTGTATAAAGGTACCGAAGAAGAGAAAGCTCAATTAGTTTATTTATATGGACTTGTAAATCTTAAAAAATAATCGCCGAATTTATATTCAAACAAGTTATTAATTTTTCGAAAAACGCTTTTTGGCGGATTCAAGTTATAAATGCAACAGCTAGCTGTTGCATTTATTAGTTGAATCTGTGAACTAAAACATTTACACCATGGCTTTTCCAAACTTAACACTCATCGATGCCATTAGAAAAGCAGCCGAGCAATTGCGTCAAAGTACTCAGTATCAATGGGGGCATATGGGGGCATGTAATTGCGGGCATTTAGCTCAACAACTGACCAGTTTTAGTAAAGCAACCATTCATCAGTTTGCAATGCAAGGTAGAGGCGACTGGCACGAGCAAGCCAACGACTATTGTCCTACATCTGGCTTGCCAATGGATTTACTTATCAGTCAAATGTTGCAAAAGGGACTCACCACTGTTGATTTACAGCATATCGAACGCCTTACAGATAAGTCAGTTTTAGTGAAGCTAGATCCACTCAAAAGACAAAGCTTGCAGTACAACCAAAAAGAAGACGTTATTTTATATTTCGAAACTTGGGCAAATGTGCTAGAAGAACAACTTTTTGAAAATGTTCCCAGTATAGAAGATATTTTGGAACTAAACTTTACACCATCCAAAACAACGCTTGTGCCAGAATTGCTTTCTATATAGATATGATTTTTTGAGACAATGGCTTATTTTTATATTGAGTAAAAACTAACAAATTTTTTATGTGTTTTTTAAATTACTTATTTTTATGTAAATTTAGAAAACAGAAAAAATACCAACATGTTGTCAATATTAGGAACATATGAAAACGGTTATTTGAAGCTTGATAAAGACTATTCAACTAAAAAACCTGTAAAAGTAATCGTAACTTTCTTAGAAGATATTCAAAACAAAGCAGAAATTGAGCTTGATTTGAATGATTTTTCTTTTTCTAAAAGTAAAAAAAATCTCGAAAATTTTAAAGGCTCATTTTCTAAAACTGTAATAGATGAAAGACGGTTAGATAGATGAAAATATATTTAGACACATCTTCTTTGTTTAAACTCTATCACGAAGAAGAAGAAACAAAAGAGCTTGAGGGATTATTTTCTCGAGTAAAATATCACATATTTATTTGTCAGAGCTTACTAAGACAGAGTTCGCTTCAACAATTTGGAAGCGAGTTAGAACAAAAGAAATTTCTGCAGAGCAAGCCCAATTAACCTTGGGATTATTTGAAAGTGATTTAGCAAAGTATAATTTTGTAACTACAGACAGTTTGATTTTGGAACAAGCTAGAAATTTGGTAACTAAATATGGTAGAGAAGGTTTGCGTACTTTGGATAGTGTTCAGCTTTCAACCTGTATATCTTTAAAAAATGAAGTAGATGTTTTTTATACAGCAGACAAACTCTTAAAAGCACTAATCAATCAAGAAGGCTTGGCAACAGAATTGCCAAGTTAATAATTTACCTATATTGAGCTCTAGTAAAGGATAAGCTTCGGTTGAAGTTTCTATAAGTACTTTATTTTTTTAGCTCTTATTTTTTTCAACTTGGAAAAAGTCAAACAATTCATCAATAATAGTCTTCAAACAAGAGCGGAACAATCTTTACTCAGAAGTCTTTCTTTGTCAGAAAATCTCATAGATTTTTGTTCAAATGATTATTTGGGTTTTGCCAAAAAAAATATATCTGTCAAAGATTTTACTTTTCAAAATCAACAATTTCTCTCAGTGAATGGCTCTGGTGGTTCTAGGCTTTTGGCTGGAAATAGTGCTTTTGCTGTAAATTTAGAGCAAAAAATAGCCAATTTTCACGGATTTGAATCTGCATTGATTTTCAATTCGGGCTACGATGCCAATGTGGGGCTTTTGTCAAGTTTGTTGCAAAAAAACGACATTGTTATTACCGACCAATACATACATGCTAGCACTATCGATGGCATAAAAATGAGCCATGCCACAAGGTATAAGTTTAGGCATAATGACCTCCAAGATTTAGAGAAAAAACTCAGTATTGCCCCAGTTCAATCTACACTTTATGTATGCGTAGAATCGGTTTATTCAATGGATGGGGATATGGCTCCACTCAAAGAAATATCAGAACTTTGCCGTAAATTTGGTGCTGCGTTGATAGTGGACGAAGCCCATGCAATAGGCGTTTTTGGTGAAAACGGACAAGGATTAGTACATGAGTTAGGTCTTCAAAAAGAAGTTTTTGCCTGTGTAATGACCTATGGAAAAGCCATGGGTTGCCATGGTGCCGCTGTGCTTGGAGGGGAGCGTTTGCAAGCTTTCTTGATAAACTTTGCACGCTCATTTATATATTCTACCGCATTGCCCATTCACGCATTGGCCTGCATAGAATGGGCTTATGATAGCTTGGTCAATGATACTATTGATAAGGAGAAACTACACGATTTGATTGGTTTTTTCAATGATGAAATGCAACAATATCAAACTATAAATCATATCGAAAGCAAATCAGCGATTCAGTGCATAGTGATTCCAGGGAATGAATCTTGTAAAAAAATGGCTCAGTTTCTGCAACAAAAAGGATTTGATATCAGAGCAGTGCTATCGCCAACCGTACCTGCACAAATGGAGCGTTTGAGGATTTGTTTGCACAGTTACAATACAAAGCTAGAAATAGCTAATCTGTTACAGATTATACACCAAAATTTATAAAAAATGCAAAATTATATAATTGCTGGTATAGGTACCGAAATAGGTAAAACCATAGCTTCGGCAATTCTTACTGAGTATTTGCAGTCTGATTATTGGAAACCCATTCAGTCTGGGTCTATAGAAAATACCGACAGCCAAACGGTGAAAACGTTGATTTCTAACTCAAAAACGGTTTTTCATCCGGAAGCTTATTTATTGAAAGAACCATTATCGCCACACGCAGCTGCAGATTTAGAAAACATAGAAATAGTTTTAGATAAAATAGCCTTGCCCCAAACCACCAATCGTATTTTGGTAGAAATGGCGGGTGGCGTGATGACCCCAATCAATCATCATCAAACAAATTTAGATCTAATAAAAAAGCTAGATTTACCTGTAATTTTAGTCATAAAAAATTATTTAGGAAGTATCAATCATAGCATGCTTACCATAAAAATATTACAAGCAAATGGCATAAACATAAAAGGTTTGATTTTTAATGGAGAAGTAAATCATTATTCCGAAAAATTCATTGTAGAGAATACACAGCTTCCAGTTTTAGCACATTTTCCTCATTTGAGCGTATTGTCATCAGAAAATATTCTCAAATTAGTTCAAAATTTAGACCTAAAATTATAAACATAAAATAGTTTGAAAACATTGTCAGAAAGAGACCAATCTGTGGTTTGGCATCCTTTTACCCAGCACAAAACTTCGCCTATTTCTATAGCTATAAAAAGGGCAGAAGGCGTATATCTTTACGACGAAAACGACAAGCAATATATCGATGCTATATCGTCGTGGTGGGTAAATATACACGGCCATGCACATCCGTACATAGCACAAAAAGTTTACGAACAATTTCTTAAGCTAGAGCAAGTCATATTTGCAGGCTTTACCCACGAGCCAGCTATCGAATTAGCAGAAAAAATATTGACTCATTTGCCTGATAATCAGAGTAAAATATTTTATTCCGACAATGGTTCAACAGCAGTTGAGGTAGCTTTGAAAATGGCTATTCAATATTTTTATAATCAAGGAAACACACAAAAGAAAAAAATTATTGCATTAGAAAACGCTTATCATGGCGATACTTTCGGTACCATGTCTGTTGGGGCAAAAAGTTCTTTCAATGCACCTTTTGATGAGTTTTTATTTGATGTTATTTATTTGAAACTTCCACCCGTAGGCTCTGAAAAAGATTGTATTGCAGACATGAAAACAATCATGACTTATGCCGACGAAATAGCTGGTTTTGTTTTTGAACCATTGGTGCAAGGTGCAGGAGGAATGATAATGTATTCTCCCGAATTGTTGGACGAACTCATTGGAATAGCTCAAAAAAATAATATAATCTGTATTGCCGACGAAATAATGACGGGTTTTTTCAGAACAGGAAAAATGTTTGCAACAGATTTTTTAGCTAACAATAAGCCTGATGTTTTTTGTCTTTCTAAAGGACTTACTGGTGGTGCAATGGCTATGGGAATTACGTCTTGCACTCAAGCTATTTTTCAAGCTTTTTTGTCTGACCAAAAAGCTAAGACCTTGTTTCATAGTCATTCATTTACTGCTAACCCATTGGCCTGTGTGGCTGGGCTTGCAAGTTTAGAATTGCTTTTTACTGCTGAAACACAAGAGAATATAGCGAGAATAACACGTCGACATCAACATTTTATGATGTATTTTTTGGAGAAAAAAATGCCTTTTTTAAGAGAAATCAGACAGCAAGGAACCATTTTGGCATTAGAAATAGAAACAGGTGAGTCTACTTCATATTTTCATAGTATCAGAGATATTGCCTATAATTATTTCATAGAGAAAGGGATATTGTTGCGTCCGCTAGGTAATATTATTTATATTTTAGCTCCTTATTGTATCTCTGACGATGACTTGGATAAAGTTTATACAACCATCGAAAGTTTTTTTGATTTCTTGAATGAAAATTGATTTTACAAGATAAATGTCAAAAACTATAAAGAATAAAAGAGCTTGAAAAGTTTAAATGTTTGCTCTTGATTGAATTTGAGTAAATCAGAGTAAAAAACAAAAAACGCTTGAAAAATATTTATTTTTCAAGCGTTTTTTGTTTAAAATCAAACAGAATTATGCTTTAGCTGCTTTTGCGTGATCTGCCAAGAAAGTTGCCAATCCGCTGTCAGTTAAAGGGTGTTTCAATAATGCCAAAATAGCCGACAATGGGCCAGTCATTACATCAGCTCCAATTTCAGCACATCTGATGATATGAACAGGGTGACGTACCGAAGCAGCAAGGATTTCGGTATTGAAACCGTAGTTGTCGTAAATAGTGCGTATTTGCTCGATAAGGTTGATGCCATCAAAAGAAATGTCATCTAAACGTCCAATGAAAGGAGATACATAAGAAGCACCTGCTTTGGCTGCCAATAAAGCTTGACCTGCAGAGAAAACCAAAGTACAGTTGGTACGGATACCTTTGTCTGAGAAATATTTCAATGCTTTTACGCCATCTTTGGTCATTGGTACTTTCACTACAATTTTATCATCAAGCTCAGCCAAGGCTTCACCTTCTTTGATCATGCCAGCAAAATCAGTAGCAATAACTTCAGCAGAAACATCACCTTCTACAATGTTGCAGATAGCTTTGTAGTGTTTCAATACATTGTCTGTGCCAGAGATACCTTCTTTTGCCATCAATGATGGATTGGTAGTAACGCCGTCTAATATTCCTAAATCTTGTGCCTCTTTGATGTCGCTGAGGTTGGCCGTGTCAATAAAAAATTTCATGTGCAAAACCCAATGATTGGGTAATTTATGATTGATTAAAAATGAATGTCTCTTGTAAAAGATGAGATTACAAGAGCAAAAGTACAAAATCTAAAGGCTTCAAAGAAATTTTGTGTATCTCAATTAGTGATATTAAATGATTGAGCAACAAAAAAGTAAAATCGGATTGTAGTAAAAGGGTTGTTAAATTGTTTTAGATGTTTGAAATGTAATGTTTTTATTGTTTGTTTATAACAATGTGAGGCATTACTAATATTGAATATTTTTCTTCCATACGTTTCATTTGTGTATTTCTACTAACGTAAAAAAAATGTTTCAGATAAGCGGGATTTGAAAGCGTTACGTACTGATTTTTTTGTTTCTAAAGGCTGATTTGTTTGCAAGAAATAAGATTTAATAGAAGAAAACTTAATTTTTTCAGTGGCGACTACATGTGTTAAGCTGTAATTCAATGATTGTCTTTTCGTTGAAAGAAGGTTTTGGTGTTGAATTAAGAAAGGAAGTTGTAGAAAAAAGGGAATAAAAAAAGGCAAATTCACCGCTCAACCTGCCTACCCTTGCTTCGATCAAGACCTGGGGGATTCAGAGGGAGCTGGTAATTTGCCGTCACAAAAGTACGCTTTATTTGGCGTAAACAAAATGTTTTTTGGTAAAAAAATAAAAAATTATACCGAAAAACTTTCTCCACAACCGCAAGTACGTGAAGCATTGGGGTTTTTGAACTGGAAACCTTTGCCATTGAGCCCATCAGAAAAGTCAAGTTCTGTGCCTGCCAAATATAAAATAGATTTTTTGTCTACCATTACCTTTACACCTTTGTCTTCAAAAACCATGTCTGTTGCCTGAGGTTCAGATGCAAAGTCAAGGTTGTACATCAAGCCCGAGCAGCCACCACCTTCTACTGCTACACGCACGTTGAAATTAGAAGTTAAGCCTTCTTTTTGGCGTAATTCTATTATTTTTGATGCTGCTAAATCTGTTATTGTTATCATTTCTGTTTATGCTTTGTTTGAGTATTAAACCTCGTTTTTTTTTGAATGGTTCAAAAGTGTTATACAAAATTAAGGTTTTTTCTCGGTATTGCTTGCAGGTTTGCTTGGTCTGTTGCTGCTTCCTTGTGAAGCACCTGAGCTATTGCTAGTTCCTCCAGAACTTGAGCCTCCCATGTTGTCGCCTCCCGAACCAGCATCTTTTTGGTCGTCGTTGTTGATAGATTTGGTTTTCTTTCTGTTTTCAGAGAAAGTCATTTTGCCAATTCTGTAGCTGAAATTCACTTTGAAATTTGTATTGTAAAACGTATTGCTACTTTTTTGAGAAATTGTGGGCGATTCTATTTTGTTTCTTGCCGTGAAGCCATTGAAGTTAAAAAAATTTTCGGCGCCAAAACCTATGCTACCTTTTTTGTTGTTGAAATCTCTTTTTATACTTAAACTATATAGTGAAAAACCTCCTTGATTGCCTTGTAACTGCACTTGCTGCCCCTTAAAGTATCCAAAAGCTTGCAGTCCCCATTTTTCTGTAAAGTTATAACTAGCAAATATTCTTCCGCTCAAAGTGAAACCTTGATTTTCGGCCTTAAAGATAGAATCTTGATTGTTTGTTAGAAAGCTGTAAAACATATCTAAGCCACCACTTATTTGGATAGATTTGAGTATAGCTATATTCCCAAACAAGTTTGCACCAATAACATCTTGTGTACCTATATTTTGAAAAGTTGTTTTGATAATCGATTCGTTTTTATCGTTTTTAGTGATTTCCCTAAAAGACTCTATCGAAGCACGTGTGTTACGGTAAAATAACGAGCTGAAAATATAAGTTTGCTTGAAACGATTGTTCATAGAAAGCTCATAGTTATTTGAGTATTCTGGTCTCAGCTCTGGGTTTCCGTAAGATACCGAAAGTGGGTTAGACCTGTCTTCGTTGGGGTTCAAAAACTGAATAGATGGTCTTTGTATTCTTTGACTAAAAGATGCTTTTATTGTAGATCCATTTTTTAAAGTTTTCGAAAGGTTTACTGATGGTACAAATACTCCGTATGAAGGCACTTGAAGTGTACTCGAAGTTGATTTTCCTGAATTGTCTATATTTTTATTCTCTCCGTCTATTGAGGTGAATTCATACCTTCCGCCCAATTTTATATTCCATTTAGATTTCAATAGATAGTTGTAGGTAAAATACGTTCCTATGATGTTTTGAATATATTCGAAATTGCCTTTTGAAGGTAGCTGATATTCACTGGTAACGTTTCTGTAGATGTTTTTTACGCCAATTTCAAATTGTTGATTTTCTTTAATAGGGTTTTGGAAATCTAATTGCGTACTAAACTCTTGGTTGAGACTCGGATTTTGATTGCCAAATGTTCGAACACTATCTCCTACAAACAAAGTACTTGAAAAATTATTTTTACGGTCGTTTCTACTGTATTGTGTAGAAATATTCAGGGTTTGTTGTGGTTTTTTGAAAGTATGAGCATAGTCTAAGTTTATATCTATAGAGCCCGAATTGTCTGTGATTTCTACATCACGTAATGTGTTTTTGCTAGGAAATTTTACAAACCTTGTAAGTAGTTTGTCTTGAAAAACGTGTTGGTTGCGTACGCCATATTTAGCTCCGAAAGTAAGAACATCATTTTTAGAAATATCCCAGTCGTAGCCCAACTGGTACGAACCCATAAGTCTGTTGTTTCGGGTGCTAGCATTCTGGAAAGAAGTATCTGGGTTGGTGGCTAATTTATTGAACTGTTGGTTTTCAAATTCACCGTTGGTATTGTAACTGGCTCTACCAAAACCGCCGAGCGAAAATCCCATATTTTTAGTTCTTAGGCTACCGTTGAGCGAAAGGTTGGAACCCCTAAGTCCAAAGCTAATGTCTTTAGCTAATGTAAAACCTTTGAGTGTATTTTTTTTGGTAACTATATTTATTATTCCCGACGAACCTTCTGCATCATATTTGGCACTAGGAGAGGTGATGACCTCTACATTTTTTATCATGTCGGCGGGTATTTGTTTCAAAGCGTCTGCTACGCTGCTTGCCATTATGGTAGAAGGTTTGTTGTTGATGAGTACTTTTACGTTTGAGTTTCCTCTTAAGCTAACGTTTCCTTCTAAATCTACGGTAAGCATGGGTACTTTTCTGAGTACATCAGCAGCGTCACCACCTTTGTTTGATTGGTCTATTTCGGCATTGTAGATGGTTCGATCTACTTTTTCTTCTATCAGTTTTTTAGTGCCTTGTACTACTACTTCGTCTAAACTATTGTTGGCAGAAGTGAGTTTTATTATTCCTAAATCAAGGTTTTGTTTGGAAGTTACCCCGATTTTTTGTTTAAAATTTTTATAACCTAAAAAGGTAATATTTATTTCATATTCACCTTCTTTAATATTTTTTAGACTGAATTTTCCATTGATATCACATACAGTACCATCTACTACTTTTTTATTGGTAACGTTCAGTAAGGTAACATTGGCAAAATCTACAGGTTTATTTTGTAAGGAATCTATCACATAACCTATAATGCGGGCATTTCCTTGAGGTTTTAAAACGTTGAGGTTAGCATCTGGGTTAGCGTTTTTAGGAGGGGCATTATTTGGTTTTTGTGCTAAGCTAAGGTTTACATTGCAAAATAAAATAATGGTGCTTATAATTATGTTTTTCATTTTATGGAATTATTATAACTATTTTACCCGATAGCATTTTTTTTGAAAAAAAACTATCGGGTATTTTGTTTGTATTTTTATAAGAAAAAAAAATTATTCGGCAGTAGTGGTG
>JAGNSI010000093.1 GCA_017988135.1 Pseudarcicella sp.
GGCTAGAATCTAAAGATACTCTTTTTAAATTTGACATATTTGCAAATACATCATTCAATGTTACACTTTTATTTAATACTATTTCTAGATTTTCTAATTTGGTTAAATTTTTAAACGTTAAAGGAAGATTAATAATTCTATTTGAAATTGATAGTTTTTTGAGATTTTCCAGATAACCAATATTATCTAAGATTTTTTCGTCATTTATTGGCATATCCCCATTTATTGAAATTTCTAATTCCTCAAGATTCTTCAAATTATGGAATGATGTTGGAATGATCCTAGCACGAACTGATAATTTCTTAAGATTTGTTAAATTTCCAATTCTTTCATCTAATTCGGGAGTTCCGTTTCCTAGTGTTAAATCTTCTAAATTTTTTATTAAAAATAAACTGTCTGGTAATTCAGCAACTTGATTTATTTGCAGTTTTTTAAGATTACTTAATTCAAAAATTTTCTCAGGAATAAACATTTTATCTTGACCATAAATTTCTAAAAGTCTTAAATTTTTAAAATTAAAAATTTCTTCAGGGAAAGATTTATGTGTTTCTGCACTTATTCTAATTGCATATATATTTAAAGGTTTTAAATCACATATTTTTTTTAAACTTTCTAGGTCATAAACTTCTTCATATTGATTTTCTTCATCAGAATCAGGTTTATCAATAATATCTGTAGAAATTGCATTTTCTAAAATAACACTATCGATAACGGGATTAGATACACTCTTTTTTCCAATTGGTGGAGGAAGAGGAATCGAAGTTTCAGTTTGATCTGGAATAATTATTTGCTTGCTTTCTTTGATAACAGCCCCTTTGGGTAGCGTAAATTTGATTTTTTTCTCTTGGGCTGGTTCATTTTGTGCAGATAGTTTTTGAAAACTGATTAGAAAAACAATTGCAATAAAAGCTAAAGTTATTTTTTTGTTCATTTTGATGTTGTTTTGGAGGATTTTTTTAATGAAAACAGAAATATAATTAGTAATAGAAATTTATTTTTTGAATACGCTATTTTGTCGTGATTTATATGATTTTTTAAAGCTATGTAAAAGAATATTTAATTGTAATTTTTAAGAAAATAGTTATAATGTACTTATTGTCAATAAGGTTATATTTTTTATTTCCAAAGATAATCAATATAATTTTTATAAGTGAATTTTAATTTTCCAATAATCCAACCCCTGTCCCTCCACTACATATTTACTTTTTTTTCTTTCAATTGGGCAAAAAGTTTTTCGCCTCTTGCTTTGCCCATTATGTTAATTAGTTCGTCTATTGATGCATCGTAAATGGCATGAATAGATTTGAAGTGTTTTAATAATTTTTCAGATGATGTTTTTCCTATGCCGTCTATTCCTTCGAGCTGGCTTACTATAAATCCTTTGCTACGTCTGTCTCGGTGATGGGTAATCCCAAATCTGTGTGCTTCGTCTCTTAGTCTTTGAATGAGCTTGAGCGACTCAGATTTTTTGTCGATATACAATGGAATACTGTCTTCTGGGAAATAAATTTCTTCTAATCTTTTGGCAATACTGATGATGGGTATTTTTCCGTATAAACCAATTTTTTTTAAGGCATCGGTAGATGCTGATAATTGTCCTTTTCCGCCGTCTATTATTATCAAGTCGGGGAGGTCGGCTTCTTCCTCCAGCAGTCGTGTGTATCTGCGTGTTACCACTTCGTGCATAGTTGCAAAGTCGTCTGGGCCAGTTACGGTTTTGGGGATAAAATGTCTATAGTCTTTTTTAGAAGGAGTCCCATTTTTGAAACACACCATTGCCGATACAGGATTGGTGCCTTGAATATTTGAGTTGTCGAAGCACTCTATGTGTTGTGGTATTTTTTTTAGACGAAGGTCGTTTTTTAGCGTTAGTAATATTCTCATTTTGCTATCGCCAGCACTTTCTTCGGCAGCTTTTCTGTCGGCTCTTTCTTTTTTGAAATATAGTACATTTTTGAGCGACATGTCTAATAGTTTTTTTTTGTCGCCAATCTGTGGCACATTGTTGCTAATACCTTTAAAATCTATAGATAGTGGAATATTGGTCAATATTTCTTTTGATTTGCTTTCGTATTTTTCTCTTGTTTCCCAAACCAACATGGTAAGAATGTCGTCTTCGGGTTCGTCAAGTAATTTTTTTATTTCTAAAGATTGGGTTTGGATAATAGTACCGTTGTCTACTTTCATGAAGTTGAGGAAAGCCGATTTTTCGTCAGAAACTATTGTAAACACGTCTATGTCGCCCAAGCTAGGGTTTACTACCATAGATTTACTTTGAAAAGAGTCCAGCAGTTGCAGTTTTTCTTTGTAGTTTTGGGCTTTTTCGAAAGCAAGATTTGAAGCAAAATCTAGCATTTTTTTCTCTAAATATTGCTTTGGTAAAGTTAGATTTCCCTTTAATATGCTTTTTATCTGTTCTATTTCTAGGTTATAATCTTCTTCTGTTTGAAGATTTTCGCACGGACCTTTGCAGTTGCCAATATGGTATTCTAGGCATACCTTAAATTTGTTTTGTTGTATATTAAAAGTGCTAAGGTTGAGGCTACAAGTTCTGACAGTATACAGGCTTTGAAACATTTCTAGCACAGTATACATGGCTTTTTGGTTGGAAAAAGGGCCATAAAAAGTACCTATTTTTTTGTCTATTTTTCGGGTAGTAATTATTTTGGGAAACCTTTCGTTGGTTATACAAATGAAAGGGTACATTTTGTCGTCACGCAAAAGTATATTGAACCTTGGCTGGTGTTTTTTGATGAGTGTATTTTCCAATAACAGTGCATCAAACTCAGTATGAACTATGGTAAACTCTAAACGGTCTATCATCGACACCAGTCGCTTGGTTTTGCGGTCGTGCTGATTGTTTTTGTTGAAATAACTAGAAACCCTGTTTTTTAGGTTTTTAGCTTTTCCTACATAAATTATTGTATTTTTTTTGTCGAAATATCTGTATACGCCAGGTTGTTCTGGAATTTTTGTCAGAATAGATTTGTAGTCAAACGTTTTGTGTAAAATACTTTCTTCCATTTTTTTAATAAATTTACCACCTAGAAAGCACCTGCGAACGTTGAGCGTCTAATTTTAGAAATATAAAAAGTAAAATAGAAAAAGACCAAAGCGACGAGCCTCCATAACTAAAAAATGGTAAAGGTATACCTATCACAGGCATCAAGCCTATGGTCATACCTATATTTACAAGGAAATGGAAAAATATAATACTCACTACACCATAGCCATATACCCTTGCAAAACGAGATTTTTGGCGGTCGGCTAGAAATGTTACCCTGAGTAATAGACCTACAAAAAGTGAAATAACCAAAATGCTTCCTAAGAAACCATGTTCTTCGCCAACAGTACAAAAAATAAAGTCGGTACTTTGTTCGGGAACAAAATCAAATTTTGTTTGAGTGCCTTGCAAGAAACCTTTTCCTAATAAACCACCAGAGCCAATGGCAATTTTAGCTTGACGAACGTTGTAACCAGTTTTTTTGCTGTCAAAATCGGGGTCTACCAGTACTTTTAATCTGTTACGTTGGTGTTCTTGCAATACGTTGTTTACCGCCCAGTCTACACCAGTTACAAAAAGTCCCATAGCTGTAGCTATTCCACCTATTAATATTAAGTTTTTTAGTTTACGTTCGTATCTTGGAATTACTAAAATAATGAGTCCAGATAAGATTGCAAGTCCAAGATAAATTTGCCATTGTTTAAATATCAACGAAAGTACAAAAAGTACAATTACGCTGATGAATATTGCAGGATATACACCCGGTAAACCTTCTCTGTAAAGCAATAAAAGAAAACCTGCAAAAACCAATGCAACGCCCGTTTCTTTAGACGCAAGTACCAATATTGGTGGAATTAAAATAATGAGAGCCACATTAAATTGATCTCTAAATTTGCTAAGATTTACCAATGGCGAGCTCAAGTATTTTGCCAATGCCAAAGCAGTAGCCATTTTGGCGAACTCGGCTGGTTGTAACTGAAATCCTCCAATTTTTATCCAAGAATGTGAGCCTTTTATTTCAGCACCAACCAATAAAACAGCAACCAATAATAACAAAAAGAAAGCGTAAATATAAAAAGCAAAAGAATCGTAAAAACGGTAATCTATTACTAAAATGGCTATTACCAATAAAAAAGTAGTTCCTATCCAGATCAATTGCTTGCCAGCATTGGTGTTGAAAAAACCAGGGTCGTTTATCCATACTGGGTTTTCGGGGTTATATATAGCTGCATAAATATTGAACCAACCCACTACTACACATACAATGTAAATGAGCAATGTTATCCAGTCTACGTTTGATGTTAATTGTTTTTCTTGCCTAGCCAATTTTTTCTAATTAAATTATTTATTGTTTGTTTTGCTTTTTTGTGTTTTGATTAAACTTGGTTTTGGAGTTTGAATACTTGTTTTAGGTTTTTGAGGAGAAGCTTTAGTGTCATTTGATTTTAAAGCTGAATCTTCTTTAGGTACTTTTATTTTATGAATTACAGCAAGGTTAGAAGCATAGCCTTTGTTGAACCATTTTTCTTGCATAGCTTTTCTTTCTACCTTTCTTTTGATATATTTTTCGATACAAAGCGAAGCGATAGGGGCAGCGTGTGAGCCACCAAAACCAGCGTTTTCTACAAATACGGCTATGGCTATTTTAGGATTGTAACGAGGAGCAAAAGCTATGAAGATGGAATGGTCTTCGCCTTTATTGTTTTGGGAAGTTCCTGTTTTTCCACACATCTGTATATCCGGCATTATGGCTTCACGAGATACAGTTCCATTGTTTACTGCCATCACCATTCCTTCTATTACGGTTTCAAAATGCTTCTTTTGAATATCTACAGATATTTTCTTTTTGTATTTTTCGTCAATTTGTCCTTTTTTCTCTATTCCTTTTATCAAATGCGGTTTTATATACCAGCCTCTATTGGCTATAATAGAAATTACATTTGCCATTTTCAATGGATTTACAATGATTTCTCCTTCGCCTATACTATTACTGGCAATATTTGAGAATTTCCATGTGAGCTCACCTTTGTACATTTTGTCGTAAAACTTTGTATCAGGTAAAATACCTTTTTTTTCATTGGGAAGGTCAATTTCTAATTTTTGTCCAATTCCAAATTTGGCAACCATGTCGTCCCAGTTTTTTAAACCAATCGCAGATTTTTTAAAAATATTTGGTTCTGGATTGTTATAAATGATTTTTTTATAAGCTTGGTAAAAATAAGGGTTACACGAATGCTGAATGGCTTTTTGTACATTGCTAGCCAATTCGTGATTGTGCGTACATCTTACTGGCGAACCGCCGTGCCCAAAGCTAGTATTTTCAAAAATAGCTCCTGATTCTAGTCCTACAAGGGCTTGAATGAGCTTGAAAGTAGAGCCTGGTCTATAATAAGCACTTGGTGGTCTATTATAAAGTGGGTTCAGTGGGTTTAGGTTGAGTTGCTGAAAATATTTTTTAAATGTTCGTCCAGCCAAAAGAGAGGGGTCGTAGCTTGGTCCCGATACCATGGCTAATACTTCGCCAGAGCTAGGTTCTATGGCTACTATGCTGCCTACTTTGTGCTGCATGAGACTGTCAGCGTAGTTTTGCAATTCTATATCAACCGAACTGATGAGGGTTTTTCCGGTAATAGGTTCTTGGTCGAAGCTACCATTTTTGAAAGCTCCTTTTTCTACCCCACGGCTATTTACCATTACATATTTTATCCCTCTTTGTCCTCGTAGTTCTTCTTCGTAGTATTTTTCTAAACCTGTAAGTCCCACAAAATCACCTTGTTTGTAGTAATCGTTGCCTTCTTCTTCTAGTTTTTTTAATTTTTCTGGGCTTATTTCACCTACATAGCCCAATGCATTTGACATTCCTTTTGAATCGTAGTTTCTTATACCATTTATCTGAAAAGAAAAACCTGGATAGTCTACCATGGCATCTTGCACTCTTGCAAAGTCTTCTCGAGACAGTTGTCTTAAAAAAAGCGAAGGTTTTACGGGTGAATATATTCTGGCTAAATGTGTAAGGCTATCGAAATATTGTTTAGTTACACCAAAAGTTTGACAAAATTTCAATGTATCCTCTACTTTAGCTTTTTTGGGTGTTACATATAAGTCGTACACAATGGTGTTGCTTACAATGAGTTTATTGTTTCTATCATAAATCAAACCCCTGAAAGGCACTTGTATGATTTTTCTGATGGCATTATTATCGGCTGCTAATTTATACGTTTCGTCAAAAACTTGTAGGAACAATAATCTTAATAGATAAATGCTACCTATTAAAATCAAAATTCCTTTGATGATTATTTTTCTTAATTCGTCCAAAGTTTATTATTTGTTTTGTATTAAATATTATTCGAGCATACCATCGCTTTCGGCTTTAGTAGCAGTTTTGGGCATTACTTGAATCGTGTCGTTGGGCGATTTCTCGTGTCCGCAGTTGGTAAGATGCAATGAACTTTCGGGTTTTTTGAAAGGCATTTTTCCGTAACCAATATTTTTCAATGAATTGTCATCATAAATTTTGTCCATATAATTAGCAAAAGCAGGCATGGCCATTTTTGCCCCTTGCCCCAGAGCTAGGGTTCTGAAGTGAATACTTCTATCGTCGCCGCCTACCCAAACTCCTGTGACCAATTTTTGTGTTACACCCATAAACCATCCGTCAGAATAGTTAGATGTTGTGCCAGTTTTTGCACCTATTTCATTGTCTTTTGCACAGCTATATTTCTTTAAACCTTCTGCCGTTCCGCCAGACTCTTGCACAGCACCTTGAAGCATATATACCATCTGAAAAGCTGTTTGGGGTGAAATTACTTGTTTAGATGGTGCATGAAATTGTTTCAAAACAACCCCGTTTTTGTCGGTGATTTTAGTTATCATGATGGGGTCAATTCTGTAGCCTTCGTTGATAAATGTACTGTAGCCTGTTACTTGGTCGAAAACAGAAATTTCACTTGCCCCCAAACATAAAGCGGGCGTAGCATTCAGTTTGCTGTCTACACCCACTCTACGGGCAAATTCTGCTACTTTTTCTGGACCTAATCTTTTCATTAATTTTGCAGCTACAGAGTTGATAGACTGAGCCATAGCATGCCTCAATGTCATAGATCTGTAAGAATATCTGCCCGTTGAGTTTTGTGGAGTCCAAGGTCTCAGTACGCCATCATTGGTGCCAAAAGTTACTGGCTCGTCAGTGATTGGGTCACAAGGGCCAACCATGGCGTTTTCTATAGCAGCTGCATACACATATGGTTTAAAAGTAGAACCTGGCTGACGTTTACTTTGGCGAACATGGTCGTATTTGAAATGTTTGAAATTGATACCACCTACCCAAGCTTTTATGTGTCCATTGTTGGGATCCATAGACACAAAACCGCAGTTAAGTATTTTTTTGTAATATTTTACAGAATCTATCGGCGACATTAAGGTGTCTATTTCACCATTCCAAGAAAAAACACTCATAGGAACAGGTTTTTTAAATACTTCCCAAGCTTTAGATTCGCTTTCCAATTCTTCTGCCAAAGCTTTGAATCGTGCTGACCTTTTGATAGCATCTTTCAAAAAACCTTTTATTTCTTTGCCGTTTTCATCTACCCACGGATTTCTTCCTTTCCAATGTTCATAAAACTTAGCTTGTATGCTTTTCATGTGATTGTTCAAAGATTGTTCGGCGTACTTTTGCATCCTTGAGTCTATGGTAGTGTGTATTTTTAGTCCACTGGTGTAAAGGCTCAATTTTTCTTCATCACTTCTGCTTTCGTTGAGTTCTTTGATAATAGCAATGAGTTGCTTTTTGATAGACTCTCTAAAGTAAGGGGCAGCACCCGTGTTTTGATTTTCAACTTTGTATTTAAGCGATAAACCTGTATTGGCAAGCTTTTCTTTAGTTTCATTGTCAATGTATTGGTAATGAAGCATTTGAGATAATACCACATTTCGTCGTGCAATTGTTCTTTCGGGATGTAATTTTGGGTTGAATAAAGAAGGGTTTTGCAGAAGTCCTATCAAAGTTGCTGCTTCTTTTATAGTTACTTCATTGGCATTTTTACCAAAATAAGTTTTGCAAGCAACCTGAATGCCATAAGCATTATTGCCATAACTTACTACGTTGAGGTACATTTTTAAGATTTCTTGCTTGGTATACCTACTTTCTAGTCTGATTGCCAATATCCATTCTTTGGTTTTGGCTATTATAGTACGCAAACCTTTTACTTTCATAAGAAGACCACGGTATTGGGTTTCGTCTCCGTCTGGATTTTCGCTACTTCTGGTATTGAATAAATTTTTGGCTAACTGTTGTGACAATGTACTACCCCCACCGGCTGAGCCAAAATGGGTAATTACTCTGAAAATACTTCTTAAATCTATGCCTGAATGTTTGGTAAATCGAGCATCTTCTGTTGCCAATAAGGCATTGACAAGATTGGGCGAAAGTTGCTCAAATTCTACAGGACTTCTGTTTTCAAGAAAATATTTCCCAATTTCTACGCCATCTTCTGATATCAAACTCGAAGATAATTGACTTTTAGGGTTCTCTATTTCTTGTAAACTGGGCATGCCACCACAAAGCCACAAAAAATTATAATTAACTATAAAAATATAAAACAAAAAAACTAAAAAAAGCCGTGTAAACCATTTCCAAATAGCGGAAATAGTGCCATAGTACTTTCCCGATTGTAGTTGAACCATAATGTATGAAAATTTCAAGTATTGGTAAGCATTTAGTTTATGATATTTGTATGAATTATTTGAGTTTTTTTGAGGCTGATTTATATTAAACAATACATCCTCAAACCGAAAAAAACAATAAATATTCAATTTTTGTAAGTTATTTTTCAGGAAATAATAATCTAAATAAACATTTATTTAATGCTTTACAAAATTATACTTTAATTTTAAATTAAGACAAACTGTGTAATTTAAAATATTTGTGAAATAGAATGAAATTGACGTGGAAAGTTTTGAGAAGTATTTTGTTTTAATTCTATTTTTTTTATTTGGCGAATTCAAGTTATAAATGCAACAGCTCATTTATTCTTAGTGTTTGAATATCTTCACTAATAGACTAGGTACAATTTGTATAGAGTTTAAGAGAAAGTATAGTCTTTATTTTTCCAAACCAAGAGTTTCAATCAATGCTTTTAGTTCGTGATTGTCAATATCTTCTTGTTCGCCTTTGTCGTAAATAGAGAGCAAAAAAACAGTTTCTTGTGCAACGTAAACATAGGTTATCACTCTAGCTCCACCACTTTTACCCTTGTTTTTACTTGAAATAGCCATGCGTATTTTATAGCAATGTTCAATTACTTCATCTCCCATGGTTGGATTTTTCTCTAACTGTTCTGCCAATTCTTGAATGTCAGCTTTTATAGAACGGTGTTTTTTTGCCAGTTTTTTCAGTTCTCTACCAAAGGTATGAGTAGGGACAATATTATAGCTCATTCAATAAATCCTTTAATGATTTGGCTTTGATTTTACCAGCTTTAATCAATTTAACTTCTTCTAATGCCTCTTTTATTCCTGTTAAAATTTCTGTTTGGGTTGGCTCGGGTTCTTCCCATGCTTGTAGGTTTTTGTACTCTTCTTTCATTATTTCCCAATCATTCATTGGAATGAACACCCCAGCAGGTTTGCCATTTCCGCCATGTATTACTTGTAGACTCATGATTTTATTTTTTAAAATTGATACTTATTGATATGCTCAAAGCTTATGTTTGTAATATTAGAAATAGTTTTTTTTATTTTTTAAATCTTTACAACTAACGTACTTTTTGCAAAAGTGGTTCATTTACTATAGGTACTTACATGACATTATCCTTGGTTTGTTTAAATTCAGTATACTGGAAAAACGAAATAGGGAATTTTCCTTTTGTCTGTTTTTATTCTGTGCTGTAGTATTAAAGTTGTTTATAGAAAGCTTGACTGCTTTCTATTGTAGATAAAGTATTTTTCTTTCCTAACGCATTTTTTGATGATGAAATTTACAAAAAAAATCTAATTTTAGTAATATGTAAGTTTATAAAACAGGTTGACTC
>JAGNSI010000094.1 GCA_017988135.1 Pseudarcicella sp.
GATTATTAGGCTATCATGTACAGTAAACTACAATATATATCGCAAGGCGAAACATTAGCATTGCATCAGTACAATATTCAAGAGGCTTTAGATGCAGGTTGCAATTGGGTACAATTGAGGGTGAAAGGGAAAATAGGAATAGTAGAATTGACCAATTTTGCCGAAAAAATCAAAATCCAATGTCAGCAATACAATGCCACTTTTATTATAAATGATTCGGTAGAAATTGCTAAAAATGTAAATGCCGATGGTATTCATTTAGGCTTATCAGATACACCTGTTGCTCAAGCAAGGTCAGTATTGGGTGCTGATAAAATTATAGGAGGTACTGCAAATACTTTAGTAGATGTAAAACAACGTATCAACGAGCATTGCGATTATATCGGATTGGGCCCGTTGAGATTTACCAATACCAAAGAGCAATTGAGTCCAATATTAGATTTCGAAGGGTTTCAAGAAATTTTTGATAATCTTTCTGACACTGAAAAGAAAACACCCATATATGCCATCGGTGGACTTACAGAAGCCGACATAAAACCATTACAAAAAATGGGTATTTATGGGGTAGCAGTTTCGGGAATTATTACCCATAGTTCAAACAAGAAAATGATTATTCAACAGTTTACAGAAGTATTAGCATGAAAGCACTAAAAATAGCCGACAAACAATTCAGCTCGAGGTTGTTTTTAGGTACAGGTAAATTTGGATCATCGGCATTGATGGGAGAGGCAGTATTATCTTCGGCGTCAGAACTAGTAACGGTGGCTTTAAAAAGAATAGATTTAGAAACAGAAACAGACGATCTGTTGTTGCATCTCAATCAGCCGCACATCAATCTTTTGCCCAATACATCAGGAGCACGAAACGCCAAAGAGGCCATTTTTGCAGCTCAGTTGGCAAGAGAAGCTTTAGAAACCAATTGGTTGAAACTGGAGATTCATCCAGATCCAAAGTATTTGTTACCAGACGCTTACGAAACATTAAAAGCTACTGAAGAATTAGCAAAATTAGGTTTTGTTGTGTTGCCATATATACATGCAGATCCTGTATTGTGTAAGCAACTAGAAAATGCAGGAACAGCAGCCGTAATGCCATTAGGGGCACCCATAGGTACCAACAAAGGTTTACGAACGATAGATTTTTTAGAAATAATTATAGAACAATCTCAAGTACCTGTAATTATTGATGCAGGCATAGGTGCACCATCAGATGCAGCCAAAGCTATGGAAATTGGAGCAGACGCAGTATTGGTAAATACTGCTATTGCAGTAGCTGGCGACCCTGTAAAAATGGCTTTAGCCTTTAAAATGGCTGTAGAATCGGGAAGGTTAGCATTTGAAGCTCGCTTAGGAGCTATTCAAAACAGTGCTCAAGCCAGTAGCCCATTAACCGCTTTTTTGAATGGATAATTTTAATACAGTTTTTGGTAAGTACAATTGGGATGAAATCAAGGCATCGATTTTATCTAAAACTTCACATGATGTACTGCAGGCTATCCACTCGCCCAAACCTTCTTTAGAAGACTTCAAAGCATTGTTGTCTCCTGCGGCAGATGCTTTTTTGGAGCAAATGGCAACAAAATCGCAAGCACTTACTCAAAAGCGTTTTGGCAAAACAGTGCAGCTCTTTGCACCCATGTATTTGAGCAACGAATGCAATAATATTTGTACTTATTGTGGGTTTAGTTTGGATAATAAAATAAAACGTAAAACCCTGACTGACAAAGAAATTTTACAAGAAATAGCAGTAATCAAATCGCAGGGATTCAATCATCTTTTGCTGGTTACGGGAGAAGCCAATCATACCGTACACATAGATTATTTTCTCAATGCTGTAAAATTATTGAAACCTCATTTTGCAAATATATCTATTGAATTTCAGCCACTTGAAACCCAAGAATACCAGCTTTTGCACCAAGCTGGGGTATATTCAGTGTTGGTATATCAAGAAACATATCACGAAGAAGTGTATAAACAGTATCACCCAAAAGGTAAAAAATCTAACTTTCAATATCGTTTAGAAACACCCGACAGAATAGGTGAAGCTCAATTTCATAAAATAGGTTTAGGCGTATTGTTGGGCTTGGAAGACTGGAGAGTAGATTCTTTTTTTTGTGCATTACACCTAGATTATTTACAGAAAAAATACTGGCAAACCAAGTTTTCTATTTCGTTTCCAAGAATGCGACCAGCCGAAGGCATTATAGAGCCAAACGTTATAGTATCAGACAGAAATTTGGTTCAATTACTCACCGCATACCGAATTTTTAACGAAGATGTAGAGTTGTCTATTTCTACCCGTGAATCAGAAAAATTCAGAAACAATGTGGTACAGCTTGGCGTTACTTCTATGAGTGCAGGCTCCAAAACCAATCCGGGAGGCTATGCTGTAGAACCCACTTCACTAGAGCAATTTGAAATTAGTGACGAAAGAAGTGTAAAAGAAGTAGCTAAAATGATTCAAAATAATGGCTACGAACCCATTTATAAAGATTGGGATAAGCAATATTGTTGAATAGGAAAGGATATTTTGCCCAAAAACAATTTGGATTAGTATCTTTGTGACAAATTTGTATCAATAGAAATGGAAAAAATAAGATCTACCACCGTATTGGCAGTAGTACACAACGGCGAAGTAGCCATCGGAGCAGACGGGCAAGCCTCTATGGGCAATACTGTAGCCAAAAATCATGTAAAAAAAATCAGAAAAATGCTGGATGGTAAAATCGTAACAGGTTTTGCTGGTTCCACTGCCGACGCTTTTACATTATTAGAAAGATTTGAAGAAAAACTAAGTGCTTTTGGTGGAAACATGAAACGCTCTAGTATAGAATTGGCAAAAGATTGGCGTACAGACCGTTATTTACGTAAACTAGAAGCCATGATGATAGTTGCCAATGCAGACGAAACATTGATAATATCAGGTACTGGAGATGTATTGGAACCGGAAAACGGAATAGCAGCCATAGGTTCAGGCAGTAACTACGCATTGTCTGCCGCTTTGGCATTGAAAAAACACGCTGCACACCTGTCTGCTGAAGAAATAGTCAGAGAAGGCTTAACGATAGCTGCAGATATATGTATTTATACCAATCATAATTTTATAATAGAAAAACCTGTAAAAGGTTGATAGTAATTAATTTTAAAGAATTTTAAACAACCATTACAGTGAGTGAATTATTAAGAATAGCCGTACAAAAATCAGGAAGACTCAGCGAAGACTCATTGAATCTTTTTAAAGAATGTGGAATAAAATTTGAAAACGGAGCTGGAAAATTAAAAGCAACTTCTTCAAACTTTCCAGCAGAATTTTTATTTTTAAGAGATGACGATATTCCAGGCTATGTAGAAGATGGCGTTGCTGATTTAGGAATAGTAGGGCAAAATGTACACGTAGAAAGCCATAAAAAAGTAGAAGAAGTAAAGTTTTTAGGTTTTTCAAAATGTCGTTTATCTATTGCTATACCAAGAGGCGAGCAATTTAACGACATTACAGACTTACAAGGTAAAGACATAGCGACTTCATATCCAGTGATATTGGGTAATTATTTGGCTGAAAAAAACGTACAAGCACATATTCACGAAATATCAGGGTCGGTAGAAATAGCACCAAGTATAGGTTTGGCACATGCCGTTTGCGACATAGTTTCGTCTGGCGGAACATTATTGAGCAACGGACTCAAAGAAGTAGAAGTAATATTTCGCTCAGAAGCAATCATGTTGGGTAACCCCAATATGAACGAAGCTAAAAGGCAAATACTCAACCAAATACTTTTTAGAATAGATGCAGTACAACGAGCTAAAAACAATAAATACGTAGTACTCAATACCAAAAATGAAAATATAGACACTATTATGAAGCTTTTGCCCGGTATGAAATCGCCTTCTGTAGTGCCTTTGGCACAAAACGGATGGTCGGCAATGAGCTCAGTAATCAACGAAAATGATTTTTGGTTAAACATCGAAAAGCTTAAAGAAGCAGGAGCAGAAGGAATATTAGTAATGCCTATCGAAAAAATGATATTTTAAATTAAATTATGCAAATCGTAAAATTTCCACTCAAAGAAAATTACTCAGCTTTACTGAAAAGACCAGTTCAAGATATTTCTGAAATAGAAAATAAAGTAAAACCTATTTTAGAAAAAGTAAAGCTAAAAGGAGATGAAGCCATCAGAGAATTTGCATTAACTTTTGATAATAAAGTAGTAAGTCAGTTGCAAGTTGCTGATGAAACTATTCAAAATGCTACCAACCAACTTACAGAAGAATTAAAAAAAGCCATACAGCAGGCTTATAAAAATATATATTATTTTCATCAACACCAGCAATCTGAAGTACAGGTGATAGAAACCATGCCTGGTGTGAAATGCTGGCGAAAATCTGTAGGAATAGAAAAAGTAGGCTTGTATATCCCTGGAGGTACAGCTCCTTTGTTTTCTACAGTTTTGATGTTGGGTATACCCGCACAAATAGCAGGTTGTAAAGATGTTATATTGTGCACACCATCAGAACATCCAGCTATTTATTATGCCGCTCAGTTGTGTGGAATTAGTAAAATTTATAATATCGGAGGAGCTCAAGCTATTGCTGCCATGGCATACGGAACCTCTACCGTTCCACAGGTTTATAAAATTTTTGGACCTGGTAATCAATATGTAACCGCTGCTAAAATGCTTGTAAACAAAGAAGGAATAGCTATAGATATGCCAGCTGGTCCATCTGAAGTGGCCGTTTTTGCAGACGATACCGCTATTCCAGCATTTGTAGCCTCAGACTTATTGTCTCAAGCCGAACACGGCATTGACTCTCAGGTGCTTTTAGTGTCTACTTCACAGCAAATGATACTTTCTGTAGAATTGGAGCTAGCCAAACAACTAAAAGAATTGACAAGAGGTGAAATGGCAAGTAAAGCCTTATTAAACAGCAAAGCTATTTTGGTAGAAAATCAAGAACAAGCTATTGATATTTTAAACCAATATGCCGCAGAGCACTTGATACTTGCCGTAGAAAATTCACACGAAGTAGCTGAACAAATCATCAATGCTGGTTCAATATTTTTAGGAAATTACACACCAGAGTCGGCAGGCGATTATGCATCAGGAACCAATCATACACTTCCAACCAATGGATTTGCAAGGGCATATTCAGGCGTTAGTTTAGATAGCTTTGTGAAGAAAATTACCATGCAAGAAATTAGCCAAACTGGTCTTCAAAATTTAGGAAATACCATTATTGAAATGGCAAATGCCGAATCTTTAGATGCCCATGCCAATGCAGTAAAAGTAAGATTGAATAAAATTTAATACAAAATGGCTTTTAATATAGAAAAAATAGTTCGCAAACATATACTTGCTCTTTCGCCCTATTCATCAGCAAGAGATGAATATACTGGTAAAGAGGGGGTTTTTTTGGATGCCAACGAAAATCCATTGGGTTCGGTAACACCTCAAAACTGGAACCGTTATCCAGACCCGTATCAATGGCAAATCAAAGAAAAATTAGCTAGCATTAAAAAGTGCAAACCCGAACAGATTTTTTTAGGAAATGGCTCTGATGAGCCTATAGACTTGCTTTATAGGCTATTGGTAGAGCCAGCTACAGACGATGTAATTATACTGCCACCTACTTATGGAATGTACCAAGTATGTGCCGAAGTAAACAATGCTAAGCTTACTAAAGTAAATCTTACACCAGATTACCAAATAGATTTACCCAAAACTTTGGCTGCCATTACGCCAAATACCAAACTGATATTTGTATGTTCGCCCAATAATCCTACAGGAAATTTGATGAAAAAGTCAGACATTGTGGCTTTACTCGAAAATCTTCCAAACGGTATAGTATTGGTAGATGAAGCTTATAATGATTTTACAAATGAACCATCTTTTGTAAATGAACTGCATCTTTACCCTAATTTGGTAGTGCTTCAAACTTTTTCTAAAGCTTGGGGATTAGCGTCTTTACGAATAGGGATGGCTTTTGCAGATGAATCTATCGTAAAACTACTCAACAAAATAAAGTATCCTTACAATATCAACGGGGCTACCCAAGAGCTATTGTTACAATACATTGACAATATAGATTTTGTTGAAAAATCTGTAAAAACCTTGAATGAAAATAAATTAATATTACAAAACGAGCTGTCTAAATTGCCCATTGTTATAAAAATACATCCTTCAGATGCTAATTTTATTTTAGTACAATTTACAGAAGCAAAGCAAATTTTTGATTATTTGATTTCTAAAAAAACAATATTGAGAGATCGCTCAAAAGTGATTTTGTGCGACAATTGTATCAGAATATCTATAGGAACAGAGCAAGAAAACGAATTGCTAATTACACAACTTGTTGAATTTCAAGGTTAAGAAGTTAATATCATTGAATTACTCCTTTTTAAAAAATACAATCAGATGAAAATAAAGTTTAGTACTTATAAAACGATATACTTTTTTTTGATGTTTTTGGCGACTAATATTGCTTATTCTCAAGAAAAAAAATGGGCTGCAGGCATTAGAATAGGAGAGCCAGCAGGACTTACTATTAGGAAATATCTCAATAATGATGAGAATGTATTAGAGTTAAATATTGGCACTTATGGAGCTATTTGGAATGGACAGAAAAAGTATTTTGGAGGAGAGTTTAGAACAGTAGGTTTAACTTTCAGTGGATTATATCTATGGCATAATGATGTATCTAAAATAAACGGACTAAAAACCTATTATGGCTTTGGAGCTCAAGTAAATAGCAGGGATTATTTTGTTTTTAAAGAAACAAAGTTGGGCAAAGACGTTTTTGATGAATTTTCAAGCACCTCTTTCGGTCCATGTGCTATAGCAGGCTTAGAGTATTTTCTAAATGGAGACATGCCATTGTCCATTTTCATGGAATTGGGTGGTTATGCAGAATTTTATCCAGCCTTTTTCTTTGCTAGGCCACAAGGCGGCGTAGGTTTAAGATATAATTTGTAATTTTTGACGATTTCGTTTTGACTTATAAATTTGTTTTACGACTTTTGTGTACCGAAAAAAGGGGGATTAGCTCAGTTGGCTAGAGTACTTGCCTGGCAGGCAAGGGGTCATCGGTTCGAATCCGATATTCTCCACACCTTAAAAGCCTCATAATTAAGTAATTGTGAGGCTTTTTTTTATTTTTTAAAATTGGTCGAAAGGAATTTGATACACAATTTGATACACAAATCCATTTCAATAGAATCTTAAAATTTTAGGCTTAGATTATATTTTTATAAAGTCCTCTGCTAACATTTTTGCTTGGGTTATTACTGTGTCTACCGCTTTTTCTTGAAGGTCTGGCGGATAACCGTGTAGTCTTAAAATTCGTCTTATGTTTCGTCTTAATGCAGATTGAACACTTTCTTTTATTGTCCAATCTATTGTTGTGCTATTACGAACTGTCTTTAAAAGTTCTTGTGCAATGTGTTTTAATATTTCGTCACCAAGTAATGCAACTGCAGTATTGTTTACTTCTAATGCTGTGTAAAAAGCGTATTCTCTATAATCCAATCCTAATTTTTCGCCCCGTTTGTCGGCTTCTTTTATTTGCTCTGCAAAAGGAATTAAGACTTTTTCTAAAAATTCAACGGTGTCAATCATTCCGTTGTGGTAGCGTTTGATTGCATCTTCCAACATTTCAGAAAACTTTTTGCTTTCTACCAAGTTGATTTTTGTACGTTTCTTTATTTCGTCTTTGAGCAGTTTTTTCAATAACTCAACAGCTAAATTCTTCTGTGGCAAGTCTTTTAGTTCTTGTAAAAAACGTTCGTCTAATATTTCAATGTTTGGTTTTTTCAAACCTGCTGCATCAAAAATATCAATTACATTATCGGCTGTAATGGCTTCGGAAATAATTTGCTTGATTGCTGTTTCCATTTCTTCACCACCTGCATCGCCTTCGTTTCTGTCGGATATTTTCACTAACCTTGATTTAATGGCTTGAAACAAAGCAACATCATCACGAATTGCCATTGCTTTATCGTGTGGAACAGAAATAGCAAATGCTTTTAATAAGTTTTTAGTATTGTCTGTAAAACTTTGTTCTCCGTTTTCCTGACTAAAAATATAATTTACAATTACTGGAATGAATTTTAATTTTTCTTCAGGCAAAAGGGTAAAGAATTTCTTCCAATCAAAATGCCTCAATTGATAGTCTATGGCTTCGTACAACTCCAACATTTTAGCAACTGCCAATTCTTGGTCAAGGGTTGGTTTTCCTTCTCCACCGCTTGCGGTGTATTCTGCCAATGCAAATTTTAATTCTTGTGCAATGCCTAAATAGTCAACTACCAAACCGCCTTCTTTGCCTTCTGTAAATACTCGGTTTACTCGGGCAATGGCTTGCATTAAATTGTGCCCTCGCATTGGCTTATCCACATACAAGGTATGCAAACAAGGTGCGTCAAAACCTGTCAGCCACATATCACGAACTATAACCAATTTCAAACTGTCATTCGGGTTTTTCAAACGGTCGCCAATGGCTTTTCGTTTTGCTTTGCTGCGAATATGTTTTTGCATATTCAAAGTATCGCTACTGCTGCCTGTCATTATTACTTTTATCGTTCCTTTGTCGTCATCATCTGAATGCCACAACGGACGAATTTTAATAATAGCATCGTATAAGTCCACACAAATTCTTCGGCTCATACACACTATCATTGCTTTGCCTTCTAAAACTGCGTTGCGTTGTTCAAAGTGATATACCAAATCTTCGGCAATTTTTACAATACGGTTCGGATTGCCTACAATGGCTTCTAATCGTGTCCATTTGGCTCGCATTTGTTGGCGATTGCTCAACTCTTCGCCTTCGGTCAGTTCTTCAAACTGTTCGTCTAAATGTACTTTTTCATCTTCTGCAAAATGTACTTTTGCCAAACGACTTTCGTAAAAAATTGGAACAGTGGCTTTATCATTTACGGCTTGTTGTATATCGTAAATGTCCACATAGTTACCAAAAACGGCTTGTGTGTTTCGGTCGGTGCTTTCTATTGGTGTGCCTGTAAAGCCTATAAATGTTGCATTGGGTAAAGCATCTCTTAAATGTTTAGCAAATCCATCAATAAAATCATATTGACTTCTGTGGGCTTCGTCTGCAACAACTACAATATTTTTTCTTTCGCTTAGTGCTGGAATGTCTGCTCCAATATATTCTACACTTGGTTCGTTAACAATGTTTGGATTTTCAGTTTGCAAAATGTCAGTTTGCATTGGCATAAACTTCTGAATAGTAGTAAACACAATACCACCCGAAGCCACTTTTAATAATTTTCTTAAATCTTTTCGGTCTTCGGCTTTTTGTGGTTCTTGTCTTAAAAGTTGTTGGCAATTGGTGAATGTTTCATGCAATTGCTCGTCTAAATCATTTCTATCTGTAAGAATTACCAAGGTTGGATTTTCCATTCGTGGCTCAATAATGAGTTTACCCGAATAAAAAACCATACTTAAACTTTTGCCACTGCCTTGTGTGTGCCATATTACGCCACCTCGTCTGTCTCCATTGGTACTGCTAGCAATTACAGTGCTTTCTACGGCTTTGTTTACTGCATAATATTGGTGATAAGCGGCTACTTTTTTGAGTGTTTTGGTATCGCTTTTTTCGTAAACAATAAATCTACTAATTAAATCCAACAGCGTTTTTTTGTTCAACATTCCATAAAACATCACTTCCATTTGTGGTTGCAAATGGTCGGCTGTGGTTTCTCCGTCTTTGGTTTTCCAACTCATAAACCTGCCGAAATCGCTGGTTACAGTGCCGCATAAAGCATCCCAACCATCACTTACAATTAATAATTCGTTGTATGTAAAAAGTGAAGGAATGGTTTGTTTGTATGTTTGCAATTGATTGTAAGCCGATTTTATGGTGGCATTTTCATCTACAGCATTTTTTAGTTCTATTACAACCAATGGCAAACCATTGATAAATAAAATAAGGTCGGGTCTTTTGTTTTGCGGAACGCCGCTCGGACTGACTTCAATAATTGTAAATTGATT
>JAGNSI010000095.1 GCA_017988135.1 Pseudarcicella sp.
TAAAAGAATTTTTTGCCATTATAATCTTTGGTTCTTTGCGAATACTGTTTTTTATGCTGTAGAAATACAAAATTAATTCAAATTTCAGGCAAAACTAATTTTGAAAAGGTTTAAATTTTTCAATTTCCAAAAAATCTTTTTAAGATACATCAAAGAATAAATCTGCAGAAATTTGGTCTGCAAAAAGTTTGCCTGTTTCGCTCAAAAGTATTTTGTTTTCTTTTTTAACTATTAAATTTTTATTTAAATAGTTATTCAAAATTTCAGCATTTAGGGTTTGGTTATAACTTTTTAGCACGTCTGTGTCTATGCCCCAGCAAGTTCTCAAACCCGTCATAATGTACTCATTAGCCTTGTTTTCGGGGCTTAGATAATCTATTTCAGCAGGAATTTTATTTTTTTGGATAGCTTGAATATATTTTGCATTATTGCTGATATTAAATTGTCTGCTTTCCCAATTGTAGCTATGTGCCGATGGACCAATCCCTAAGTATTCGTCTCTTTTCCAGTAACTTGTATTATGTTTTGAGTATTTTTTTTCTTTTGCGAAATTAGATATTTCGTATTGTTCGTAATGTTTTAGTGCTAAATTTTCGGTAAGTAATTTATATTGTTCAATAGCAAATTGTTCGTCAATACTTGACATTTTTCCTTTTTTTAGGAGATTTCCAAATGCTGTTTTGGGTTCGATAGTCAAGCAGTAGGCAGAAATATGCGGTACATTTAGTGAAGTGGCAATTTCTAAATCATTTTTCCAAATATCATGATTGGGGGCAGGAATACCATAAATAAGATCTATGCTAATATTTTCAAAACCTCTATCTTGGCTCAATTGTACACATTCTTTTGCTTCCAAGTGGTTGTGTGCCCTGTTGAGAGTCGCTAAATGTGATTGATTGAACGACTGAATACCAATGCTAAAACGATTGATTGGCATTTTTTTGAAAAGTTTCAACTTTGTATCATTTAAGTCGTCGGGGTTTGCCTCTATCGTGATTTCTACATTTTTATCGATTGAAAAATATTGATAAATAGTGTTGAATATTTTATCAAAATCGTTTTCATTTAGTAGACTTGGCGTGCCGCCTCCAAAGTAAATGGTTTCTAGATTTTTGTTTTTTAAATAGTCTTTTTGTAGAATTATTTCTTTACAAATGCTATCTATCATATCGTTTTTGAGAGCCATAGAGGTACTAAAATGAAAGTCGCAATAGTGACAGGCTTGTTTGCAAAAAGGAATATGGATATATAAATGCATATTGAAAATAGTATGTTTAATTGTTTGTTTTAAAAAGCAAAAATGTCATCATACGCCATATATAAATATACATTTTGTAATGATGACAATTTCTAAACCTCAAGATGAGATTTTTTTGAGTTTCAAATGATACTTACGAAAACCCTAGTTAAAGTTGTTTCCTAAGTCTAGCTACAGGAATGTTCAATTGTTCACGGTATTTTGCAACGGTTCTTCGGGCGATATTGTAGCCTTTTTCGTTTAAATATTTTTCTAATTTATCGTCAGAATGTGGTTGTTTTTTGGGTTCGGTTTCTATCAATTCCTTCAATATATTTTTCACTTCACGGCTCGAAGCGTCTTCTCCAGAGTCTGTAGCAATCCCTTCTGAAAAGAAATATTTTAAAGGATAAATCCCAAACTCTGTTTGTACAGATTTTGAACTAGCCACCCTAGAAATAGTAGAAATGTCCATTTCTATTTTTGTAGCTATATCTTTCAAAATCATTGGTCTAAGCTTAGATTCATCGCCTTCCAAGAAGAAATCGTATTGGTATTTTAAAATGGCTTCCATAGTAGCCATCAAAGTGTTTTGTCTTTGTTTGATGGCATCAATAAACCATTTTGCGGAGTCTAGTTTTTGTTTAATAAAAGTAACTGTTTCTTTAATTGCTTTGTTTTGTTTGTCACCTTTATCGTATGTGTCAAGCATATCGTGGAAAGATCTACTCACACGCAATTCGGGTGCATTTTTCGAATTTAAGCTTATTTCTAACTTTCCGTTATTATTTACAAGAATATAATCTGGCATTAAATATTGCGTAATCCCATCTTCTTCAGAGCTACCAGGTTTTGGGTTTAAGCGAGTGATTATTTTAATGCAATTTTTTAAATCTTCCTCATTGATATTGAGTTTCTTTTGTATTTTATCGTAATGTTTTTTAGAAAATTCCTCAAAGAAAAGTTCTAATATCTTTGTTGCATGTAAAACGTCTAAATCTTGTTGATTTTTTCTTTTGAGTTGTAGTAGCAAGCATTCTTGTAGGTCTCTCGCTCCAATACCAGCTGGGTCAAAGTTTTGAACTAGTTTTAGGATATTCACTACTTCATTTTTTTCGACCATTACTCCTTGTGTAAAAGCTAAGTCGTTTACAATGGCTTCTAATGGTCTTCTTATGTAGCCGTCGTATTCAATAGAACCAATTAATTGTTTGCCTATTGTTTCGTTTTCTTCATTTAAACCCAAAAAGCTCAGTTGGTCAAGCAGCGAGTCTGCAAGGCTAGATTTCATAGAAATGGGCATTTCTTTGTCGTCATCTTCGCTGGCACCATTGCCATCGCCTTGCATTTTATAGCCACTAAAGTCGTCACTTAAGTAATTGTCGATATCTAGTTCACCTTTGTTTATGTCGTCATAATCGTTGGTGAAATCATCGTCATATTCGTCAGAAAATTCGTCTTTTTCTTGTTCTTTAATTTCTAAGTCTGGACCTTCTTCAAGTGCAGGATTTGTTTCTAATTCTTCTTCTATTCGGGCCTCTAGCTCAAAAGTAGGCACTTGTAACAATTTTATAAATTGTATCTGCTGCGGCGAAAGACGCTGCTGCATCGATTGATTTAGTGATAACTTATTCATTAACTTATGTTTTTGGAAATTTTAATCTTTTAATTCAAATAAAAAGGTATTCTTTAATAATTGTTTTCTTGTATACTAAATTTTGTCAAATGTACGCATAGTTATTCAGAAATCAAGACTTGCGTTTTGTCAATATTTGTGCCAAAAATGTTTATTCACCCAAATGGATTTTTAAATATATACTAAATATTCAATTATCAATCAATTTTTCTTAATTTTTATTGTAAAATTAAAACTAAATATTGTTTAAGTTTAATATTATGATTCAGGCGAAAATTAATTTTAATACTTATTTTTTTGTCTAAATTTTTTAAAATTCGGTTATTTTGATAAATGTGATTATTTTTGTTTTTAAAGTACAGCAATACACAATAATCAAAAAGGTTTAATGCAAATCAAACAAATATTAACCGAAGCTGAAGTAGGTAAAAATATCACCATAAAAGGTTGGGTAAGAACCAAAAGAGTGAGCCCAAATGTGATTTTTATAAATTTAAATGACGGTTCTACCATTCATAATATACAATGTGTAGTGGCTACAGGAGTAGTTGCAGACGAAACCTTAAAACTTGTAACCACTGGCTCGTGTATAGCCGTAACAGGTGAGCTGATAGCCTCACAAGGGCAGGGGCAAAGTGTAGAGCTTCAAACAGAAAGTTTGCATGTATATGGAACAGCAGATCCTGAAAAGTTTCCTCTTCAACCCAAAAAGCATTCATTAGAGTTTTTAAGAGAAATAGCTCATCTAAGACCCCGAACCAACACTTTTTCGGCAATATTAAGGGTAAGACATACATTGGCTTTTGCTATAAATAAATATTTTAACGACAAAGGTTTCTTTTATTTACATACGCCCATTATCACAGGGTCTGATGCAGAAGGAGCTGGCGAGATGTTCAGAGTAAGTACATTAGATCCTAAAAATCCACCACTCAATGAGGATGGAAGTATAAATTATAAAGAAGATTTTTTTGGAAAAGAAACCAATCTTACAGTTTCAGGTCAGCTAGAAGGCGAGCTAGGAGCATTGGCATTGTCTAAAGTATATACCTTCGGCCCAACCTTTAGAGCCGAAAACTCTAACACTACTAGGCATTTAGCCGAATTTTGGATGATAGAGCCAGAAGTTGCTTTCAACGAATTGGAAGAAAATATGGATTTGGCTGAAGATTTCACTAAAACGGTCATTAAATATGCTTTAGATAATTGTTTAGACGATCTTACATTTCTTCAAAATCGATTATTAGAAGAAGAAAAAAATAAGAAAAAAGAAGAACAATCGGAATTGAAACTGATAGAGAAACTCAATTTTGTAATCGATAACGAATACGAGAGGGTTACATATACAGAAGCTATTAAGATATTGCTGTCATCAAAAAGACACAAAGAAGGTAAATTTCAATACCCAGTAGAGTGGGGGATAGACCTGCAGTCAGAGCACGAAAGGTATTTGGTAGAAAAACACTTTAAAAAACCCGTAATTCTTACCAATTACCCCAAAGACATCAAAGCTTTTTATATGAAATTGGACGATGATGGCAAAACAGTAAGAGCAATGGACGTGCTTTTTCCTGGAATTGGAGAAATAATAGGTGGCTCGCAACGTGAAGATGATTACGAAAAACTTTTACAACGCACCAAAGAGGTAGGTATACACGAAGAAACCATATGGTGGTATCTAGAAACACGTAAGTTTGGCTCAGCTCCACATGCTGGCTTTGGCTTAGGGTTTGAAAGATTGGTTTTGTTTGTGACCGGCATGACAAATATCAGAGATGTCATTCCTTTTCCACGAACACCAAAATCGGCAGAATTTTAAAATTATCAGAAAAAACCTTCAAAACACATTTTGAAGGTTTTTTTATGTGAAATTGAAATCTGAATATTAGTCAATGTTTAAAAATTACAATTTATAAATAGCTCATTTATAGGTATCTGAAATATTTTTACTATATTCATTAATACTTAAAACAAAAAAAATATTACTATGTCTATCAACGCAAAACATTTGGCAACATTTATTTTGGGAGCTGCAGCTGGCGTAGCACTCAATAAATACTTACAAACACCCGAAGGTGAAAAAACATTGAATGATTTGAAAGAAAAAGCAGGTCAATTGAAAACTGAAGCTGAAGACACCATAGACAAAGCTCCAGAATATTTTGAGAAACTAAAAAATGAAGGGGCTGATATGCTAAAAGAAAAGTTTCCTGATTTAGAAAAGTTGTTTAATGATCTTTTTAAGCAACCCAATCCAAGTCCAGATTCAAATACAAAAGCTATTATGTAAAACAAAGAAAACAAAAAAGAGACCGCTATATCGTGTCTCTTTTTTGTTATTTTTTATGGAATAATTTCTTTAAAAAACCACCACTAGTTGGTTCACTCCAGCAAGCGTTAGGTATTTTAGGACCTTTTCTATAAATCGGGATGTAAGCACCCATGTACAAGTCAAACGTTTTTTTGTGTCCTAAATCAAAAAAACCGATTATGTTATCTGAACCCACAAAAACAGGGCCTAAGCGTATTCCTGTTCCGATATTTAAATTTTCTTCATACGAAATAGGTAAAGACACTTCAAGCCATTTCGATTCATATCTTGGAGCAATAGCCACAAATGAAGTTGTAGCAACACCCAATGATGAACGTTTTACCAAACTTTGTTGCCATACTGCATTGAGGTAAATGTTTTCGGATAGCTTATAATCAAAATTTAAGTGAAAATTGGTTGGTAAACTTACCGTAAAGTCGCTTTTTGTGCTTGAACTACTAGGGCCTAGAATTCTTTCAACTCGCTCTTTAAGGTCATTGGTTCCTTTTATTTTTCCGAAATCTCTATAGCTCAATACAGTATTTGAAGTATTGATAGGGAATTGCGAAGTTAATGGTGGAGAATTATAACGAATAGAACCAATATCTAAAATAGAAAAACCAATTTTGAAATCGTATTTATTTTTAGAAGGATTTAGTTTTCTTTTTCCTTTTTCTCTGTAGCTATATTTTTTATAATCACTTCTATGCTCGTACACTATTCCGATGTCAAAGCCAAGCCCAGTTCCCAAAGCACCTTCACCCAGTAACCAACTGGGCGATAAATTGAATTGTTTAAAGCTATTTTCGTCTACATTCGAAAAGCTACCATTCAACGTAAAAGTAGTGATATTGTCTCTTACAGAATTTGGGCTATCAGGGGTAATAGTATAAGTAGCATCATCTATTTTCATATAATTGGAATAGTATCCTGCTAAATATTTCATACCGATTCCGCCTTTAATGAAATGCTCATCATTTTCAAGTAACACTCGGCTATAAGTACCCGAAATGTCCATAAAAAAATTCACGTTACTGGTAATATCTGTTACCGTTTCGGTAGGTCCTCTCAAGCCAGCTCTGTTGGTACCATAAGTGAGTATACCAGCGATTTTTCTATCTACATTATTCATATTACCATAAGCTCTTAGTCTTGAAGACAAAGCAACAGCACTTTTATCATTGATGGTAAATAAAATAGAAGGGCCTCTAAATTGGCTATTTACCAAAATATTCGCTTTTTCTTTACTTTCGTCAAAAGTCAAGTATTCGGGTTTGAAAATTGTTTTATTTCTTACACTTTTTAATTCTGGTGAAGCTGTGTTGGTTATAAAACTAAAAAGCGAATAAGGAGCGTCGAAAGTAAGATAATCATTAGTAATATATGTATCGAAAGTTGCCACGTGTAAACCAACAGATAGCCTATTGTCGGCAAGATTTGCAGGGTTGTTGTATACACCATTTATACCAGCATAATTGCTTTCAGAAATTCCTAAAAGAGCTTGCCCTACAGAAAAAAAAGTCGATAATAAAATTAAAGTAAAGAAAATGCAAGAAGAAGTATTTATTAAACAGCGTATAAGCATCAAATGATAACGATTAAAAACAATTGGTAATCTGTTAAGAAAAAATGACTACTAACTATTTGATAAAATTTTATGGTATTATTTTAAGTTTTAATAGTTATTTGTTAATAATGTTTGTATTCTGTGAGAAATAGATGTATTCTTTGCCAAATTTAAGCAAAAAATAGATACTTGGTGTTTTTTTAAGTGCAACAATGATTTTTTGATTTAAAAGCTTTTAATGTTAATTTGAAAGAAAAAAATATTTATTTAATTCAATTAATAAAAAAATAGAAACATAATCTTAAATTTGTGGTTGAACAAAAGTTGTATTCAAGTAGAAAAGAAATTTTAGTATAAATCTGTAATCAAAAATAATGAAAAAAATTGCACTTTTTACTTCGGGTGGCGATGCACCAGGCATGAACGCATGTATAAGAGCAGTTGTCAGAGGGGCTGTACATCATAATGTAGAAGTATACGGGATAATAAGAGGCTATAACGGCATGATAGCAGGAGATATTATACCCTTAAATTCACAATCTGTAAGTAATATTATACAACGTGGTGGAACCATACTGAAATCTGCAAGAAGCAAAGAATTTATGACACCCGAAGGTCGCAAAAAAGCTTACGATCAATTGGTGAAAAACAATATCGAAGGTATAGTCGCTATCGGAGGAAACGGAACTTTTACAGGAGCTGAAATTTTTTATAATGAATTTCAAATACCTACCGTAGGTGCTCCAGGTACCATCGATAACGATTTGTTTGGAACAGATTATACCATAGGTTACGATACCGCAGTAAACACTGCAGTAGAAGCTATTGACAAAATTCGTGATACAGCAGATTCTCACGATAGAGTTTTCTTTATAGAAGTGATGGGTAGAGATTCTGGTTATATAGCTATAGAATCTGGAATATCTGGAGGAGCAGAATCTATACTTATTCCCGAAGAAAAACAATCTATAGAAAGCGTAGTAGAGACATTGAAAAATGGATTTTTGAGACAAAAATCGTCTTCGATAATAGTAGTAGCAGAAGGCGACGAAGAAGGACATGCAGCAAGCGTAGCCGAAAAAATAAAGTCTCAGATGGACGATAAGGTAGATATCAGAGTTACCAATTTAGGACATATTCAAAGAGGAGGTTGCCCGTCTGCACAAGATAGAATATTGGCTTCTCGCTTGGGTTTAGGAGCTTTGGAAGGACTTTTGGAAGGAAGAAAAAATGTAATGGCAGGCGTTATCAATGACCAGCTTGTTTATACACCTTTTCATGATACCATTACCTTGAAAAAACATATCAACAAAGATTTGCTCCGAATGGCAAGTATATTAAGATAAAACAAAAAACCCTCTGAAAATGAGGGTTTTTTTGTGGACTTAGTATATTGGTAAATGTTAAAAAAACGTTAAAATTTATATTTCTGAATGTTGTAGTTTAAATTTGTGATATTAATTAAAATATTTTGTTTTTAGTATAACGTTTAGTATTGCAATTTTTAAAAAATCTAATAATAAAAAATTATTTATAAATCAATGAAAATTAAAGCACTTTTTACTTCATTTTTTATTTTCTCTGTGTTGTTAGGATATAGTCAAAAGCCATCAGCTGATAAAAAAGAACCCTATTCTATCAAGATAAAAGTTAAAGGTATAAATTCAGGAGAAGCATATTTGGCGCATTATTTTGGTTATAATCAGCAAGTTATAAAAGATACTGCAAAGATAGCATCTGATGGTTCTTTTTTATTTGAAGGCAATGAAAAGCTTCCTAAAGGCTTGTATTTGATTACAGTTTCAAAAAATAAATATTTTGATCTTGTGATAGGTGAAACTCAAATGAGCATAGAAACAGATACCCTAAATTTTGCTGAAAATACTAAAATAACAGGTTCAAAAGAGAATAAGATTTTTTATGAATATCAAAAAGCCATGTCTCAATATTTTACAACAATGAGAAAAATGAGAGATGAATACAAAGATTCTAAAGATGTAAAAATTGAAGAAAGACTCAAGAAAGTACAAAACGAAGTAGACCAATTTCAGGAAAAATGGGAAAAGGAAAATGAAGGAACTTTGGTTGTGAAATTTATTAAATCGTCAAAAGACCCTATCGTTCCAGAATATAAGTTGCCAATGTTGAACAAACAAGACACTTTGAATATGAGAAAATACCAGTATGAATACTATAAATCTCATTATTTAGACAATGTAGATTTCAAAGAAGAAATATTGGTAAGAACACCTTTTTTACAAAGAAAATTAGAAAAGTATTTCGAAGATTTAGTGATTCAACAAAACGACTCGCTTAGTAAAGAAGCAGACATTGTTTTAAGCAAAATACCTAAAGAAAAAAGCTTAGAAGGTATTCGTAAATATGTGATTTATAAAATTACAAATCAATACGAAACCCCTAAAGTGGTAGGAACAGACGGTGTTTTTATACACATGGCAGAAAAATATTATATCAACGAACCTAACCTTTGGGACACCTCTACTGTCACAAGAATGAAAGAAAGAGTGCAGATTTTGAAGCCATTGATGGTTGGAAAAGTAGTACCCGAAATGTACCTTACAGATACTTCTGGAAACGAGATGCAACTTACCAAAATCAAAGGCAAATACATAGTAATGTTTATTTATGATCCAGAGTGCGGCCATTGCAAAGAATCAGCTCCAAAGCTTGTTAAGATGTTGCCTAAGCTCAAAGAAATGGGGGCTACCGTGTTTGCACCAAGCATAGAAAGAGATAAAAAGAAATGGATGAAATTTATAAGTGAGTTTAAAACACAATCTTTCATAAATGGAATAGACGTACATATAAACCCCAACACAAAGGCAGAGGAATATTATACAGATTTCAAAAAAACTTATGATGTGTACTCAACTCCCGTAACGTATATTTTAGACAAAGACAAAAAAATAATAGCAAAAAGACTTCCAGTAGAAAATGTAGAAGACTTCTTGAATTTTTATGAGAGAAATGAAAAAGCTAAACTAGCAAACACTAAAAAGTAATTCATAAGACTTTAAGCAAAAACGAAAAAGGGAAAAGAATTTTTAAGCAGATTCTTTTCCCTTTTTTTAATGTAAATCGCTACCACTTTGCAATAATTTTGCTTCACCGGTTAAGGCCATAATATTTCCATTGTCAATATTCATGGCTACAGGTTGAAATTTAATTGTGGATGGTATCACCACATCAAACACATTTGCATTGGGCAAA
>JAGNSI010000096.1:0-2508 GCA_017988135.1 Pseudarcicella sp.
GAGATGTATCGCCAAACACGTGAAATGAAAAATTCGGTAGTCATGATTGAGAATTATATTTTTCGAAAAAGAAGATTTCTAAATTCAATTATCAAAGTAGATATTTAAATTGTCTTGCAAAAATAATCAAAAAGTGTCGATAAAGGTTTATTGAAAAACAAATAAGTAGGGGCGAACCTATGTGTTTGTCCAAAAATGTACGGGCGAACCTGTGTGTTCGCCCATTTTGGTGCAGAATATTGGGCAGACACAAAAATCCGCAATTGGGCAGAAACTTAGACCTGCAATTGGGCAGACACGTAGGTCTGCCCCTACGGTTTTTTTTTTGTGGGCAAATTGAACGAAATTTCGTTTGATTGAATGTTGTTTTCTGTAATTTTTTATAATACAACACAATTTAAATAATGAATTAAAAGAACATTTTTTGAAATGGTCTTAGCATACAATTTCGAGCAGGTTTGGTAAAATGAGGCTGTTTTGTTAAATTTGAGTATTGATTTTGTGAAAATTAATAAATAAGTGTAATTCCGCACATTTATAAAGGCAAATACATAAAGTTCCAAGCTGTACAATGAAGATATATACTAAAACAGGAGATAAAGGAAAGACCTCATTGGTGGGTGGAACAAGGGTATCGAAAGATAATATTCGTATAGAAGCATATGGCACTATTGATGAACTCAACTCATACATAGGGCTACTCGGTTCTTTACCCGAAAACGATGCCAGAAAAGATTTGCTCAAAGAGATACAAGACAGACTTTTTACAATTGGTTCGAATTTGGCATCAGAAACAGACCAAACTAAAAAGAAAATACCTGATTTAGTTCAAGAAGACGTGGAGCTTTTGGAAAAAACAATGGACGAAATGTCTGAAAAACTTGAGCCAATGCGTTTTTTTATTTTACCGGGTGGTCATCCTAGTATCGCTCATTGTCATATAGCTCGTACCGTATGCCGCAGAGCAGAGCGAGTCATTATACATCTTGCCAATACAGAAAACGAATACGTAAGCGACTTGGTTGTGCAATACGTAAATAGACTATCCGATTTGCTTTTTGTACTCAGCAGAGTCATTCATAAAGAAATCAACGTAGACGAAATTTCTTGGAAACCAAGAATTAATCAATAATTTATATCAAATTAGCTTACAATTAAGATCAAAGTAGAAAAAAAAACTGCCAATTAGGGCGGTTAGCAATATTTAATAAAAACAAGATATGAACACTACAATAGATATAAACATAAACAAAATAGATACATCAAAAATACAACATGTAGACTTTGACAACTTGGTGTTTGGGCGTACTTTTTCTGACCATATGCTCGTAGTTGATTATAAAGAAGGAGCTTGGCAAACCCCCGAAATAATTCCTTACGGGCCTATTTCGTTTTCGCCAGCTATGATGTCGTTGCATTACGGGCAGGCAATATTTGAAGGGATGAAAGCTTACAAAACAGAGTCGGGCGATATTCAAGTTTTCAGACCCGACGAAAACTGGAAAAGACTCAATCTTTCGGCAGTAAGAATGTGTATGCCGGAAATACCAGAAGATATTTTTATGCAAGGGCTCAGTACATTGTTGAATTTAGATTCAGAATGGATACCTAACAAGCCTGGTTTGTCTATGTATATACGCCCATTTATGTTTTCTACAGACGAATACGTAGGGGTAACGCCATCAAAAACTTATCGTTTTATTATATTTCTTTGTCCAGTTGGAGCATACTATTCAAAACCATTGAAGGTACGTGTTGAAACACAATATATTCGTTCGGCACATGGTGGAGTAGGTTTTTCTAAAAATGCGGGGAATTATGGCGGTTCGCTATATCCAACCAAAATGGCAAACGACGCAGGTTATGACCAAATAATTTGGACTGATGCAAGCGAACACAAATATGTAGAAGAAGCAGGAACGATGAATCTAATGTTTGTCATAAACGGTGCTGTAGTTACTGCACCTACAGGCGATACTATTCTGGATGGGGTTACAAGAAAATCGGTACTTCAGATAGCTCGTGAATGGGGAATGAAAGTAGAAGAAAGGCAATTGTCGATAAAAGAATTGGTAGAAGGTATTCAGGCGGGAACTGTAACTGAGGCTTTTGGTGCAGGCACAGCCGCTGTGATAGCTACTATATCTACAATAGGGTTTGAAGGGCTTGATTATGAGCTTCCCGCTAAAACAGAAGAGTCGTTTTCAAGCAAAGTTTATCATGAAATAAACAATATTAGACTTGGTAAAATAGCAGATACAAGAGGCTGGATTATGAAAATGTAATTATCATTGTCCATAAAAAAAGCCAATTTAGGAAAAACTAAATAGTCTGGAATCTGTGAAGTGTAATTTTCTTGAAGCATAAAAATACCAATTTAGAAAAACTAAATTGGCTGGAATGTGAAATGTAATTATCATGAAGCATAAAAATACCAATTTAGAAAAACTAAATTGGCTGGAATGTGAAATGTAATTATCATGAAGCATAAAAATACCAATTTAGAAA
>JAGNSI010000096.1:2608-9980 GCA_017988135.1 Pseudarcicella sp.
AAAAACTAAATTGGCTGGAATGTGAAATGTAATTATCATGAAGCATAAAAATACCAATTTAGAAAAACTAAATTGGCTGGAATGTGAAATGTAATTATCATGAAGCATAAAAATACCAATTTAGAAAAAACTAAATTGGTATTTTTATGTATTTACTGCAAAGTTTTTTTCTCCGAAAAAATCAACTTACAACCTGCATCCATTTTAGAACTAACATCTTTCAATTCTAAACCAATGTTTTCCTTTGTTGTCCAGTTTATGGTTTTATCTATAGTAACACCTTCGCCATATTTTTGGGTATAATATTTTTTAAAATCAGCCATTAAGCTATCTACTTGAGTTTTTCTTTCAAGAAAAACATCCATTACTATTTTGTTAAGCTTGCCATTTTCGTTTTTTGTATATACGATGTCTACAAAATTTAGGTCAGTTTGGTCAAAATGATGGGTGAAATGCTTTTCGTTTTCGGGGATGTTTTCTTCTTGTGTTTCCATGAAAGCAGCCTTTTCGTTATGAATCACTTCGTCAAAGGTATCTCCAATGTTAAATCCTCTGATTTGCCCATTGTCTGTCAATACTATTTCATTGAAAATTTTACTGTACCCTTCTAAATTCTCATCTATTTCAATGGCTTGCTCTTGAACAGTTGCATCACTTTCTGTATTTTGTTTTTTGTCTTTGCAAGAAGAAAATATAATTATGCTACAAAAAATAGCCAATATTGTTTTTGAATGAATCATGATTTAAATGTTTGTGTAATATTATCAAGCAATAGCTATATAAAATTGTTTATTTTGAATAGTTAAGTGAATTTTTGTTTCAAAATAAATATCAATTTTAACGTAACTAGTGGTTGAGTTTATAGATATTAGTAAATTTAACAAAAAAATCAAAAAAACGCTACGAAAAACATGCAACCATTAGCAGAAAGAATGCGTCCTCAACACTTGAGCCAATATGTTGGGCAATCGCATTTGGTTGGAGAAGGTGCCATTTTGAGATTAGCTATCGATAATAATCGAATACCTTCGTTTATACTTTGGGGGCCTCCAGGTGTGGGGAAAACTACATTGGCTAGCATAATAGCGAATACACTGAAAAGACCTTTTTTTGTGCTTTCGGCTATCAATTCGGGAGTAAAAGATATACGAGATGCTATAGAAATGGCTAAAAAGCAACGCTTTCTGAATAGTCCTTCGCCTATATTGTTTATCGATGAGATTCATCGTTTTTCCAAATCACAGCAAGATTCATTGTTAGGTGCAGTTGAAAATGGCACAATAACGCTTATAGGGGCAACTACCGAAAATCCATCTTTTGAAGTTATTTCAGCTTTGCTTTCACGCTGTCAGGTATATGTATTGCAACCGCTCAGCTATGAAGAAATGGTGCTGATGGTAGATACTGCTTTGGCGAAAGACGTTTCTTTGAAGTCAAAAAAAATAAAAATTGCGGAGTATGATGCTATCTTACAGCTATCTGGTGGCGATGGAAGAAAATTGTACAACATCCTAGAGATTATTACCAATTATACGCAAAGTGACGAAATACTGGTAGTTGATAACCATTTTGTGAGCAGTAAAATACAAGAAAATATATTGCTTTATGATAAAAATGGAGAGCAACATTACGATATAATTTCGGCTTTTATAAAATCTATTCGTGGTTCAGATCCCAATGCTGCTGTGTATTGGTTGGCAAGAATGTTGGACGGTGGCGAAGATATTGCTTTTATAGGTCGAAGATTATTGATATTGGCATCAGAAGATATAGGCTTGGCTAATCCTAATGCCTTGTTGATGGCATCTACCTGTTTTGAGAGTATTAAAGTAGTTGGCATGCCAGAGTCGAGGATTATATTGTCTCAAACGGTTATTTATTTGGCAACTTCTCCTAAAAGTAATTCTAGTTACAAAGCTATAAACAAAGCAATGGAAGTAGTGAAACAAACAGGGAATTTGCCCGTACCCTTGTCGCTAAGAAATGCACCAACAGGGCTAATGAAAACACTCAACTATGGTGCTGGTTATAAATATTCACACGACTATGAGGGTAATTTTGTAAGCCAGCAATTTATGCCTGACAATTTAAAAGGGTATAAATTTTTTGAACCTCAACACAATGCTTCAGAAGAAAAGATATTGCAAAAACTAAGAGAACAGTGGAATAACGAATATGGGTATTGATTTTGATGATTTGGGTTGAAGCAAGATTGGAATCAATCCGTAGTTTTTTGAAAAAATAAAACTACGGATTGAGAAGGTTATTTTACATTTACAACTCTTTCAAAACCATATTCATGGCTCTTACAGCATCTGCAGATTTTGCAAATTTTATTTTTTCTAATTCATCTAGTTGGTAGTCAATTATTTTTTCCCAGCCATTTTTTCCTAATACTACGGGTACCCCCATACAAATATCTGATTGCCCATATTCGCCTTCTAAATATACCGAACAAGGAATTACCTTTTTTTCGTCTCTTACTATGGCTTCAACCACTGCTAAAGTAGCTGCACCTGGAGCGTACCAAGCCGAAGTACCCAAGAGTGCTGTAAGAGTGGCGCCACCTACCATGGTGTCTGCTGCTATTTTATCTAAAGTAGCACTATCTAAAAATTGGGTTACAGGTACGCCACTCCAAGTGGCTAGTCTAGTAAGCGGTATCATGGTGGTGTCGCCATGTCCACCTATTACGCTGGCATGTAGGTCGTTAGATGATATGTTCATGGCTTTGGATAAATAACATTTAAACCTAGCCGAATCCAATGCACCACCCATACCAATTACTTTATGCTTAGAAATTCCAGCGGTCTGTAAAGACAAATAGGTCATGGTGTCCATAGGATTAGAAACCACTACAAAGATAGCATTGGGCGAAAATTCTAAAATATTGCTTACTACACTTTTTACAATGCCAGCATTTACCCCAATGAGCTCTTCACGGGTCATACCAGGTTTGCGGGGTAGGCCAGAAGTGATAACCACTACATCAGAGTTGGCAGTAGCTGCATAGTTGTTGGTAACGCCAGTGAAACAAGTGTCCCAACCCAGCAATGCCGCCGTTTGAAACATATCTAAAGCCTTGCCTTCGGCTACACCTTCTTTAATGTCGAGCAGAACCACTTGGTCTGCCAATTCTTTTCTGACAATATTGTCTGCAGTAGTGGCTCCTACTGCACCTGCACCAATCACTGTAATTTTCATTCGGAAAAAATGGTTTTTAAAATGGTGAAATGATTTTTTTAATAAAAAGAAAAAACAAAAAATAAGGAATGCTATAAATTATTCCATTGTAAATAAAATTTTCTTTATATTACTAATATTCAAGCAATAAATAGCATATTTTTACAAAAAAATATAACAATATGTCAAAAGAAAGTTTAGCAACAAGAGTAATCAATTCTGTTTTCTTCAAAAACTCTATTCAGAAGGCAAATGGCTACAAGGGAAGCATGGCGGTTTTGGAATTATTGAAAGAAGTACTTACCAAAACAAAAACCATAGCTGGCAAACAAAATAAAGGGATTGGGCAAGTGTTGGCGGATAAAATTATGCTACTCAGTAGATTGGTTAAGTATTCTATATCAGGAGATTACAAGGATTTGCAGTGGAAAACATTATTGAAAATATTAGCAGTACTTATCTATTTTGTTTCGCCATTAGACTTGATACCTGACCTTATTCCTGTGTTGGGTCTTACAGACGACCTTGCCTTGATTACCTGGCTCATTACAGCACTGGGCGAAGAAATAGAAAATTTTGAAAAATGGGAGAAGAATCATTTTCAAATCAAATAAATTTCAAACAAAGCAAAAAAGATAATCTTATAAAAACAAAAATAGAAACCTAATTTTTATGTATATTTGTAAAGTAATTGTATTGTTTTGAAAGATTAATTAGTATAAAGTTTTATCAAAACCCAAACAAAAAAATACATTTTGCACAAAATTCGATAATAATTTGTGCGTTTATTTTAAAGTCTACTGTAAAATATAAATTTTTAATTCAAAAAAAACACTAAAATACCAAGGCCATGAACATACAATCAATATTTTTATTTTTGGGAAACTTAGGAACTGGCGAGTTGATCGTAATAGTGCTGGTAGTACTTTTATTGTTTGGTGGTAAAAAACTTCCCGAACTAATGAAAGGTTTAGGCAAAGGAATGAAAGAATTCAAAGATGCTCAAAAAGACGTTCAAGATCAAATAGCCAAGGGATTGGACGATAAAGAATAAGGTATTATTTCTATAAAATATCAAACATAAGGTTATCGATGCGGTATTCTTTTAGGAATAAATCATTAATTTAGGCAAAATTTTAAAAACAAAGCATAATAATTTTTTTATTATGCTTTGTTTTTTGTCTTTAACAAAAAGAAAAAAATACGGTTTTGGAAAATTTTAAAACATTCAAAGAAATACAGTCAGCTTTGCAGCTAGGAAGTATCACTTGTGCGAGCTTAGTTGAATTTTACCTCAGCAATATAGCGCAAAAAAACTCCGAATTGAATGCTTTTATTAGCGTTTTCGACTCAGAAGCTAGACAAAAAGCCCTAGAAATAGACCTAAAAATACAGTCTAAAACAGCAGGAAAGCTAGCTGGTATGGTGATAGGCATCAAAGATCTATTGTGTTATAAAGACCATCCTGCCAATGCAGGTAGTAAAATATTGGGCGACTTTCATTCATTGTTTACCGCCACTGCCGTACAAAGATTGATAGATGAAGATGCTATTATTATTGGTCGTCAAAACTGCGATGAGTTTGGGATGGGTTCTACCAACGAAAACTCAGCTTTTGGTCCTACCAAAAATGCAGCAAATACCAGTCGTGTAGCAGGTGGTTCTTCTGGAGGTTCAGCGGTGGCTGTGCAAGCAAATTTTTGCTTTGCATCTTTAGGTACAGACACTGGTGGCTCTGTGCGTATGCCAGCTGGTTTTTGTGGATTAGTAGGGTTAAAACCAACATATTCTCGGATTTCGAGATGGGGATTGATTGCCTATGCTTCATCTTTTGATTGTATTGGTCCTATCACTCATTCGGTAGAAGATGCAGCTTTACTTTTGGAAATAATGGCAGGTAAAGACGAAAACGATAGTACTGTTTCAAGTTTGGAGGTACCTCAATTTTCGAAAATAGAAATATCAAACACCAAAAAACGCATCGCTTATATCAAAGAAGCAGTAGAAACGGATGGTTTACAGCCCGAAGTAAAAGAGGCTACTTTGAATAAATTGGCTCAAATAAAAGCTTTGGGTCATGAAGTTGAAGCAATAGATTTTCCATTGATAAAGTATCTGTTGCCAATATACTATATACTTACCACTGCCGAAGCTAGCTCGAATTTGTCGAGATTCGATGGCGTAAAATACGGTCACAGAACCGAAAAGCCAGAAGACTTGATAGACATGTACAAAAAATCGAGAGCAGAAGGTTTTGGTGCTGAAGTACAACGTAGAATTATGTTAGGTACTTTTGTATTGAGCGCTAGCTATTATGATGCTTATTATACCAAAGCTCAGAAAGTGCGTAGAATGGTTAAGGAATATACCGAAAAAATATTGTCGGAATATGATTTTATTGTTTGTCCCACCACGCCAACTACAGCATTTGAGCTAGGAAGCAAAACCAAAGATCCACTACAAATGTATCTTGGCGATCTTTTTACGGTGCAAGCCAATGTAGTAGGTATGCCTGCAATAGCTATTCCAAATGGAGTAGACAATGACGGAATGCCAATAAGTTTTCAGATAATGGCAGGTGCTTTTCAGGAAAAACAATTGGTGACGTTTGCTAAAGAAATAGAAAGTTTATAGCTTTTCACCAGCCGTAATAGCAATGTTTAAAGTGTTTTCGGGTGGCGGAACAGGGCAAGTATAGTGATGATTATAAGCACAAAATGGATGATAAGCCAAGTTGAAATCTATAGTCAATTTGTCAGATTTGGTAAAAGCTAAATCTATATAACGGCCGCCACCATAGGTGGTTTTGCCTGATGTGAGATCTTTAAAAGGGAAAAAAAGTGTGCCTTGGGCATTTTTGTAAATTTTCACATTACAACGAACACCTTTTAACTTAAAATGAGCATTGGCAAAGGCTTCGTAACTTTCAGAGCTGCCGTCTGTCATGGGCATTTGTAAAGTTTGTCCACTCGCCAACTTGTCTAAGCTCGCTTCTGTTACCATTTGAGAATCTATTTCGAAATATTTTAAGCCACTAAAAGCATTTTTGTTTTCTATCGGCGATAGCGAATCTGCAGCAAAATAGTCATTTTTTTCTTTTCTTTTTTGTAAGATTTGCTTTAAATATTCGGCATTATTATTTTTTATTGTATTGCTGTTTGTAGTAAGATAAAAAATATAATATCCTACAAAAAATACGACTAATGATACAAGTATAGATTTGAAATTCAGCATGATGTATTTTTTTATATCAAAAATAATTATTAAAACAAAACCATGTTTACAGGAATCGTAGAAACCATAGGCACAGTAAAAGCTATAGATTGCAAAAATACCAATACTACTTATACAATAGCAAGTATTATTGCCAATGAATTGAAAATAGATCAAAGTTTGGCTCATAATGGGGTATGTTTGACAGTAATTGCAATAGAAGGCGACTTTTACCAAGTAACAGCCATAGAGGAAACCTTGCAGAAAACCAATTTGGGGCAATTGCAGGTAGGTTCTCGGGTGAATTTGGAAAGATGTATGCCAGCAAACGGTCGTTTTGACGGACATATTGTGCAAGGTCATGTAGATCAAACAGGTGTTTGTACAGGAATTACTGACAAAAATGGCTCATGGATTTTTGATTTTAGTTATGATGCCAGTCAGCAAAATATTACAGTAGAAAAGGGTTCTATTTGTATCAATGGAACTAGTTTGACGGTATTTAATTCAGGTGAAAACTCTTTCAGCGTCGCTATTATTCCATATACTTACGAAAATACTATATTTTGTGACCTTCAAATAGGAGATACTGTAAACTTAGAGTTCGATATTTTAGGGAAGTATATTAAAAAAATGATGAACCTTTAGTTCATCATTTTTTTAATTTTTTTTTGGTAATATCACTAGTTCTGAACCTTTAGTTCATCATTTTTTTAATTTTTTTTTGGTAATATCACTAGTTCTGAACCTTTAGTTCATCATTTTTTTAATTTTTTTTTGGTAATATCACTAGTTCTGAACCTTTAGTTCATCATTTTTTTAATTTTTTTTTGGTAATATCACTAGTTCTGAACCTTTAGTTCATCATTTTTTTAATTTTTTTTTGGTAATATCACTAGTTCTGAACCTTTAGTTCATCATTTTTTTAATTTTTTTTTGGTAATATCACTAGTTCTGAACCTTTAGTTCATCATTT
>JAGNSI010000223.1 GCA_017988135.1 Pseudarcicella sp.
ATTGATAATGTTGCTAACAAAATCAAATAATTATAAATTTACGATGCAAGTATTTCCTATTTATGACAGTGTATAAATTTGAAAGAAGTTTTAAAAAAGCAAAAAAATGAAAATAATTACAGCACAAAGACGTCACAAAAAACGAGTAATTCAGCTCATTACCGATGCTTTTTCTGAAGATCCGCAAATATTGAATTATTGTAATGGCAAAATTAATCGCATTAAATTAATAGCCGCTTTAGCTTTTGAAACCAGTATAATAAACAACATGGTATTTTTGACCGAAGACCTAAATGCGATGGCCATTTGTTATTCAGCGACGCAACACCTATTAAACGCAAGAGTACTTTTTACAAATTTAAAATTCCCATTTGTATTTGGTTTGAGACCATTATTAAGGATGTTAAAAACAGAAAACCAGATTCATAAAAAAAGAGATTCGTCAACCAAAGGGTTGTATTTATGGCTATTAGCTGCAAGCCCAGAAAGCAAGGGGCAGGGCTTAGGCGGGTTTTTATTACAGCATATTTTTGATTTAAAAGGTTATAATAAACTGATTTTAGAAACTTCTAATAAGGCAAATATTAGTTTTTATGAAAAGAGAGGTTTCGTAAAATCAGACCTCCTGACCCCACCCTCTTGAAAACATAAAAAAGGGATATAGTTCGCAAAAGACAGATTTGATTTATAAATTTGTTTTATGCAATTAATATTACCGATTTTCCCTCAAAATACCAAGTTTATATCCTCAAAACTTGGCGTATTCGAAAATGATGGCATTGTACATTATATCGCTAATGGTTTGCCAGTTTATGCCCATCCTGTGGATAATATAAACTCTTTCCGATTTATCACTTCAAATTTTATTGAGCAAGGCCTTTGCAAAGGGAGCGAGGTGGCTCGTTGTTTTGGTATTCCTGAAAATTCAGTGGCTTATCAACTAAATATTTTTCGTAAAAAAGGGGCAAACGCTTTTTTTTCAAGGGGTAAAAACGATAAAAAGAGTCATAAACTACATGGCGAGTTGCTCCTTAGGATTCAACGAGAGCTTGATAAAGGCCTATCCAACAATGCAATAGCTAAAAAAGAAGGTATCAGTGAAGGCACTATTAGATATGCCTTGAGTACTGGTACATTAAAAAAAAATTCAATTTGATCCTATTGAAGTATTCAAGGCAGGAAGTACCTTTTCGGAGCGAGATGAAGAAAATCAAAGCAGCCTTCTGGGTGTAGCCACCACCAACTTTCATGAAAGAATATTGGCATCACATGGCTTGATTGTTGGCGTTCAGCCCAGTTTTAAGCATCATCAAGCCATTGAAAACGGTGGCGTTTTATGTGCCATTCCCGCACTTATAGCCCAAGGGTTACTGACGCATAGTCAAATTTATGAACCATTTAATTCTGGTTATTATCAACAAACAAGTATTATCTTGACGCTTGCCATCATGGCTTTGTGCCGTATTCACAATCCAGAGCAGCTCAAAAAACATCGTTCTGGTGAGCTTGGGGCATTATTGGGGCTAGACAGAGTGCCGGAGGTAAAGTGTTTACGCGAAAAAATAAATAGCATTGTAGATCAACAAAAAGCCAAACAATGGAATGATGTACTCTTAGAAGAATGGTTACAACCACAACAAACCCAAGAAGATTTTTTCTTTTATGTAGACGGCCACGTTCGGGTTTACCACGGCCAAAAGGCCAATCTACCTAACAAATTCGTTTCTAGAGAAAAACTTTGTCTTAATGCCACAACCGAATACTGGGTCAATGACGCTACAGGTTTACCTTATTTGGTGGTTACGGGCGAGCTTACTGAAAAACTGCAAGAGGTAATCAAAGAATCTATCATCGTTCAATTGATGGAAAACGCCACCATTCAGCAACGCCAAAAACAGAACTGCCCTGTGCTTTTTGTATTAGTATTTGATCGGGAGGCTTACCAGCCATCGTTCTTTAATTGGCTTTGGATTACACACAAAATAGCCGTCATTACCTATCGTAAAAATGTAAAAGATCAGTGGTTAGAAAACGAGTTTAATGGTACTGAATGTAAAGTTATTAACAATACCGTAACCATGAGTCTCTGCGAAAAGAATGTGGTGCTCGACGGCTATACTTTCAGAGAAGTACGCAAGCTAAGCGAAGGTGGCCACCAAACGGCCATCATAACCACTCACCCTACCTTACTGATTCAACTCATCGCAGGATATATGTTCAGCCGTTGGAGCCAAGAAAACTTCTTTAGATACCTCATTGAAGATTTTGATTTTGATAAAATGTGGCAATACGGAACACAGGAGCTAGCCGACAACAAGCAAATCGTAAATCCAGATTACCGCCAACTAAACAATCAGCTAAAAAAATTACGAGAAAAAAAAAGCAGATTGAATGCCAAATTAGCAAATCAAATAACTGAAATAGTCAATAGCTCAATTGATAAAGTACCACAATATTCCGCCAAACAAATAGCCATTATTGAGCAAATTGAAAGTAAAAAGATAGAAGAAAAGGAATTATTGACAAAAAGAGAAAATATAGCCCCGAAAATAAAGCTAGTAGAAATGGCGAGTGATAAACGATACAACCAGCTTAAGCCAGAACATAAGTACTTCATAAACATCATAAAAATGATATGTTACCGTGCAGAAACCAGCTTATTGCAAACTCTAAAACAATTTACAAACGATGTCAATCATGAACAAAGAATGATTTTAAAACAATTATTTACCACCCCAGCAGATATAATTCCAGATTATACAAACAAAACACTCACTATAAAAATCAAAGGCCTAGCAGCTAACCGTTACAACAAAGCAATAAGTAAAATGTTAGACGAATTAAACAAAACTAAAACCGTTTTCCCAAAAACTGAATTAATTTTAATTTATGAAATCTAATGTATGTCTTTTACGAAGGAGTCAGGAGGTCTGACTTTAGTATTTAATTTTTATTTCGAATGACTAATCACAAAATTTTCAAAATGGCTTTTTCTATAGGTAGTGAATAGTTTTTTAAATTAGTCTTCGCAAACTGATTAATTTTGTAATCACTTAGATGACGACTAATCACAATATTATGCAGTTCATCCGCTGC
>JAGNSI010000097.1 GCA_017988135.1 Pseudarcicella sp.
AACCAATATCCAATCTATGATAGGCTGCCGCTCGGAAATTAATTTGCTGGCTAAGCTCATCTACTTTGACACCTCTATTGCCAAAAGTATCATAAAATGAGTGCTTGGAGGCATAGTGGCTACCTATAGGAATGGTAATATTGTTGCCTGTGCCGTAAACCCATGTTAGCGAAAATGTAGTTTTTGGGCTTAGTTTATAAATACTTACAATAGAAAAGTCGTGTCTGCGGTCGTATTTTGGATAAAATTCCAAGCCATTATTCAATTCTACAAATTGATGTTTTACCCAAGAAAGTGTATAGCCAATCCAACCCGATAGTTTACCTTGATTTTTCTGTAAAAAAGTTCCATACCGTGGGCTATACCTTTGCCCGATATTGCATTTTCTTGCCAATCAACTGTACTTACGGCACTCGGACTTGAACCAAAATCGAGCATTAAAAAACTTGCACCTTGCTTATAACCTAAAATATTGTTCATTTTTTTGTAATAACCCTCTAGACTCAGCGAGACGTTTTGTTTAACGAAATCTTTTACTATTCCCAATGCTACTTGAGACGATTTTGGGGGAGCAAATTTTTCTGTGGCTGGTACCCAAAGGTCGGTAGGAAGACCTAAACCTGAGTTGGATAGCAAATGAATATACTGGTTCATTTGACTATATGACCCTTTTATTGCCCAATTTTCAATAGATTGAAAATTGAGGATTACACGAGGCTCAATATTGCTATAGGTTTTGTTTTTAAGAATAAATATACTTTCACGTAAACCCATATTTATGCTCCATTTAGGGTTTATTTTCCATGAAGCTTCTGCATAAATACCTAATTCAGAAGCATTTGTTTCGTTTTCTTTTACCCCCGATGTGTCTTTTGCAGGGTCTTTGATTACATAAGCATTAGGCGAAAAAAGGTGTTGGGTGAATACTGCTCCAAATTTTACAGATACATTGGGTTTTAAGAAAGCATCAAAATCTGTTTTGAAAGTATAATCTCTAATTTTTGAAGAATATTCCAGTAAATAATCGCCCTGAGTGGTTGTTTGCTCGTTGTACATCCTGAATTTGTACTGGCTATATATCAATGAAGTATTGGCAAATATTTTTGGGGCAAAAATATGATTCCAACGAAGTGTAGCAGTAGTGTTTCCCCATGCAAAGCCATCTTCTGTTTTGGAAATGTCTTCTTTTATTACATTTACATCACGACCTAAGTAGGTACTGAAATACAAACGATCTTTGGGTCTAAAAGTAATATTTGTTTTTGCATTGATATCATAAAAAAATATATCTGGCATATCACTTTTCGGTAATATCAAGTCTGCATAGGTACGGCGTACAGATATTAAGTACGACATTGGTTTTTTTATTTTTATAGGACCTTCCAATTTCAACTTACTACTTATCAAACCTATACTTCCTTCACCGTGTAGCTTATCTTTGCTTCCTTCTTGCATTTGCATATCCAAAACTGCTGCTATACGTCCGCCATATCGGGCAGGAAAACCACCTTTGGTAAGTTCTACGCTTTTGAGTGCATCATTGTTGAAGGTTGAAAAAAAGCCAAAAAGATGGTTGGCATTATATACCACTGCATCGTCTAAAATAATGAGCGTTTGGTCTGGGCTACCTCCACGCACATACAAACCTGTACTTCCTTCGTTTCCTTTTTGTACGCCAGGCAAAAGTTGCAAGGTTTTTATTACGTCTTTTTCACCCAAAAATACGGGTACTTCCTTAACCTGAGCCATAGAAACCGTAATTTTACTCATTTCATTTTTTTCAGATTCCTTGGGCTGTTTTTGGGCAAGCACCTTCACTTCATCCAAGTTTGTTACAGACGGAAAAAGCTCAATATCAATTACTTTGTTGCCAAATAACGTAATCTGTTGTGTAAATGATTGATAGCCTACTCTCGAAAAAGTAACTTCGCAAGCTGTATTTAATGGCAAAATGAGGGCATAAAAACCATAAGTATTGGAAACAGTACCTTTGGATGTACCATTTATTTTGATAGATACATCTCTCAATGTTTCTCCACTATTGTGCTCTTTTACAAAACCACTAAGCGTTTGACTGTTCACAAGAGATGTTTTCAATAGGAATAAAAATAGAATCTTATAAAAATTATTCATCTAGGATTTATTTACTGAGCTGCATATCTATTTCAACTATTTTATACAGGGTATTGGGTGGTGTAGGCTTTAAGTTAATTTTTCCAGACATTTTCATACTGTTTTTTTGCCTTTCTAATATTTTATGAGGACCATTTAAATCTAACAGAGGACTTGACGATTCTTGAGCAATATTAATAAAAAGTTCTTGTGCTAAACCAGAAGGGCTGTGTCTGAAATTTACCAACAAACCATCCATAAGCTGGTATCTGCCATCGCAACCGCCATTGCCTAGCTTACAATTGTCTATTTCTAAGAAACAATTTTGCAAGCTATACTAGAGTCGGGGCTACTGTTGGGTAGGTTTTTGAAAGTAATTTTATCGATAGTCCATTTGCCAGCAATATCGTCTAAAAATTCATCGTTATCGTCTTTACATGTAAAAAATACTGTAGCGAAAAGTATTGTAATGATAGCTTTTTTCATTGTTTTTTAGTTATTTATAATCTTTTAGTTAAAACACAAAAGTATATTTTAGAATCCTATCATCAAAATAATTCTGTAAATATTTCAAAATATTTTTTTTCAAAAGTATTCACTAATAAAATTCAATTAAACGACTGATAAACAAGCAACAACCATAATATAAAGAACTAAAAAAAAGAAATATTGAAACGATTAGGTTTGGCAATTAATTTTTAAGTAAAATTGCAAAAAAGACAATAAAAAAACATTCATGAAAACCAAAGAAGAAATAGTACACAACTGGCTACCTAGATATACTGGAATCGAAAACGAAAAATTTGGACAATATATACTGCTCACCAATTTTATTCAATATGTAAAAATGTTTGCTTCAGAGTTTTCGGTGCCAATAGACGGGCTCGACAAACCTATGCAATCTGCTACGGCAAATAATATTACCATTATCAACTTTGGTATGGGTTCGCCTATGGCGGCTACTGTGATGGATTTACTATCTGCAATTACACCCAAAGCCGTTTTGTTTTTGGGTAAATGTGGTGGACTTAAAAAAAACCTTCCTTTAGGTAGTCTAATACTGCCTATTGCTGCTGTAAGAGGTGAAGGTACTTCAGACGAATACATGCCCAAAGAAATACCAGCTTTACCGTCGTTTAGACTGCAACGTGCCATATCATCTATGATAAAAAAACACGAACTCGACTATTGGACAGGCCTAGTTTATACCACCAACAGGCGTATTTGGGAACATGACGCCGACTTTAAACAATACCTTACAGACATCAGGGCTATGGCTATAGACATGGAAACAGCAACCATTTTTATAGTGGGTTTTACCAATAAAATCCCGCATGGTGCTTTACTTTTGGTATCTGACAACCCCATGACACCCGATGGTGTAAAAACAGCTGAAAGCGACAAACATGTGACCAGCAAATTTGCCGAAACACATTTACAAATAGGCATAGATGCACTTTTGGAACTAGCAAATTCGGGGGAATCTGTGAAACATTTACGCTTTGAATAAACCGAATTTTCTTTATTTTATTCAAATAAGAGCCAAATGTTTACCTTTGTAATATGAAAACAAATAGCAAAGCTACAGATTTAGTAAAAAAAGATAAAAAAAATACGCAATCTACCCGATTGCTCGTAACAGAACCTACACCTTTGTTGATTTTTTTACTTCAAAAACTGAGTGGAAAAAGCAGACATAATGTAAAAGCACTCTTAAAAAACAAACAAATAAAAGTAGATCAGCACATTGTTACACAGTTTGACTTTGCTTTGATAACAGGGCAAACCATAGAAATAAGTAACGAAAAAGCACCTGAAGAGCAACACTACAAAGGCTTGAAAATAGTATTTGAAGACGAGCATTTGATAGTTATCGAAAAAGAGGAAGGCTTGCTTTCTATAGCTACCGAAAAACAAAAAGATTTCAATGCCTACAGTATATTGAGTGGTCATGTGAAAAAACAAAATACGAGCAACAAAATTTTTGTTATTCATCGTCTAGATAGAGAAACTTCTGGCATAATGATGTTTGCAAAGAGCGAAAAAGTACAAGCACTCATGCAAGAATCGTGGAATGCGACTATTAGAGAACGAACTTACTTGGCTGTAGTGGAAGGTAAAACCGAAAAGCAATCAGGTACTATCGTTTCTAATTTGATTGAAAGTAAGGCTCTCATTGTTTATTCTACCCAAAACCCTAGTCTTGGGCAAAAGGCTATAACACATTACGAAACCCTTAGGCAAAACGATAGTTATACTTTATTGAAAGTAAATTTAGAAACAGGACGTAAAAATCAAATCAGGGTGCATATGCAAGACCTCAAACACCCAATAGTGGGTGATAAAAAGTATGGTGCCACAGTAGCACCGATAGGCAGATTGGGCTTGCACGCATGGGTTTTGGCTTTTACGCACCCGATTACAAAAGAAAATTTGTATTTTGAAACAGAAATCCCAAAAAAGTTTATCAAGCTTTTTGAAAATAGATTTACCAAAAATAAATTGATATTAGAGAAAAATAAATTGGTCAAATAATGGGCAATATCCCAGTTAATTTTCCAACAAAAAACCTCTTTAAATGATTGAAGAGGTTTTTTGTTGGACTTCTATTTTTTAGTGGTCTTTCTAGCGGATGGTTTTTTGGCAACTTCAGGAGTTTCTTCGCCCATCCTCAAACAATCTTCTAATGTGAGCGTAGTAGCATCAGTGGTTTTAGGGATTTTCACATTGCGTTTACCTATCTGAATATAAGGCCCGTACATGCCATTTACTATTTTTACGCTTTCATTTTCAGCAAATTCTTTGATATATTTATTGGCTTCTTTATCTCTTTTTGCCAATATAATTTCTATAGCCCTATCAGCTGTGATGGTATCAAGATTATCGTTTTTAGTCAATGAATAAAACTTACCATCATGCTTTACATAAGGACCAAATCTGCCTTTTCCAGTAGTGATTTGGCTATCTTCAAAATAGCCCAAAATACTAGATTTCAACAAGGTAATTGCTGTTTCTGCTGAAATGGTAAAAGGATCTTCTGTGGGTGGCAAGCTTACATATTTATCTTCGTACTTGATATAAGGCCCTGTTGGTCCAGCACCTATTATCACAGGTTTGTCTTCATAAAAACCTACTTCACGTGGAAGTTTGGGTAATGCCATCAATGCCAACGCTTCTTCAAAAGTTATAGACGATACCAATTGATCTTTTCTTAAGTTGAAGTATTCTGGTTTTTCGTCCTCCTTGGTTTTTGCTTCGCCAAGTTGTAGTATTGGACCGTTTTTACCCAAACGTACCGACATTTGTTTGCCCGTTTTAGGATCAGTTCCCAATACTCTTCCTCCTCCTATTGCACTGCGGTCTAAACCTTTACTGTCTTCTATGGTTTGATGAAAACTCTTATAAAAATCGCCAATCATGGTAGACCAATTCATTTTTCCATGTGCTATTTCATCAAATTCACTCTCCATTTGAGCTGTGAATTTAAAGTCAACAACGTTTTTGAAATGATCAACCAAAAAATCGTTCACTACCATTCCTACCGAAGTTGGAAAAAGCTTGGCTTTTTCTGTACCGTAGGTTTCGGATAGTTTTTTTTCGGTAATTGCGTTTGACTTTAATATAAACTCTTGAAAATTACGTTCTTTGCCAACTCGGTCTTCTTTGGCAACATATTCTCTTTTGATGATAGTTGAAATGGTAGGAGCATAAGTAGACGGGCGACCTATACCATAATCTTCCAATGCTTTTACTAAACTTGCTTCGGTAAAACGTGCAGGTGGTCTTGTAAAACGCTCGGTCGCTTTCATTTGGTCTAAATTTAGCATTTGACCTATTTTCAAAGGAGGCAACATTTTAGAGTTTTCTTCATCCTCTTCGTCGTCTTTACTTTCCAAATATACTTTCAAGAAACCATCAAACTTTATCACTTCACCTTGAGCCGTCAATTCTTCTGAAGTAGAAGAAATACCAATCGTTGCAACTGTTTTTTCTATCTGAGCATCAGACATTTGAGAGGCAATAGCTCTTTTCCAAATCAGTTCGTATAATCTTTTTTCACGAGGGTCAGCACCAGCTGTGTTCAATGAAAAATCGGTTGGACGTATGGCTTCGTGAGCTTCTTGAGCGTTTTCGTTTTTGGTTTTATATTTTCTTACTTGTACATATTGAGCACCATAATTATTGGTTATTGCCTCTGTAGCTTTGCTGATTGCTTCGTCAGAAAGATTGGTAGAGTCTGTTCTCATGTAGGATATCTTACCCGCTTCGTACAATTTTTGAGCATATATCATAGTTGATGCTACAGAATAGCCCAATTTTCGAGATGCTTCTTGTTGTAATGTTGAGGTTGTAAAAGGTGCTGTTGGCGATTTTTTGGTTGGTTTTACCTCCAAGTTTTTAATATTAAAATCGGCGCCTATACATTTTTCTAAAAATGTTTTAGCTGAAATTTGTGTATCAAAATTTTTCGATAATTCTGCTTGAAGAATTTTACCTCCATCCAATACAAAGTGAGCAACAATTTTAAAGCTAGATTTAGCTTTGAAGCTTTCTATATCTTTTTCTCTTTCTACTACTATTCTTACAGCTACAGACTGTACTCTGCCTGCAGACAAACCACGTTTTACTTGTTTCCAAAGTACTGGAGACAGCTCAAAACCAATTAACCTATCCAATACCCTACGTGCTTGTTGTGCATTTACCAAGTCTACGTCTATAGTTCTTGGCGTTTTTATAGCATTTTGTATGGCGTTTTTAGTAATTTCCCTAAACACAATACGATTGGTATTATCGGGCAAATGCAAGGCTTCTTTCAAGTGCCATGAAATAGACTCTCCCTCACGGTCATCATCGGTTGCTAGCCAGACGGTTTCTGCTACTTTTACAGCTGCTTTTAGTTCATTCACTACTTTTGTTTTATCTGGTGATACCACATAAGTAGGTTTGAAACCATTTTCTATATCAATTGCATCGTTTTCTTTGGGTAAATCTCTCACGTGCCCATACGAAGACAACACTTTGAAGTCTTTACCTAAATAACCTTCTATGGTTTTTGCTTTCGCAGGAGATTCTACAATTACTAAATTTTTCGACATACCTTTTTTATTCTAAAACTATACAATGAGGTCAAATATATACCATAAAATGGCATATTTCCAAATAAGACCCATTGGAAAGAAAAATATTACAATTTTTATTACAAATGTAATTTATAGCAAAAAGCTTTTACAAATATTAAATAATAGTATTTTTTGAATAACTAATATTACTTTTGTAATTTTAAATGCAAATCACAACAACCTTAATGATTGATTATTATTTTTGTAAAATAGTAAAATAGATTTGAATACCGATTGATAATTTCAATACAAAAGGTATTTCAATTCTTTAATTTGAGATTAAAAAAACAAGAAACTTAGAAATTTTTAAAAAATAATATTTGTATGGCTTTTGACTTATCAATGATCAAATCGGTTTACGACAGAATGCCTGCTAGAGTAGAAGCAGCACGTAAATTGGTTGGCAGACCGCTTACACTTACCGAAAAAATTCTTTATTCGCACCTTTGGGAAGGTACACCTAGCGGTACTTTTGATCGAGGAAGCTCTTATGTAGACTTCGCTCCAGACCGTGTTGCTATGCAAGATGCTACCGCACAAATGGCATTATTGCAATTTATGCAAGCTGGTCGCCCGCAAGTGGCAGTACCTTCTACTGTACATTGTGACCACTTGATAGAAGCTAAAGTAGAGTCTAAAACGGATTTATCTGTAGCAGTTGATAAAAACAAAGAAGTTTACGACTTTCTTTCTTCGGTTTCTGACAAATATGGCTTAGGCTTTTGGAAACCAGGAGCAGGTATTATACACCAAGTAGTTCTTGAAAACTATGCTTTTCCAGGTGGTATGATGATAGGTACAGATTCTCATACTGTAAATGCTGGTGGTTTAGGAATGATAGCCATAGGTGTAGGAGGAGCTGATGCTTGCGATGTAATGGCTGGCTTGGCTTGGGAACTTAAATTCCCGAAACTTATCGGTATAAAATTGACTGGCAAACTCAATGGGTGGACGTCAGCAAAAGATGTAATATTAAAAGTAGCGGGTATTCTTACTGTAAAAGGTGGAACTGGCTGTGTGGTTGAATATTTTGGTGAAGGTATCACTTCTATGTCTTGTACAGGAAAGGGAACGATAGCTAATATGGGTGCCGAAATTGGTGCTACAACTTCTACTTTTGGGTATGACGATTCTATGGCTCGTTACTTAAAAGCAACAGGAAGAGCAGAAGTAGCTGCTATGGCAGACGCTATAAAAGAACATTTGACGGCAGATGCTGATGTATATGCAAATCCTGAAAAATATTTCGACCAAGTAATAGAAATAGATTTAGACACGCTTGAGCCACATTTGAATGGACCATTTACGCCAGATTTGGCTACACCAATTTCAAAAATGAAAGAGTTGGCTGAGAAAAATGGCTGGCCTACAAAAATAGAAGTTGGTTTGATTGGCTCATGTACAAACTCATCTTACGAAGATATTTCAAGAGCGGCTTCTTTAGCAAAACAAGTAGCAGCAAAAGGTTTAAAAGCACAAGCTCAATATACTGTAACTCCCGGTTCTGAGTTGGTAAGATATACCATAGAAAGAGATGGATTCATAGAAACATTTGAAAACATTGGCGGTAAAGTATTCTCGAATGCTTGTGGCCCTTGTATAGGTCAATGGGCAAGACCTGGTGCCGAAAAAGGAGAAAAAAATACCATCGTTCACTCTTTCAATAGAAACTTTGCAAAAAGAGCCGACGGAAATCCAAATACTTATGCTTTTGTAGGTTCACCAGAAATGGTAACAGCTTTAGCTATTGCTGGAGACCTTACTTTTAACCCTCTTACAGATTATTTGACCAACGATAAGGGAGAAAAAGTAATGTTGGACGCTCCATCTGGAGACGAATTACCAACTAAAGGTTTTGACGTAGAAGATGCTGGATATCAAGCTCCTGCTGCGGATGGCTCTGCTGTACAAGTGAAAGTTTCGCCTACTTCAGACAGATTGCAACTACTTGACCCATTTGCTGCTTGGGAAGGAACAGACCTTAACGATCTTCGTTTGTTGATAAAAGCTAAAGGAAAATGTACTACCGACCATATTTCAATGGCAGGACCTTGGTTGAAATACAGAGGACACTTAGATAATATTTCTAATAATATGTTGATAGGTGCGGTAAATTTTTACAACGAAAAAACAGACAACGTAAAAAATGCCATCACTGGTGAATACGGAACTGTACCTAATACGCAAAGAGCTTACAAAGCTGCCAAAATAGGAACTATTGTAGTAGGTGATTCAAACTACGGCGAAGGTTCTTCTCGTGAGCATGCTGCCATGGAGCCACGCCACTTGGGTGTAAGGGTAGTTTTGGTAAAATCTTTTGCTCGTATACACGAAACAAACCTTAAAAAACAAGGAATGTTGGCACTTACTTTTGTAAATGAAGCTGACTATGATTTGATTCAAGAAGATGACAAAATTGACATCGTAGGTTTGACAAGTTTTGCTCCAAACAAAACTTTAGAACTAATTTTAAAACATAAAGACGGTTCACAAGATATTATTGTTACCAACCACTCTTACAATGACCAACAAATAGAATGGTTTAAAGCAGGTGGTGCATTGAATATTATCCGTGCAAACGTGAAATAAATTGAATATTAAAATGAAAGTATTCATTTTAATATATCCATAATTATACCACACAAAGAGGACCTCACAAGTCCTTTTTGTGTTATTTTTGAAAAAAAAGATGGCTTTAGACATTGCTTCGC
>JAGNSI010000008.1 GCA_017988135.1 Pseudarcicella sp.
GTTTTATCGTGTGGATAAAGCTAGAAGTAGAAGCGATGGCAGCACTGGTCTTGGTTTGGCTATTGTTAAGCATATTGTAAATGCTCATCAATCTAAAATATTTGTTACTTCTGAATTAGGCAAAGGAACGATTTTCTCTTTTAAGCTAGAAAATGTTAATAACTCAGTTATATAATTCAAGTTGTATTTAATATTAAATATTTTTTCTGTTTTAGAATTGTTTTTATTCTTTCTGTGAGCATAGCATATTCTCTAAATCTATTATTGTTTTTAAGCCCTGTAGTTATAAAATTCAATTTATAGAACTATTTTTCTTTTATAACTTCATTTAAATTGTTTTTTCACTATCATTTTTGATTACTCTATCTTATTCAGTTTTTTCAGAACTTGTCTAGTTGTGGATAAATTATTATTCTACCTATTTCCTTCTATTTAATGCTTCAATTTTCTCTTTTATAATTTTTCATCCACATTAAAATTTTAATAAGTAAAAATTTTGTCATTTATTTATTTATATTTTTTCTTTTTTAGTTTTTATTTTATCATAATACTAAATTCCTGTCTTAAGCTCCTTCTTTTTATTGTGTTGTTTTAGTTAAATTTTATTACTATTTCTATTTTAAATTTAACTAAAGGTATATTAACGTCTCACAATAGTGGTAATTCTATATTATTTACTTTAATAATTATATTTTTAAAATTATTTTCTACAATATTTGTTCAAACGTTTTAGCACTTATTAACAATTTTTTTAAATAATAAAATAACAAAAACAATGAACAATTCTTATCTATTATTAGCCTTTGCGGCTTCTACAGTTTTTTTTGGTTGTGAAAAAACTAATTTACAAGTTGATGACAGTAGCAATTCAAGCCGAACTAGTGCAGTTGCTTCAATAAATCTTAATGCAGGCACTTTGAAACAGAAAGTAGAAATTATTGGCGGAGACATGGAGCGTTCTGCAGGTTTTCTTAACAGTGCTTCAAATGCCGATGATATTGTAAAATGGTGCTATGTCGACACCAAATTTAATGCTTGTCGAGTAGCTATAAACAAAAAACAAGAGTTGGTAGAAGGGACACCTACTTTGAGTATTTATGACAAGCAAATAGTTTCAATGCAAAAAATTAAGGCAGCCAATGCTAATGTGAAGTTTTGGGCAACATTGGTAACCGACTATGCCGGTTATGGTACTGAAAACAATTTGCCAGACTGGATTTATAGTGGTGCGGGATACAATGGCGGTTCTTACGATCCGACAAAATTGGATGCTATCAAATATGCACGTTTTATTTGTGATTATTTAAAATTGATGAAAACTAGTGGTGTACCAATTACTTACATGTCTATTTGCAAAGAGTGGACAAGCGTTTTGAATGCCACCAATGAGAAAAAAGTAATCGTGGAAATTATTAGATTATTAGGCACAACTGCTTATACTGGCGTTGTAAAACCAAAGTTTATCGGACCAGCAACTTATGGTGTAGGCGGTGGGAATACTTTTTTGGCTGATGTAAAAGCTAAAGCCTTTCAGTCTTATTATGATGGATTTTCTACACATCAGTACGACAATATTGCTTATTCAAATTTATCGAGCTTTGTAAGTACGAGTGCATCTATGTCTAAAAAAGCGTATCAAGACGAAACTAGTCCAGGTGCAAATAGTGCAACTAGCGGTGCTGAGCCAAATATTGACGTACTTTTAGATGCTTATTCAAAAAGAGCTGATATTTATCAAGCTGGAATGGCTGGAGAAATGATTTTTGAACAATGGTCAAGAGGTGTAAATACAGAAACTAGAAGTATTTATTTTAAAAGTGGTACAGCAGGCACAAGAATGCGTGGATATTATGTTAATAAAGATTTTACTAATAATGTTTTAGGCTTAAATTATGTAGGAGCTGGAATAAATAGCATGAGCAATGTAAAGGTGATGACTTTTAAAAGTGCGAGTAAAATTTATCTTTGTATTGCAAATACTGGTACAATCAATTATGATAGTACACAAATTTTGATTTACGGAAATACTATTTCAACTACTACTATTCCTAAGAAAAGATGGAGTGCCACATCTTCTTCTACAGGAGACAATAGTACGGATAAAAGATTAACAACCAATACTTTCAATACAGATATCAAAGCTAAAACATTGACTTTTTATACAATAAGTATTTAGGTTACTTAAGTTGAAATAAAAATTGCTCCTTATTTATTTGAGGAGCAATTTTTATTTAGTATAAATTGTTTTTTTGAAAACTTCCCATTGGTCTTTTATCTGATTTTGTTTGAAATGCTACAACAGCCTTTTAGTGTTTGATTTATAATTTAAATAAATTGTGCCATGCTGTTTTTCCAAGAATTCTTCTTCTAAACGTATTTGAATTTGAATAATAAAGTAAGTAGCGAAACTAAGAAAAAAAGTTACAGCGTTTGGTAAAATAAGAAATAATCCAAGAACTGTCAAAATCATACCTAAAAAAATTGGGTTTCGTGAAATACTGAAAATCCCTTTTGTAACTAGTTCGGTGCTATTTTTTTCATCTATACCTATTCTCCAAGATTTACTCATTTGAACTTGGGCTACAAAAATCCAAATTAGTGCTAAATGAATGATTACTAATCCAATATAAATCAATATTTCATTTTCAAGAAATAAAATTGGTGAAGAATACTGGTATACTTTATAGCCAAATGAATAAAATATTATTGAAATAAATAATAAAGCTATCAAAATTTTCATCAAAAATCCTATATAATCATGTGCATTGTCTCGTTTTCCAAAAGTGACTGGGTTGATTCCAGTTTGTTTGTGAGTACGATAAGAAGGCACCACAAAAGCTAAAAGTAAATAGAATACTAAATAAATGGGTAAGTATATTTTAAGAAAAGCTTCCATGTTTTTATAATTTAATTTTAATTCCTCCATTGATTGTAAAACCCTCTGTATGCGTCCAAATATCATCAAAAGTTGGGTTTGTGTTCGAGCCATTTACCACACGCTTATAGTTGCTTTGGCGTGTATCAGTAAAATTTTCAAAGTTTATAAAGACTGAATATTTTTTTAAGAAAAACTTTTCAGCCATAAAACCAAATTCCCAAAATGCAGGCGACTGATTTCCATTGTATAAAAATTGCTTCCCAGTTGAATAGCCTTCCAAACCTAACTTTAGTTTATTTTCAACTTCATAAATCAAAGCCAAATTCACCTTGTTTTTGGGTAATAATGGTAAAAATTGTTGATATCTCAAATATTCTGCCTTGGCATCTGTAAATGTATAGCCTATAAAAAGTTTCAAAGCCTCTTTGTATATAAACTTAATATTTGTTTCAAAACCCTTACTCATAACTGGATTATTAGCATTGATAAAGCTATAATTTGCTCCTTTTTGTTGCAAAATCAACGGTTTGTTTATTTGTGTAACATAAAACATTTGATTAACGCTAAATAATAAATCGTCTGAAAAACCACCTTTATAATTTATATCAGCCGTTGCACCGATACTTTTTTCAGCTTCTACATTATTCAGAGCCATTACATTTTGATATTGCATAGTTTCTGTTTGTTCAGTAAAAATTGTGGGTACTTTATAGCCTAAACCGCCTCCAATTCTGCTACTCCATTGATTGTTAATTTTAAACAAAGCGGAAATTTTGGGCAAAATAAAAGTTTGATTTTTAGAAAAATTAGGGTTTGAGTATTCCACATTATCAATTCGCAATCCATTTTCTAATTTTACTTTCTCTGAAACATCCCAAGTATGTTGAATGTATGAGCCTACTGTAAAAGATTTTGAATTAAGCGTTGAGCTGTTTTTTTCTTCAAATTCATCAAAAATCAAGTTTGCACCTGCAATTAATGTGCTTTTATCCTTGTTCCAAACATAAGATAAATCAGTATAAGCATTGGTATTTAAACCCGAAAAGGTATAATTTGGAATACTTATTTTTCTATCAAAAAAACTAAGGCTTTGCTTAACTTTTAAACTATTTTTACCCTTAAATTTTCTTTCAAGTTCAAATGTTGTCGTATTTCGCATAGTTTCATTTTGCTCAAAATAAGTATGGTTTGCATCAATATTGCCTTCTATTACTTTCATATCACCACCTTTCATTTCGCCTTTTGTAAAACTATTTCCTAACATTATACTCGTTTTTGGGTTCGGATAATAGAACAATCGTGGATTGATAGTGAAATTACTAGATTTTGGTATTTCTGAAAAATCGTCTTTGTCTACATCATACGATTTTTGAAAATTGATTAAACCCAACATTGTATAGCCAAATTTCCCTTTTCGCTGTGAAGCATATCCACCCAAATTTGATTGCCCAATATTCGACTGGTTCAGTATAAAATTGTATTCGCCTTGTTCTTTTGGTGTTTTTGAAATGAAATTTACTACTCCTGCAATTGCTCCACCACCATACAAAGTTGAAGCTGGTCCTTTGATAACTTCCACTTGTTTTAAGTCCAAAGGTGGAATTTCTAAAATACTCAAACCACTTGCAAAATTGCCAAAATTGGGATATCCGTCTTTCAAAAGTTGGGTATATCGCCCATCTAACCCTTGCACTCTTATACTTGCGTTGCCACTTGTTGCAGAAGTTTGTTGCACTTGTAGGCCTGTACTTTCGTGCAAAACCATTGAAACATTGGCAGGTTTCATATTAGATTTTTCGTCTAATTCTTCTACATCAATGCTTTCAATTCGGGTTGGCGTGTTAGCAATAGTGCGACTTGTTCGAGTAGATTGTACAATTACTTCATCTAAACTTTCAGCTTCTTCTTTCAAAAATATTTGAATAGTATCAGTTTCTGATATTGGGAAATTATAAAAATTGTCGACAGTTTCATAGCCAATATATGTAAATTGTAGCTGAATTTTGCCATTTGGAACGTTTATAAACTCCAAATAGCCATTTGCATTAGTTGATGTGCCAAGTTTTGAATTGAGAATTTTTGCCGTAGCACCAATTAAAATTTCATTGGTTTTGTTATCTTTTACAACGGCTTTGAATTTATTTTGGCTGTATGTAGTCGAATACGCACACACAAGCACAAAAAGAAAAAATATTTTCTTCATTTTATGAAAATTAGTTTAATAAAAATAAAATAGACGCTTTTTTACACTCCTAATGTTTGGGAGAATTATAAAAAACAGTGAAAATGTATTTTATTAACTAATCTTTGGCGGTTGCCAGATTTTAGAAGAAATATTTTGTTTGTAGAAAAACGAGTAAACTGTTTTAAGTTTTTCATTATCTAAAACGACAACATTTTCTTTGGATGACAAAAAAGGTGTTTGTATTTGAAAAAAATACACGCCACAACAAGTACAAATACAAAAAGGTGTACATTGATCTGTTTCGTGGGTATGGTTATTGTGACTGTCTGTTTGAGAAATTATTGTTTTTGATATGTCATAACATTCAACGCTTTCGTTGCACGGTAGCACCGAAAGTATAAGTAGAAAGATTGAAAATATAAAACAAAAAAATTTCATGTTGTAATTTGGTGAAATAATTTGAATTTATTCACTTTTTTTGTCGAGAGATTTAGTTTTTGAAAATTGATATGCTCTCTTCATGCTGAGTACAAACATGGCTCAAAAATAGCATTTTTTGGGCTTGCGTCACCCAAATCGGTGACGCATAAAATGCAATTAATTGATTTACAGTCGATTAACAAAATTTAATTTATAGGGTGTCAAAGTCAGGAAAAAGTAGTAAGCTATTGTTTACTACTTTTTTTATAAGTTTCTCTTTTTTCTGCAAACTTTATATTTTTTAGATATATTACAAATTGTGTAAACTTTACCCTGTTGTTGTTACTAGGTTTAAACGAGCTAGAATAATGTTAATAACTTTATAACTATTTCAATATAAGTTATATAAGTATTTTTTTTAAACATTTATACTAATAATATCGTTTAAATTGGTGGTATATCGGGGCGATAAATTTTCTTGTTTCATTTTCCATATTCGTTTTATGTCTTGTGAGCCTAAACGAATTTTTTGTTGTCCGTAGCTTTTATTTAGCTTATCGATTGCTTGCATTAGTGGTATGTGCTTGGTATCTCGATTTTCAAAAAGTGAAATTTGTTGCGTTTCTTCTGATGTGAAATCTTGAACTATTACGCCTGCTTTTTTGTAATGAAATCCTTTCATGAATATCTTTTGCAGTGCCAAGTTTGCAAATTTTGATAATTCGATACTTGAATTTGTAGCAAATGGCAATTGAATTACAATATTTCTACTGTATTGAGGTAAGTCTTTTCGGTGTCTATTGGTTTGAATAAAAACCATTAAAGAATTGCAACAAGATTTTTGTTTGCGTAGTTTTTCTGCACACGATACCGAAAATGTAGCAACACGTTCTTGTAATTGCTCTAATTCGGTATAATTGGTTTCAAAAGTTCGTGTTGTTGCTATGTTTTTTTTGAGTTGAGCTTCTTCTAAATCTAAAGTTGGAATGCCTTGTAAGTCATATTTTAATCTAAGACCAACAATTGCCAAATTTTTTTTTATCCACATATCGTTCAATTCTGTGAATTCATAAGCTGTTTTTACATTTATTGCATTTAATTTTTTGGCGTGTTGCCTGCCAATTCCCCAAATATCTTCAACTTTCAACCATTTCAGGGCTTTTATACGTTTTTCTTCACTGTCGATGATATATGTTCCTTTGGTTTCAATTGGAAATTTTTTGGCAATTCGGTTAGCTAATTTTGCTAGTGCTTTTGTAGGCGCTATGCCTATGCTTATAGGGATTCCTGTCCATTTTATTACTTTTTTACCTATTTCTTCGCCATAATTTTGAAGGTTAAAAAAATCGAAGCCATTAAATTTCAAAAATGCTTCGTCTATACTGTAGATTTCAATATCTGGACTAAATTCTGAAAGAATAGACATTACTCTGTTGCTCATATCTCCATACAAAGCAAAATTTGCCGAAAATACTTGCACATGGTGTTGTTTGAAAAATTTTTCGTACTCAAATGCTGGTGCACCCATTGGAATACCGATTTTTTTGGCTTCATTACTTCTTGCAATTACACAACCGTCATTGTTAGACAAAACAACTATTGGTTTTCCGTTCAGGTCTGGTCGGAAAACTCTTTCGCAGGATGCGTAAAAGTTATTACAGTCTATTAATGCAAACATTTAAACATTTTTTATTACGTGTGTCACTACTCCCCAGATCAAAAAATCATTGTCTTTTGTAACTATAATGGGTTGATAATCTTCATTTTCTGCAATTAACCAAATTTCATTTTTAGTGATTTTTATGCGTTTAGCTGTAAATTCACCGTCGATATAGCAAACAGATATTTTTCCATTTGTGGGCTCTAAACTTCTGTCTATTATCAGTAAATCTCCATTGTGTATACCTGCATTTTTTAGTGAATCGCCTTTTACTCGCCCATAAAAAGTTGCCGACGGATGCTTGATGAGATGTTTGTTTAGATCTATAGAAATATCAATAAAGTCTAATGCAGGCGAAGGAAAACCTGCACTTATTCCCGCTTCTACAAATGGTAAACTAAGCTCTGTTTCGGTTTCTGCCGAAAATAAGTCTATAATATTACCTGTATGTAGTTTTAAAGGTTTCATTTGTTGATTGTCAATTTTTTGTTAAAATCTTTATAACCTGTCGCTAGTTTTGGATTTGTATTATTAATATAACAAAAATCGAGCTTTTTATGTTTGTGAATTTATTGAATCACAGATTTAATAAGTTATCCACAATGAATTATGTTGAATAAAAGTTTATGCTCTATTACTGTTCTATTTTTTTGAAGTATTTATCCACTTCTTTTTTGTAGTAAGGGTTTAGGTTTGGTGGCACTGTTCTTAGCAATTCTGTTTGTTTTTGTTTGTCTTTGATATATTGTTCGAATGCGGGTGGTGCTTTTCTGTCTTGCCATTGCTTGGCTGCTTCAGATTTACGTTTATTGTCTTCTTCTTGCTCTCGAAGGGCTTTTTCAGATTCCATCAATCTTGTTACCAAATCATTTTGTCGGTTTATGGTTTGTTGGTTGATACGTTTATTTACAATATCGTTTTCGTTTTCTTCCATTTTCTTGATGATATCTTTCACTTTATCGCCTTGTTGTTTTCCAGTGGGTGTGCCGTTGGCATTGTCTAACATTTGTTGTAACATTTGCCTGATTCGAGATTGTTCGGCTGCCATTTTAGCTAATTCCTCTGAATATCCACCTTTTCCTTTACTTCCTTTTTGAGCTTCTTTCATTTTTTCGCCGAGTTCTTGCTGTGCTTTGCCTAATCCTTTTCCTTTTTCGTCTCCTTTGCCTTTTTTCTTTGATTTTCCTTTTCCAGAGCCTTTACCAGAGCCTTCTTTTTCTTGCATGTTTGCCAGTACATCTGACAAAAGGAGTGCTAAGTTGTTTACAGAAGTCATTGCAAATTGCTGTTTGGTCGAAATCATTTGTATTTTTCTGTCTTTTATAAGCTTGCTGGCTTCTGCCATGTAGTTTTTCATGTCAGCCATTTCTCTGGTAACGAATGATTCTATTTGAACTACTCTTTTGGCCAATGCATATAAGCTGTCTTCTATCACTTTGGTGTCTTCTTGCAATTTTAATTGATCTTGACCAAGCTTTACGTATCTTGGATCAGAGGTATTTACATTTTTGAAGTCTTTCATCAATTTTTCTTGATCGAAAGATACGTTTACAAGGTTTTCTAGAATATCACGTAAATCGTTGATATTTTCCTCGTTTTCTTTCATTTCAGCTTCTTTTTTCATTTCAGCAAGTTTCTTTGCTAGGTTACGCATTTTGCGTGCTGTTTTCTTTTGTTTATCGGCTGCAGCTTTGTTGTCTCCTTTTTCTTGTTTTTTTTCAGCTTCGTTTTGTTCTTGCGAAATATCGTTTTGTTCTTCTTTGTCAGTATCTATTTTTTCGTTGTTTTTTTCTTCGTTATTCAGTTTTTCTGCTTCGTTTAGGTCTTTTTTAGTTTCCTCAAATTCTTTTTTTAGTTGTTCTTGTTCTTTGATTAAGTCTTTATTTTCTTCTTTTTTGTTGTTTTCTGAGGTTTGTTTTTTGTCTAAATTTTCATTTTTTTCAGCCAATTTTTCATTTTTTTCTGCTTGTTTTTCAAGTTCTTTTATGGCTTTATCTAGTTTTTGATCTACTTGTAGTTTTTTGAAAAGTTTTTCCATTCTTTCCAGTTCTTTTTCAGTGTTTACTTCTTTGTTCCTTATTTTTTCCATTTGCTCGAGCAATCTGTTGGGTTCGTCTTTTTCGAGCATTTGTTTTAATTCTTCATATTTTTGTTCTTTGTTTTGATCTTTTAGTTGGTCAATCATTTTTTGCAATGCATCAATTTTTTGTTTCAACTCTGGTTTTTGCTCGTTGAATCGTTCTTGTTGTTGATTGAGGTTTTGGTTTTGTTCTTGCAGTTTTTGTATTTCTTGGTTTAGTTCTTCCTTCTTTTTCAATATTTCTTCAAGCATTTTTTTGTCTTGAATATCTAGTTCTTTCTTGTTTTTAAGTCTATTTTCGAGTGTGGATAACTCTTTTTTTAGTTTTTTTGCTTTATCTAACGTTTTTTCTAATTGATTTTCTGTTTTCGCTACCGTGTTATCTATTTCTTTATCGATATTTTGGGCATTGGGTACTGCAAAAGTATGCGTATTTGATTTTGCTGATTTTGGGCCATTCACACCGTCATTATCCCATACTTCTACATAATATTCTATTTTATCAGAAGGTTGTAGGTGAAGGGAATCTAATTTTAATTCTTTGTAAAAAGATTGAATACTTTGATTTTTCTGAATATTTAGGGCTATCGAACGGTATTTTGACGAATTGTTTTTCCCATTTCTGTCTATTTTGTAGTTGAGCTGTAGTCTCGACAATCCGTAGTCGTCTGTTATATTGCCACCCACTACCAAAAAATTGTACAAAGTGGTGTCTTTGTAATTTTCTAGTGTTATCATTGGGTATTTATCCGAAATAGCGTTGATAGCGAAGGCTAAGCCTTCATTATTGTCTGTATGTTTGTTTTTAAGGATTACTTTATATGTAATTGAATTTTTTATTTTTTTCGAAATACTAAATTCTCCTCCCAAAATATTTTCTGAGGCTTTTTCTAGCTTAGAAGTACTGTCAAATTTCAAATATATGTTATCAGTTTCTTTGGCATTGAACTTCCATTCTACCAATGTACCTTCAGGAACTGTGATATTACCAATATTTGTAAGTTTTTCTTGTGGTTTCTTTAGATAATTTGGGTAAGTAAGTATTACATCAAAAAAAGCTAAGCTTGGTCGATTGATGATTGAAATTTCGTATGCTTGTGATGAAAATCCAGCGGCTTCAAATTTAAAATCTAATGCTTCTTGAATTTTTGGAAAGGTATAAGTATAATTTAACTTATCCACACTTTCCATTTTTAATTTTCTGCCATTAGCAAGTATATAAATATCATCTGGAATGGTATTACCTTGAATTTTTACTTGAATGCTAAAGTCTTCATTGGCAAATGCTTGTAAATTTTTATTTTGTAGAATGAATGAAAATGGTGCTTCTTCTTGGTATTCGTTTTTGAAATTTACTATTCTAGAAGAGCTTTTTGAAAAAAACGTTGGGTAAATAAAAAGTATTAATCCGATAATTATAGCCGGCAAAATGGCGTATTTTAAGTATTTTTTATTTTCATTTACATTTATAGCATCTGTGAATTTAATAAAATTGAGTTCTTTAGATTTTTGGTCTATAGATGCTTTTAATAGTTCGCTTTTTTCTATATCAAGGTTTTTACTTAATTGCAGTGTGTTGATAAGTTTATCGTTTACTTCGGGGAAATATTTACCAATTTGGTCGGCTGCTATTTCGTTTGTAAGGGGTTTTTGTTTTCCTAGGAAAAAATAAACGGGCTTTGCAATCCAAAAAAAGATAGTAGAAATAAAGGCTGCTATAAAACTAAAAAATAATATACTCCTGAAAATTACTCCAAAATGTCCGTAATATTCCAATACATTGAACACCAAAAATGCTGTTAATATTACCGCCAAAGCGTAAATACTTCCTTTGATGAGTCTATTGAGGTAATATTTTTTCTTGTATTCCTCAATGTGCAATAACAATGATTGTATTGGAGTTATTTGGTTCATTTTTTTTGAAAAAAAATGTTTAATAAATATGTGGATAAACTAGTTTTCTATTTCAACTACTATTGGACAGTGGTCTGAATGTTTTGCTTCTGGCAAAATATATGCTCTTAATATTTTGTCTTTCAATGGTTTACTTACACAATGATAGTCAATACGCCAGCCTAAATTTTTGTTTCTCGCTCCTGCCCTATAGCTCCACCAACTATAATGATGCGGTTCTTTGTTTAGGTGTCTAAAGCTATCTATCATACCATTATCCAAAAATTTTCCCATCCATTCTCTTTCTTCAGGTAAAAATCCTGATGAATTGGCGTTGCTTTTTGGATTGTGGATATCTATAGCCTCGTGGCAAATATTATAATCGCCCGATATTATCAAATTTGGTATTGTTATCAACAGTTTTGAGACATAATCTTGAAAGTCATCCATCCATTGGTATTTGAAAGTTTGTCTTTCATCGCCACTTGACCCTGAAGGCATATACACACTCATTACTGAGAAATTGTCAAAATCTGCCCTTAAAACCCTACCTTCATCATCATAAATGTCTATTCCACAGCCATATACTACATGTTTAGGCTGTATTTTTGTAAAAATGGCTACGCCAGAATATCCTTTTTTTTGAGCTGCAAACCAATAGATTTCATATCCCAAAGCGTGTATCGCAATTGGGTCTATTTGTTCTATGTTTGCTTTTACTTCTTGTAAGCATACAATATCTGCATTGGTTGCTTGTAGCCATTCTGTAAAACCTTTGTTGATAGCTGCTCTTATACCGTTTACATTGTAAGAGACAATTTTTAAACTCATATTGTTTTTATTTCTGTAATCAATTTAATTCATAAACACTTCACGTTCAAAATATTCTATAACTTGTATTTTTAGCAAACGTTCTTGATCCAATAATCCTACAAATGGCAATGGTTGTATCAATTTCCAATGTGGCCAGCCATCGTTATCTAGTCCTTCCAATTCATATATGCCGCTGTAGCTGAGTACTTTGCAAATTGCAATATGCATTAAATCTTGTTTTTGTTCTTTGGTGAAATATTGATGACCCTTTCCGAGTTCTTGTACGCCAATTAAAAATAACACAGCATTTAAATCTGTGGGTCTTTTTTCTAACAATTGTTCAAGTTTATCCAATAAATTTTCCCATTCTTGCTTTAAGTTTTCTATGTCCATTTTCTGTAAATTTCTTTCAAAAATACTAATAAATAAATACTTCTAATTTTTTTAAGTTTTTACTTTTCGAATCTTTTAGAATTTTTAATTCATTTTTCTGCTTTAAACAATTTTAAACCATTTTTTGTGCCGAAATTTAAGTTTCAATATTAGATCAATTTTATAAAAGTGATTAAAGAATTTATAAATCTTATTTTTCCTAAAAATTGCCTTGGTTGTTCTATTTCACTTGATTCTAGTGAAATAGATTTGTGCAATTCTTGTCTTTTAGATTTACCTAAATCAAATTTATTTTTTAAAAATGATACAAATTTAGAAGCTAAATTTATGGGTTTATCTCCTGTAAAACACATACTTACCTATCTACATTTTACTAAAGGTAATGTTGTACAGCGAATCATGCACGATATAAAGTACAAAAATAATCCTCAATTGGGTGAATTAATGGGTTTTTATTATGGCTTAGATTTAAACAATGCAGGATTTTCAAAAGAATTTGATTTGATAACATCTGTGCCTTTACATCAAAAAAGGCTAAAAGAAAGGGGTTACAATCAAAGTGATTTTATAGCAAAAGGTTTGAGTAAAGGCTTAGCAATTCCTTTTGAACCAAATTTAATTGCTAGAATTATTTATACAGATACCCAAATTACAAAATCAAAAATGAATCGTTTTGCAAATATGGATAATGTTTTTCAAGTGCATGATGCACCAAAAATATTGGGCAAAAGGATACTTTTAGTAGATGATACACTCACTACCAGTGCTACGCTGAGTTCTTGTGCCAATATTTTATGGAAAGCTGCTGCTGCCGAAGTGTCCGTAATGGCTTTAGCGTCAGTAGATTAATTATTTTTTCCTAATCCTGCTTACTGTTTCTGGAGAAACGCCCAAAAAACTAGCTATAATGTATTGAGGAACTCTTTTTACAATGTCTGGATATTTTTCACAAAAATTATGATATCTGTCTATTGCAGGAAGTGAAATGATGGAATAAATATGACTTTGAAGTGAATTGTATGATTTTTCTGCAAAAATTCGACCCATTCTCTCCCATTTTGCCGATGAATTATAAATATTTTGTAAATCTTTGTACGATATCATCAGCAATTCACTGTTTTCTAAAGCTTGTACAAATTCTATACTTGGTTTTTGTGTTGTGAAGCTTTGTGCTGATGATATTAAAGTATTTTCTGTTCCTAAGTATCTTGTGGTTTCTTTGCCATCGTTGAGATAATATATTCTGAAAATTCCTTTTACAATAAAACCAAATTCATACGCTATTTCACCTTCACTCAATAATAGTTCACCTTTTTTAAGTGTTTTTGTAGTGAACTTATCAGCTATTGCATCCAATTCCTTGTCTGTGAATGGCACTATTCTGTTAAAAAAACTTTTTAGTTGAGGATGCATCATATCTTTTATTATTAGTATGTTAAGCAATTTATAGTTAATCAAAAGTCTGTTTATTCAAATGTATTTATTTTTTTGACTTTTGTCAATTTTTTTAAATATTTTTTTCCTAATTATTTAGTAATCATTTTGTTCGTTGTCTATTATTGGACGAAATTTCTGTTTTTTAAATAATTAATGGTTTATTTTATTTTTTTAAATATTACAAAAGTTTAAAATTTGCAAAAAATAGTACTATTTATTTCGGATTATATTAAATAGAGAATTAACTTTGGTTTAAATAATTTTCAAAATGAAAAAAACTTATGTATTAAATTTTGTATGTTTTCAACTTTGTATTTTTTTTTCTGTTTTTTCACAAACTAAGTCTATTGTACCAAGAAAAACATACAAAAAAGATTTTTATACCAATCCAATATTTATAGGTAAAGCTGGAGACCCAAGTATTGTACGTGTAGGTAGTCATTATTATATGACACATAGTGGTGGTGATTATCCTTCATTACCTATTTTGCATTCAACCGATTTAATTAATTGGGAAAATATTGGCTTTGCCTATAAAGGAGACGGTAGTCCTTGGGCACCCGACTTAGTTTACCTAAATGGTCGTTTCTATATTTATGTAACACTTGTAAGAAATAAAATTGAAGGAGGAAGGTCTTTTCAAAACTATGTATTCACGTCAGAATACCCTGCAGGCCCTTGGTCTGATCCTATAGATTTGAAAGTTGATGGAAAAATAGATCCTGGGCATATTGTCACATCAGAAGGTAAGCGATATTTATATTTCGATAAAGGTTGTGTGGCAGAATTATCAGCTGATGGCACAAAAATAATAAGTGATATTGAAAAACGATACAATGGTTGGTCTATTCCTATCGATTGGAATGTAGAATGCTTTTGTCTAGAATCACCCAAATTATTCAAAAAAGGAGATTACTATTATTTGGTTTCTGCACAAGGAGGCACTACTGGGCCATCTACCAGCCATATGGCTATAGTAGCAAGATCTAAATCAGCTTTGGGTCCATGGGAAAATTCTCCATTAAATCCACTTATCCACACTAAAAGTAGAGATGAAAAGTGGTGGTCTCAAGGTCACGCCACACTTATAGAACATACAGATGGTACATGGTGGGCTGTGTTTCATGCTTACGAAAATAATTACCGAACTTTGGGTAGACAAACATTATTACTTCCTGTGGAATGGACTAAAGACAATTGGCCAATTATTAAAAGAAACGTAAATGCCCAATCTTTAATTGAAAAACCTTCTACAACAAATATATGTACTACTAAAATTGACTTGTCGGATGACTTTTCTTCAAAAAATTTAAATTATCATTGGCGAACAAATTTAGAAAAAAATAATGTTGATAACTTTTGGTTAGATAATAATCAGCTCGTTTTGAAAGCTCAAGATCAACCTTTCAATAAAGCCCCAGCTATTTATTGTATGCCCAAAAATCACGCTTATGAAACGACCGTGCAAGTAACTATAGAAGACGAAAACGAAGCTGCTTTTGCAATTTCTGATCAGACAAATTATTTAGGTATTATATTGAAAAAGAATCAATTAGAAACTTTTTCGCAAGGTAGTTCAAGTTTAGAAGCGTTGAAGATAACTGAAAATACAGTTTATTTAAAACTAGTGAACTTGCATCATGATTTAGCACTATACTATAGTTTAAATGGTAAAGAATGGACAAAATTTAAGAATAGTTTTGAAGTTTCACATCTAAAACCCGCCAATATTACACTTTTGGCAAAAGGTAAAGGCTTGGTTAAGTTTAAAGAGTTTACGTATAAAAGTATAGATTAATTTTTTTTTATTTTAAACACAAAGAATAAATGTATAATATTCGCATTTTTTTATTAACCCTTGGCATTTTTTTCATAAGCCTTCATTCTCAATTATTTGCCCAAAGTAATGTTTTGTTTTTTAGCAAAACTGCGGCTTATAAACATTTATCTATTCCATCAGCTCAAGAAGCAATGAAGGAATTGTGTGCAAAAAACAACTGGATTCCTACATTTTCAACAGATGCAACTTTGTTTGACAATGTGGATAACTTAAAAAAGTATAAAACCATCGTTTTTTTGATGACTTCTGGTGACGTTTTTACTACCAATCAAGAAAATTCTTTCAAGAAATACATCAACGATGGTGGAGGGTTTGCTGGAATTCACTCAGCTTGTGATACAGAGCATAATTGGGCTTGGTTTGGCGATTTAGTTTGTGGATATTTTAAAAGTCATCCCAAGCAACAAACAGCTACTTATAAAGTAATAAATGATAAACATCCATCAACAAAGCATTTACCAAAAGAGTGGATTAGGTTTGATGAAATCTATAACTACAAAAATGCAGTAAAACCTCAAGCAAATATATTGTTAGAAGTAGACGAGAAAAGCTATGAAGGAGGCACTATGGGTGAGCATCATCCTATGGCTTGGTATCAATATTACGAAGGAGGCAGAATGTTTTTTACGGTTCTTGGGCACACCGAAGAATCGTATAAAGAAGACGCTTTTTTAAAACATATCGAAAAAGGCATTTCTTGGTCGATGAAAGCAGAAAATGTTTATTTCTCTGACAAATGGACCAACTTGTTAAGTGACTCAGCTTCTCTAAAATCCAATTGGGAAACTTATATAGGTGTTCCTCACAAGTCATTAGATTTTCCTTCTATACCTAAAGATAGCTTAGGTAATTACTCAGAAGCGATTGGTTTAAACCAAAATCCTAAGCAAATTTTTACAATGGTTCAACAAGATGGGAAACCAGCATTGCGTATTTCAGGTGAAATATTTGGCTCTATTACCAGCAGAGAAGAATTTGGAGATTATCATTTGAAACTAGAAGTAAAATGGGGCGAGAAAAAATGGATTCCTCGTGTGGATAAACTACGTGACAGCGGAATTTTGTATCATTGCGTTGGTCCAAATGGGGCTTTTTGGAAAGTATGGAAACGATCTTTAGAATGCCAAATACAAGAAGGAGACTTTGGTGATTTTTTTGCTTTAGCAGGAAGTAAAGCTGAAATTACCGGTAAAGTGAAACCATTTGGAGATGGAACCAAACAAAAATGGACTTGGGATAAAACCTCTAGCGAAACAAAAGTTAATGGTATTGCGAGAATTTCGGCAGATTATGAAAAAGCTCATGGGGAATGGAATACAGTAGAGATTATTTGTAAAGGTGGAGAAGCTATCCATTTGGTGAATGGAAAAGTGAATATGGTCGTAAAAAATACCAGACAAAACATAAATGGTATTGATGAACCACTTACGGCAGGTAAAATACAGATACAATCTGAAGGAGCTGAAGTGTTTTATCGTAATATTCAAATAAAACACATCAACGAAATTCCTAAAAAAATTAAAAAAGAAGCAGGTTTGTAAGTCTTAACAATATTTATTCTGGATTTGATATAGATTTAGGCACTTTTTTGCCAGCCAATTGTCCACAAGCGGCATCTATATCTTTTCCTCTTGACCTTCTTACGTTTACAATCATATTTTTTGATTCTAAATACTGGGCAAATTTTGATAAAGTTTCGGGGTCAGTATTGATATAGCTAGCTTCAGCAATAGGATTGTACTCGATAATATTGATTTTACAAGGAAATTGTTTGGCAAATAGCCAAAGTTCTTTAGCGTCTTCTAAAGTGTCGTTAAAGCGATAAAAAAGAATGTATTCTAGGGTAATTCTACTGCCTGTTTTGTTGTAAAAATGTAACAACGCTTCTTTCAATGCTTCCAAAGTATTGGATTCGTTGATAGGCATTATTTCGTTTCTTTTTATGTCGTTAGCTGCGTGAAGAGACAATGCCAAATTGAATTTCACTTCGTCGTCGCCTAATTTAGATATCATTTTGGCTATACCTGCCGTCGATACTGTTATTCTTTTAGGAGACATATTCAAACCTTCGGCAGAAGTTATCATTTCTATAGACTTCATTGTGCCGGCATAGTTAAGAAGCGGCTCGCCCATTCCCATGTAAACTATGTTGGTAAGTGGTGTTTGGTAGTGTTGCTCAGCCTGATTACGTATTAGTACCACTTGGTCGTATATTTCGGCAGCATCTAGGTTTCGTTTTCGATCCATATAACCTGTTGCACAAAACTTACATGTAAGTGAACAGCCTACTTGAGATGATACACAGGCAGTCATGCGGTCATCAGCAGGTATTAATACTCCTTCTACTAAATTTTTATCGTAAAGCTCAAATGACGATTTTATTGTTCTGTCTGAACTTACTTGTTTTTCAGCTACTTTTACACTATTTATACTAAAATGTTGGGCTAATATTTCTCTAGTTTTAAGCGACAAATTGGTCATTTCATCAAAAGAAATAGCAGATTTTTTCCACAGCCATTCAAAAATCTGTTTCGCTCTAAAGCCTTGCTCTCCTTTTTCAGTTAAAAAAGTTTTCAGTTCTTGTAAAGAGAGTTTGCGAATATCTTTTTTGCTATTTGTTTCCATTATTTTTTGTTGATAAATAATATTTAGATAAACTTTTTGAAAGGTGTATCTATTTGAGAAATGTTTTTATTTGCCTTTATCTGTTGAATAATAAATGGGGCAAAATCTTTTACTATTGGGTATAAAATCAATGGTTTTGTAGTGTTTTCTTGAATTTTTACATTGAAAAAATTCAAGAAAATTAACACCGCACTCATACCTAATGCCCAAGTAAAACTGCCTACAATAGCTCCAATAAGCGCATCAAATCGACCAAAAACGGTGTATTTTGTAGAATATCTAAACATTCGAGCCATTTTGTTGATAAAATATATCAACGGAAAACCAATAATGCCTATACTGGCTAAAGGAATTATGCTATTAAAGCTATTTGGGCTTTCAGTATTTTTAGTATAATCTGTGAGCCAGCCATAACCTTTTATTCCAATGTATAATGCTAACAAAAAACCAATTATAGATATTATTTCAACTACAATGCCTTTTTGGTAGCCTAAAAATGCCCCCCATAGTATGGGTAAAAGTATAAAAATATCTACGGGTTGCATTTTGTTTTATGATAATAATGATTTTACTAGTTGCGAAACCACTTTGCCATCTGCTAGACCTGCAAATTCTTTCGTTGCAACGCCCATTACTTTACCCATATCAGCCGGACCAGTTGCTCCTACTTGAGTTATGATAACTTGTATCTTTACTTTTAAATCTTCTTCAGAAAGTTGTTTTGGTAAAAACTCTTCTATGATAGTCAATTCTATTTGTTCTTTTTCTGCCAAATCAGCTCTGCCTTGTGAAGTGAAAATTTCTAATGAATCTTTTCTTTGTTTTGCCGCTTTTATGAGCAATTTCAAAGCAATATCGTCTGTCAATTCTCCTGTACTGGTTGCAGAGGTTGCTTCTAATAATATCAAAGATTTTATAGAACGTAAAGTTCTCAGTCTGTCTTGATCTTTTGCTCTCATGGCATCTTTTATGCCGTTTTCAATGGTTTCTTTAAGTGACATTATAATTTGTTTTATATAAATGAAATGTTTATTTGTGTTTTACGCAATCTATTTTCTTTTAAAGACTGGAACGGTGCTACAAGGTTCACCAAACATAATTGACAAAGCTATAGGTTGTAATATTTTAGTAATTTCTACATAAACAGGTGTAGGTACTGCTTCTTTTGAGCAACCTTTTACAACTACTCTTGCGTTTTTGTAATTTTCTAAATCTATTTTTTCGAGCTCTTGGCTATACAATTTAGTTTCTAGATCCTGCTCAGAACCCATTACAATGGTGCTTGCATAAGCTTGCAGTTTTGTTGTAAGTAGCATATAAGCCCATGTAGGAATAATAACGTCTTCTGAGCAAAATATATGTACGTGTTTGTCTTGATAGACCGTCCATTCATGGTTTTTTAGAAATTCTCTAAATTCTTTTTCTCGAAGTATTTGGTTCATGAATAGGTTTTGTTTTAAATCAAATCCTATCCTCTGTCCTACTGGACGAAAATCTTCAAGGTTTAGTGTTACTAATCCGCTATTGGTTACTTTGTTGATAATTTCGTCATTTGTCATGGTGCAACTATACTGTTTTTCTTTGGCTGTGTTCCTATAAATTCTTTTAAGTAAAATGGCTCAAAGGTAACTAGATTTTCAAATGCTTGATTGGTGTATTTTGTTGTAGCCATTTTCCCTATCGTTTCCGCTGATGGATGAATACTTATATTTGGGAAAAATGCGTTTTTATGCGTTATTATTTTACTACATTTTTTGGCACCATCTCCAAAAAAAATCATTTTTTTATGCTCAAGATGTTCCAAAAACGATTGTTCATCAATGATTTTTGCTTGTGTGTTTTCAATTGTGTTTTGTAGATTGTCTGCAATTAGGCAATATACTTCCAATCTTCTTGCATCTATCATTGGGCAGAGCAAATGGGTATTGTCATATAACCCGTTTAGTTGCAAAGCCATTGCTTCTAGCGAATTTATCGCTATTAGAGGTTTTTCGAGCGCTAGACACAAGCCTTTAGCAGTAGATACACCTATTCTCAAGCCTGTATAAGAGCCAGGTCCTTTAGCCACTGCTATAGCATCTAACTCATGAATTGCTAGCCCTGCATTTTTCAAGGTGTTTTCTATCAAAATAGTGAGCATGCTTGAGTGAGATTTTTCTACAAACAAGCTCGACAGCGCTAATAATTCTCCATTGTTGTGCAAGGCTATGGAACAGCTTTGTGTGGAGGTATCTATACTAAGAATCAACAATTTATTTATTTTTTAACAGCTTCTATTATTTACGTCCTCTCAGTATTGAGTGATATTTAGACATATTTGTGAACAGCTTTAAGGCTTCTTGAATTTCTATATCTTTTGCAAACGATTGCTCTCTTAAGCCTTTTTGTAAGTAGGCATGTAGTACAATTTCTTGTTCGAGTAGTGTTTTGATTTCGTCTTTAAACTTATTTAAATCTGCTTCTTTGCCGTGTGCTAATTTTATTTTTGCACTATTTATTTGCTCTGCAATCAAGTCGAAGTATTTTTCTTTTTTTGCAGATGCTTCTAAAGTTTCCAAGTCTTTTTCTACTTGAGTTGAATACTCATAGTCTTTTTTTATAGCCCATTTTACAAAGTTTTGGTATCCTCTATCGTCTAATGCAAAATCTTTTGCGGCTCCAATTACAGGGTTTTCTTGAAGATATTTATTGGCATATTCAAAAATAATATTTTTTTTGTCTAAAGTTTTAGTAACAGTAGCAAGATTTGGGCTTTCTATCTCTATATCAGGATATACTCCTCCCCCGTCGTATACTATTCTTCCATTTCTAGTTTTAAAAGCTACTTTTAGTGAGTCAGGCAATTTTCCAGCACTTCCGTCTGGGTTGCGGTGAGCATAGTCTATTGCTTGTATGCATCTGCCACTTGGAATGTAATATTTGGCGGTTGTTACTTTCAACTTTGTGTTGAAAGATAAGTCTTTGGTGATTTGAACAAGACCTTTTCCAAAACTTTTTTGACCTATTAAAACTGCTCTATCATAGTCTTGAAGTACGCCTATTACAATTTCTGCTGCCGATGCACTATGAGAATTTGCTAATAAAGCTATTGGAATTATTGTATCTTGAGGAGCATTTAAACTGGTGTAAGTTTTGTTCCATTCTTGTACTTTTCCTTTGGTAGATACTATTTCGTTGCCTTTTGGCAAAAATATATTACATATTTCAACTGCCATATGAAGCAATCCGCCTGGGTTTTCTCTTACGTCAAGCACAAGTTTTTTCATTCCTTTGCTTTTTAGTTCAGAGAAAGCAAATCTTGTTTCTTTGGCAGCTTCTGCTGTAAAGTTTTTTAGGTCTATATATCCAGTTTCGTTGTTGATCATGCCATAGAAAGGAACATTTTTGATTTTCACTATGTCTCTTTTTACAGTTATTTCTTCGGTTTTTTCTATTCCGTAGTGTTTGATAGTCAATTTTACGTTGGTACCAGATTGTCCCTTTATAAGTTTGCTTATTTCGTCGTTTTTGGTAGCATTTATTTTTACTCCATCTACTTTTAATATGATGTCTCCTATTTTAAGTCCAGCTTTATCAGCTGGAGCTCCTTCGTCTACCATCATTATGGTAACGTTGTTTTCTATATTGCCTGTAATGATGCCTATTCCATTATATTTTCCCGTTGTCATGGTAAAGTAATCTTCGATATCGTCTTCTGCATAAAATACAGTGTACGGATCAAAAGAGTTGAGCATGGCATCTATTGACTTTTTGATGGTTGTATTAGGATTTATTTCTTCTACGTAGCTTCTGTTGAGTTCTTTGAAAAGTGAAGCGTATATATCTAGGTTTTTTGCAATTTCAAATAAGCGGTCATTTGGGTCTTTGAAAGACATGATGAAAACAGCTAACAACCCTACTGTGGCTCCAACTATATATTTTTTTGTTCCTTTCATCTCAATTTCTTTGTTTTTGTTTCTTCCTCTCTGTATGTAAAAATGCTCAATAACAGCATTTATGCATTTATTTTATTAAGTATTATTATCATTGATTTTTCTATTTTACGAAAAGATTCAATGTTTTTTCCAATATACACAAAACCAATATAAGTTATTTTGTTTTGTGCTTGTTCAAAAGCTGCTTTTTTTTCTAAATTCAACTGTTTGTTCAGTCTATAAGCTTCTTTTGTGCGTCTTTTGACTAAATTTCTATCTACTGCTTTTTTGAATAATCTTTTAGAAACAGATACTAATATTTGAGTTTTAGTAGTGTTATTTTGTTCAAGCAAATTTGTTTCCAAGTCTGCGTTTTCAAAGTCAATTTTAGTAGATACGCTGTTTTTTTTTATGTAAGAAACACGAAAAGGGTAATGAAAAGCGGTTAAAACAGCTTCACTACCCTTTTTGTTAAAAAGTTCTTCAATTATTTTTTTGCTAGAAAGCCTTTCAGACTTTTTAAAAGTATGCGTCATCCGAGTTTTATTGAAAAGAAATGTAACGGACTGTCATGTTACTAGCTCAATTTCAGGTAAAATTCATCTAAATTGTGAAATAATTTGATGTGTTTACTGAAATTTTTAGATATGCAGAAAAAATCACAAGATAAATTTTACATTATCTTGTGATTTTTTATAAAAAGAGTAAATTATTTACCTCTTTTTTCGTCAGAAACGGTTAGTTTATGTCTTCCTTTTGCACGACGAGCTTGAATTACACGACGACCATTTGCAGTCGACATTCTTTCACGAAAACCGTGTTTGTTTTTTCTTTTTCTTACCGATGGCTGAAATGTCCTTTTCATTTTATGTATATTTTATAATAAAATCGTTGTTCCTTAAGAATTTTTGAAATGATTTTATTGAATGTTTGATTCTTTAAACTAAAATCGGAATGCAAAGGTAGGCTTTATTTTTGGATAATACAATTGTTTTATGATAAAAAATATTAATAATCAAATTGTATTTCATTTTTCAATCAAATATTACCTTTGTGCTCGGTTTTTTAGGTGTATTTTTTGTTGAATAGGTTTTAAATTTTACCTTTATTTTATTGTCTAAATCTATTTTTGGTTGCTATTAATATAATTTTTTAATTCAAAATACATATGTTTAATTCATCAGTTTTTTTTAAATGTGTTTTTACTTTTGGCATTTCTTTCGCTTTCATTTTTAGTGGATGCTCCCAAAAAAGTTTTAATGCTTCTAGTATTAAATCATCTACAGATAATAATACGGCTAGTTCGGTTGTTACAAAACCAAATATTATTTTGATTTTTGCCGATGATTTGGGTTTTTATGATACAGGTTTCAATGGCAGCAAAGTGTTTGAAACACCTGTACTTGACGCATTATCTAAAAAATCTTTGGTATTTGATCAAGCTTATGCTGGTGCTGGAAATTGTGCTCCGAGTAGAGGTTGTTTGATGAGTGGCTTATATACGCCAAGGCATGGTATTTATGCTGTTGGAAGCACTTTGAGAGGGCCGGTTGCCAAAATGAAAACTGTACCTGTTGCCAATACTGAGTATTTGCGGTCTGATATAGTTACTATTGCCGAGTCTATGAAGGCAAATGGTTATGCCACAAGTATTTATGGTAAGTGGCATTTGGGTGAAGAGCCTACTACTGTTCCTACAGCTCAAGGTTTTGATGATTTTTTTGATAGTCGATTAGGTATTCAAAATACTAAACTAGACAAACCAGATGACCCCAAAGGAATATATTCTTTAACCAAATCTACTATAGATTTTATTTCTACCAATAAAGACAAACCGTTTTTTACCATTATTTCGCACCATGCAATACATAGTCATTTGGAAGCAAGACCGTCTAGTATTGCCAAATTTATTGATAAAGGCTTGAGTGCTAATCAGGCTTTGTATGCGGGTTGTATTTACGATTTAGATCATAGTGTAGGTTTAATATTGGCTAAATTAAAAGAATTGGGTTTAGAAGAAAATACTTTGATAGTTTTTACAAGTGATAATGGCTCTACAGGGCAATCTTCTCAAGAACCTTTGCGTGGTAATAAAGGTTGCTATTATGAAGGAGGAATTAGAGTGCCTTTCTTGGCTTATTGGCCAAGTCGCATCAAAGCAGGAGTCAATCATTCGCCAGTTATAAATCTTGACTTGTATCCGACCTTTACAGCAATAGGAGGGAAGCAAACTTTAAATTTGGATGGGGAGAATATTTTACCCATTTTAGAAGGTACTAAAGCCAACACTACTCGTGATAAATTGTTTTGGCATTTTCCTGGATATTTAAATGAACCAGTAACAAGAGGGCGTGACAATATTTTTAGGACTCGTCCTGTGACTACTATGAGAAAAGGTAATTGGAAAATACATCTTTATCACGAAGAATTTTTGGCAAATAATAAAGATTTTGATACTTCAGCCCAAAATGCTACTGAATTATTCGATTTGCAAAACGATGCTGGAGAGCGTACAAATTTGGCTTTATTAAATATGGCTAAAAATAAAGAGTTACTTAGTGAAGTGATGAATTGGCTGGATGAAACAAAAGCACCTTTACCAACGCTAAAGTAGTATTACAATAATACGTCTTAATGCTCTTAGTAGAAAAAAAATTTCTTATGAGGGAGTATTAAGACGTATTTTATTTTAAAATAGTTATTGGATATTATTTAAAACGCCAATTAATTGTTTTTTTAATAGCTCTTAAACATTTCAAAAGTACGGTCTTTTGTTGAAAACAATATCTCAATAAAGGTCTGTTATTGTTTCAAAATACAGTAATTGTGGCTTGGAATATGACGAAAATGGATTTAAAAAGTAGTTTTAAGTGTGTTTTATTAAAATTGCTAATCTTTTTTTTTGTTTTTAGAATTGAATTTTTTCGAAAGAATTCCGTTCTGGAAGCTTATAAAAATAGTAAATTTTCATATATCCAGAAATTTCAGAAGTTAAACTCAGCTCAAATTATTGCAAAAGAAATAGGGGAGAAGCTTTGATTTTGTGTTGAGCTTGTATAAAAATAACTAATTTTGCGTTGTATTGTTTAGCAAAAAATGTTTAGATGAAGTACGTCACTATAGTAAATCGGCATTACCCACCCAGTCCAGGAATAACAGGCGAGGCAGCTTGGGACTTGGCAAAGCACTTAATAGAATGTCATCAAATAACACCTATAATCATACACATTTCTCGGAATTATCATGGAGGAGGAGCTATTAGGCAGCCTATAGGTGAAATTCATTCTATTCGAACTATTTATAAAGGAGAAAATGAAGGACTGAAAATTCTAGCAGGCTTTTGCGATGGTTTGTTTTTGATTTTCAAAACATTGTTAGTAAAGAAAGGTCCTGTAATAGTGATGACAAGTCCACCTTTATTGCCATTTTGGGCAAACTGGTTTTTTAAATTGTTTCAAACCAAATGGCTATTATGGTCTATGGATCTTTTTCCTGAAGGTTTTGTTGCAACAAATACTATCTCAAAAAACAATCTATTCTATCGGTTTTTTCAAAAGGCTTCATACACTTGGTCGCCCCAAAAAATCATTTCTTTGGGTGAAAATCAAGCCAATTATTTGAATAAATTATATCAAAAAAATTTAGAAACCATTGTTTTACCTTGTGGTGTACTCATCAATCAAGAAAAAGATAATCAGCCACCTGAGTGGAAAAAAGATGACAATAAAATATATTTTGGTTATTGTGGTAATTTAGGAGACCCACATTCAGAAGATTTTTTGATTGATTTTATCAAACATATAAATCCATCTGAGCATCATTTAATATTGGCGATATATGGAAAAAAAGCTAACAAAGTCTTAGAATTTGCTAAAAATATAATGGGCATCACTATTTTGACCAATGTTCCTAGAGCTCAACTTCATTTTATAGATATACATTTGGTAAGTTTGCAAGCAGAATGGACTCATATTGCTGTGCCCTCAAAGGCGGTAAGTTCTGTATGTGCAGGTGGAGCTATACTTTTTTGTGGTAAAAAAGAGAGTGATACATGGCATTTGCTACAAGATGCGGCTTGGCATATAGATATTGAAAAAAACATTAACGAAGAAGTAAAGTGTTTCTTTGAAAACATAAGTATTCAAGCTATGCAAAGCAAAAAACACAATGCTGAAATATTATCTCAAAACCTTCAAACAATCATGAAAAATGCTTATTCCCAAATAGCAAATGAAGCTGAATAACAGCTTTTTTGTTTGTAAAAACTTTGGAATTATTTTGGGGGGAAATTAATTAATAATGTTTGATATAATCTGTGTATCAAAAAAGGCTGTCAAGAAATTTTCTGGACAGCCTTTTTGTTTTTTATTTACTTAAATAGAGATTTCGTTCTCCGTAAATTTTACGGAAATAATCATCTTTAAGAGAATCTATGAAATAGATGGCTTCTCCAGTTGATTTCATTTCAGGTCCAAGCTCCATATTTACATTAGGGAACTTGTTGAATGAGAATACTGGAATCTTTATAGCGTAACCTTTTTTGATGGGCTTAAAATCAAAATCTTTAACTTTTTTGTCACCAAGCATTACCTTAGTTGCGTAATTAACGTACGGCTCTTGATAAGCTTTACAGATAAAAGGAACTGTTCTAGAAGCACGTGGATTAGCTTCAATGATATAAACAATTTCGTCTTTTACTGCAAATTGAATATTAAGCAAACCTACAGTTTTTAAAGCAACTGCAATTTTTTTGGTATGCTCTTCAATTTGTTTGATAACATTCTCTGATAAGTCAAATGGTGGAAGTACCGAATGCGAATCGCCAGAGTGGATACCTGCAGGCTCTATATGCTCCATAATGCCTATGATATATACATCTTCACCGTCGCAAATGGCATCTGCCTCGGCTTCTATGGCATTTTCAAGGAAGTGATCGAGTAGTATTTTATTGCCTGGAATATCTCTCAATATATCTACTACATGTTGCTCTAACTCTTGTTCGTTGATAACGATTTTCATTGATTGTCCGCCCAATACATACGATGGTCTTACCAATAGTGGATAGCCCAACGTTCTTCCCAATTCAACAGCATTATCAGCGTCTTCGCAAACACCAAATTTTGGAAAAGGAATATTGTTTTCTTGTAATAATGCTGAAAAAGCTCCACGGTCTTCAGCCAAATCAAGTGCCTCAAATGACGTTCCTATTATTTTTATACCATGTTTGGTAAGCTTCTCTGCTAACTTCAGAGCGGTTTGTCCTCCCAATTGAACGATTACACCTTCTGGTTTTTCGTGTTGAATAATATCGTAAACATGCTCCCAAAATACAGGTTCGAAGTACAATTTATCAGCAATATCAAAGTCTGTTGAAACCGTTTCGGGATTTGAGTTTATCATAATGGCTTCGTAGCCAGCTTCTTTTGCTGCCAGAATACCATGCACGCATGAGTAGTCAAACTCAATTCCTTGACCTATTCTGTTTGGTCCTGAGCCCAATACTACAACCTTTTTCTTGTCGGTTTTTATCGACTCATTATCCAAGGTAGCTGAACCTTGTGAAAATGTAGAATAAAAATAAGGTGTTTTTGCTTCAAATTCTGCAGCACAAGTATCTACGCATTTGTAGATTCTTTGTATGCCCAGTCCATTTCTTTTATCGTAAACTTCAGATTCTAAGCATTTCAAAGAATAAGCTATTTGTCTATCTGCAAATCCTTTGTGTTTAGCTTCTTCCAGCAATTCTTTGGTTACGGTTTGGAGTGAATATTTCTCCATTTCGTTTTCCAATCTTACCAAATCTTCTATTTGGTACAAAAACCATTTGTCAATTTTAGTGGTTTGTTGAATGGTTTTGAAAGAAATGCCCATTTTGAAGGCATCATAAATATGGAAAAGACGGTTCCACGATGGATTTGCCAAAGAATGCATAATGGCATCTTGGTCTTTCAATCCTTTGCCATCTGCACCAAGCCCGTTTCTTTTTATTTCTAATGACTGACAAGCTTTTTGTAAGGCTTCTTGGAAGTTTCTGCCGATACCCATTGTTTCGCCAACAGATTTCATTTGCAAACCTAAACTTTTGTCTGCCCCTTTGAATTTGTCAAAATTCCAACGAGGAACTTTTACAATTACATAGTCTATTGCAGGTTCAAAAAACGCTGAGGTAGATCCCGTAATAGCGTTTGTCAATTCGTCAAGATTATAGCCAATTGCCATTTTTGCAGCAATTTTAGCAATAGGGTAGCCCGTGGCTTTAGATGCCAAAGCAGAAGACCTAGATACTCTAGGGTTTATTTCTATGGCTATTATATCGTCAGTATCTGGGTTCAATGAAAACTGCACGTTGCAACCTCCAGCAAACTGCCCAATGGCGTTCATCATCTTGATAGACATGTCACGCATTTTTTGATAAATCGTGTCTGGCAAGGTCATGGCAGGAGCTACTGTTATAGAGTCTCCTGTGTGAATACCCATAGGGTCAAAATTTTCTATGGTACAAATGATTATTACGTTGCCGATATTGTCACGTAGTAATTCTAGTTCATATTCTTTCCAGCCCATAATAGATTGCTCTACCAATACTTCGTGGGTAGGAGAGGCGTGCAAGCCTTTGTTTAGTGCGGCATCAAAGTCTTTAGGGTCGTGAACGAAACCGCCACCTGTTCCTCCTAATGTGAAAGAAGGGCGAATTACCAACGGAAAGCCCGTTTCTTGTGCTATTTCTTTGCCTTCTAGAAATGATTTAGCGGTACGTCCTTTACATACACCTACGCCAATTTCTAGCATTTTCAACCTGAATTTTTCTCTATCTTCAGTTGTTTCTATAGCTTTTATGTCTACGCCTATTAAACGTACATTGTATTTTTCCCAAATACCTGAGGCGTCGCAATCTATTGCCAAGTTCAAGGCAGTTTGTCCGCCCATTGTAGGTAATACTGCGTCTATAGGTTGCCCAATGGAAATATGTTTTTCAAGAATTTCGACAATCGAATTCTTATCTAATGGCTTCAGATATACATGATCAGCATTGAGCGGGTCTGTCATGATAGTAGCTGGGTTAGAATTGATGAGCGATACAATGATACCCTCCTCACGCAACGAACGTGCTGCTTGAGAACCAGAATAGTCGAATTCGCATGCTTGACCAATTACAATTGGGCCTGAGCCAATGATTAGAACGGATTTGATAGATAAATCTTTAGGCACTTTTTTCGATTTGAATTTTGACTTATAATCTCAAGGATTGTTTAGCCAATAAGTTGAAAAATATAGAAACAATTTTGATAGTTTGTAAGCATTACAAATGCAATGTTTACTCTAAAATTGTACAAAGTTAATAGAAATGAGGGAATTTTAAACGATGAAATTTAATTGATTTAAAGGATTTTTTTTTAAAATAAAAAATTTAACATTCTGAAAGAGCTTTGCATTCTCTCAAATACAGTTGAATGGTGTTTTCTAAACCCAAATACAATGCATCGCAAATCAACGCATGCCCTATAGATACTTCTAACAATTGTGGAATGTTTTGTTGAAAAAAGCGGAGGTTTTCTAGGCTTAAATCATGACCAGCGTTGATCCCTAGCCCGATATTGTTGGCTATTTGGGCGGATTCAATAAATTTTTGAATGGCTTGTGCTTTGTTTGTAACATAATGTTCAGCATAAGGTTCAGTGTACAATTCTATTCTATCGGTGCCTGTTTCCTTTGCTCCTTCTATCATTCTTGGGTCAGCATCTACAAAAATAGACGTTCTTATGCCAGCAGAATGGAATTGAGCTATCAAGTCGGTCAATAAAGATTTATTTTGTAAGGTGTCCCAGCCTGCATTGGATGTTACAGCCCCCAATACATCGGGAACGAGTGTTACCTGAGCAGGGCGGGTAGCTAATACCAATTCTACAAATTTTTTCTCGGTAGGGTTACCTTCAATATTAAATTCAGTGCTGATGTTTTCTTTTAATAGATAAACATCGCTGTATCTTATGTGTCTTTCGTCTGGACGTGGGTGTACGGTGATGCCTTCGGCTCCGAAGCGTTCGCAGTCAAGTGCTACTTTCAGCAGGTCAGGATTGTTGCCTCCTCTCGAATTGCGCAAGGTAGCTATTTTGTTGATATTTACACTTAATCTTGTCATGACGTTTACTATGGCTTATCTCATTCTGTCGGCAGATTTTACCAACATTTCATCTCTTCGTATCATTCTGTTTGCCAGCATGTTGAATAGCATTCCTAGTCCAGCAGCAATAAATCCTATTTGATAATGCCCTTGGTTGTTAGGTTCAAAAATAGGTATCCCGACTTTGAATACGTGATAAAATATTGTTCCTATCAATACGGCAATTAAAACAGTGTTTACAACTCCCAATGTCATTTGTAAAATTCTTTTTTTGTATTGTGTCAATGAAAATGCAGCCACACATGCGATAATAATAGAAAGTATTGCAATGTAAGGAGTATTGTTTTCACTTACAGAGGTGTTGTTGATGAAATGTTCGAGAGAAAAAGAGGTTAAAACTATTTTTTCTGTGCCATTTGTACTTATTTTTTCCCAAAGAGGCATTGCTGCTACTACTAACATGGCTATGGAAACTCCCGCTAAAAACAAAGTTTGAATACGTTGAAACATATTTTTAATTTTTATATTATCGAAATAATTGTTATTCTATTTACAAAGTTAAAAAAACAAGTCAGAGATATTGAAAGCCTACTACTAAATCTTTTTGAAATTATTTATGAAAGGAAAAATAAAAAAATCAAAGGGAATATCAGTCCTGCAAGTGCCAGTTTCCAGCCTTTTTTACTGAAACTTTGTTCACCTTTTTTATACATCATCGTTCCTGTGACAGCTATTACTATAAGTGCAATGGCAAAAATGTCGGAATAATATATCCACCAATTGCTACTATTCATGTGCAATTTCATAGTATGCGAAATAAAAGGTGTTTTTTTATAAACTATCATTTCGCCTTTACCGGTAGTTTTATTGAGTTCAATATCATGTTTTTCCAATGATATTTTGATAATATTTTCTTTGGTATTTATTCTTCTAAATTTGTCTTCTATACCCCATTTTTTCATTAAATCTTTGGCAAAGTCTTCATTGATTTCGTTTTCGTTGGTGGGTAAAGTGGTGCTTACTTGCTTTGTTTCAACAACATATTTTTCGGGATGCCACATATTTCTGTGGTTTTGTAAAATTCCTGAAAAAGAAAAAGAAATTATTAAGCCAATAAAAAAATAGCCTAAATCACGGTGAAGGGTTCTTGAATTATATTTCATGTGTTTTTATGAATGGAGTAAATACGAAAAATTTTCATACCATATTTATAAAGCAAAAGTATAAATTTTTTTTTAGACAATAGTCCATTTCGTAAATTTGTAAAAATTGAAAAAAATGGAGATGAAAGAATTAAATTTTACTAAACCTTTATTTTTTGTAATTTTGATAGAAATATAAATTTTTAGAATAATCAAATACAGGGCAACGCCCTATTAAAAATATGCTAAGAACACATAACAATGGCGAACTTCGTCTTCAAGATGTAAATCAGAAAGTTACTTTATGCGGTTGGGTGCAACGCTCGAGGGATAAAGGTGGTATGCTCTGGATAGACCTTCGTGACAGATACGGAGTTACACAACTGATGCTTGAGGAAGGCAAAACTCCCAAAGAAGTATTGGAGCTGTCTCGCACATTTGGGCGTGAATATGTGATTTCGGTAACGGGAACAGTAGTAGAGCGTTTGGCAAAAAATGACAAAATGCCAACGGGTGATGTAGAAATAAAAGTAGAAAGTCTTGCTGTCTTGAACCCAGCAAAATTACCTCCTTTTTTGATAGAAGACGATACCGATGGTGGTGATGATATCAGAATGAAATACCGCTATTTGGATTTAAGACGTAACCCTGTACGTGCCAATCTGCAATTGCGTCATCAAGTGGCACGTTTTACACGTGATTATTTAGACAAACAAGATTTTATTGAAGTAGAAACGCCAGTATTGATAAAATCAACACCCGAAGGAGCCCGAGATTTTGTAGTGCCTTCAAGAATGAATCCAGGTGAATTTTATGCCTTGCCACAATCTCCACAAACATTCAAACAATTGTTGATGGTTTCTGGGTTTGACCGTTACTATCAAATAGTAAAATGTTTTAGAGACGAAGACTTACGTGCCGATCGCCAGCCAGAGTTTACGCAAATAGACTGTGAAATGTCGTTTGTTGAGCAAGAAGACGTTTTGAATATTTTTGAGGGTTTGATTCGCCATTTGTTCAAAAATGTAAAAAATATGGACTTAGGAGAGGTGTCAAGAATGACTTACGCCGATGCTATGAAATATTATGGATCTGATAAACCAGACATTCGTTTTGATATGAAATTTGTAGAGCTGAAAAACACAGCAGACAATATCGATTTTACGAGTGGAAAGGATTTTGCAGTTTTCGACAATGTGAATACCGTTGTTGGAATCAACGCTAAAGGTTGTGCCGAATACACCCGCAAACAAATAGATGAATTGACGGAGTTTGTGAAACGTCCGCAGATAGGAGCCAAGGGCTTGATCTATTTCAGATACAATCCCGACGGAAGCATAAAATCTTCTGTCGATAAATTTTATCAAGAAGAAGATCTTAAGCAATGGGCAACACTTTTTGGAGCCGAAAAAGGGGATTTGATTTTGATATTACCAGGCGATGGCGACAAAGTGAGAAAACAATTGAATGACTTACGTTTAGAAATGGGTTCTCGTTTAGGTTTACGTGACCCTAATAAATATGCTGCACACTGGGTAGTAGATTTTCCATTGTTAGAATATGCTGAAGAAGAAAACCGTTGGTTTGCAATGCACCATCCGTTTACAAGCCCGAAGCCCGAAGATATGAAATTTGTAGAAAGCAAAGAGTTCGGAAAAATAAGAGCAAACGCTTACGATTTAGTAATCAATGGCGTGGAAGTAGGAGGGGGGTCTATCAGGATTTACCAAAAAGATCTTCAAGCAAAAATGTTTGAATTGCTAGGCTTTAGTGACGAAGAAGCACAGCACCAGTTTGGGTTTTTGATGGATGCTTTTGAATACGGAGCTCCACCACACGGCGGATTAGCATTTGGCTTTGATAGGTTATGTTCGTTGTTTGGAGGCTCAGATTCTATCAGAGACTTTATTGCTTTCCCTAAAAATAATTCGGGAAGAGATGTTATGATAGATTCTCCATCAAGCATAGACGACAAGCAAATGAAAGAATTGAATATTCGTACTACCGTATAAATTAAATAACAGATTCATTTATCAATGCAAAAGCACTCGAAATTTTTTCGAGTGC
>JAGNSI010000098.1 GCA_017988135.1 Pseudarcicella sp.
TGGCTGATTATTGGTATGTTAGGTAGTTTTTTGGCGGCCACTTTGATCAATCATTTTGGTAGTATCATCAAAATGGATGCTATCGTTGCAGCATTTATTCCTCTTATAGGTTCTACAGGTGGAAATGTAGGTATACAATCTTCGTCATTGATTGTGCAAAGTTTGGCCGATAAATCCGCCATAGATATTCCTTTGAGCGAAAGATTGTGGAAAGTATTCAAGGTGGCGTTACTCAATGCGGCATTAGCAGCTTTGGTTGCATTGGCAGGCACATTGCTTATCGATGGGCAAAACATGACTTTGGCAATCACCGTTTCCGTTTCCCTATTTTCGGTGGTACTTTTAGCATCGTTTATGGGTACTATTACCCCTTTGATTTTGCACAAATTTGATATCAACCCTGCCATAGCTTCTGGTCCTTTCATTACCACTACCAACGACCTCTTGGGTTATGGCGTTTATCTTGTAATTGTGTATTGGCTGATGTTGTAAATGAATAATAAAATGACTTTAGAAGAAGCACAAAAAACGGTAGATGATTGGATTAAAACCATTGGCGTAAGGTATTTTAATGAATTGACTAACCTTGCCATGCTCACCGAAGAAGTAGGTGAAGTAGCAAGAATAATAGCCAGAAGATACGGCGAACAGTCTGAAAAAGAATCAGATAAAAACAAAGACCTTGCCGACGAAATGGCAGATGTGCTTTTTGTTTTGATATGTCTAGCCAACCAAACAGGCGTAAACCTCACAGAAGCTTTGCAGAAAAATTTATCTAAAAAGTCGGAAAGAGACGCCACAAGACACATCAATAATTCAAAATTGAATCCTTGAAAATCTATAAAACTATGAAGCTAAAGATATTTCAAATAGATGCTTTTGCCGAACAAATTTTTGGTGGAAATCCAGCGGCGGTAGTGCCTTTAGATAGTTGGATATCTGATGAATTAATGCAAAAAATTGCTTTTGAGAATAATTTAGCAGAAACCGTTTTTTTTGTAAAAAACAATCAAGAATTCGATATTCGCTGGTTTACACCTACCGTTGAAGTGCCACTCTGCGGGCATGCTACTTTGGCTGCCGCTTGGGTGATTTTCAATCAATACAATTACCTTGAAAATACCATTATATTTCAGTCTCAATCAGGAAAATTGACGGTACAGCAATTGCCCTCAGGAAAAATTGAATTAGATTTTCCAGCTATTTCCAGTCAACCATTTACAGAAAAAATACCTTTTGGCGATTTCTTGGGCATTAGTCCAATTAAAGCATTCACTACTAGTTCCAATCTACTACTCGAATATGGTTCGGAAGAAGAAATTATTCAGGTAAAACCAGATTTCGAAAAACTCAAACAATTAGAATTTTCGGGAATTATCATTACCTCAAAAGGAAATACGACAGATTTTGTTTCAAGGTTTTTTGCCCCTAAAATCGGCATTAACGAAGACCCAGCCACAGGCTCAGCTCAAGCGAGCTTGATACCTTTTTGGAGTAAAAAATTGAGTAAAACCACTATGACAGCCCATCAATTGTCAGAAAGAAAAGGCGTTTTCGAAGTGAAACTCATCAGCGACAGGGTGAAAATGACTGGAAATGCTTTTTTGTTTATGGCAGGTGAAATTTATATTTAAACAATGAAAGTAAACATTAGAATAAATTATAATGTATTAGTAATCAATTTGTTGTTGATTTGTTTTTCGGTATCTATCTTAAAGCTCAATGCCCAAAATCTCACAGGTTTTGTATATGAAAAAGATTCTTCCTCAAAGACTCCACTTCAAAATATCAATATCAGGTGGAAGAACGCTCCCAAAGGTGTAATCAGTCAGCCAGATGGTTCTTTCGTAATAAAAAAAAGTTATAAAGATTCTGTGCTTATAATTTCTTCGGTAGCTCACGAAAGCCAAGAAATACAAGTTGCCGAAATTACCCCATTACCTTTACAAATCTATCTGCAAACCAAACAATTATCACTTCAAGAAACTGTAATTGTGGGTAGAAATACCAATTTTAGTCAGCTCAATCCCATACTTACCGAAAAAATTTCTGCCAAAATATTATCTAAAGCTGCATGTTGTAATCTTTCAGAAAGTTTTGAAACCAATGCCGCCGTATCGGTTTCGGTGACAGATGCCGTTACAGGTGCCAAACAGCTACAAATGCTGGGCTTGGCGGGAAATTATATTCAAACCAACACCGAAAATATTCCCAATATCAGAGGTTTGAACAGTACTTTTGGGTTAAATTATACACCGGGCACTTGGATTAAAAGTATAGATATAGCCAAAGGAATGGGTTCGGTAATAAACGGTTACGAGTCTATGGCTGGAGCTATAAATGTAGAACTCGCAAAGCCTGATGACGCAGAAAAAATACATCTAAATCTTTATTTTAACAATCAACTAAGGTCAGAGTTGAATGTTGTTTATAATCATGTAATCAATAAAAAATGGAGTATAGGTAGCTTGAATCACATAAGTTTTTTGGATAATAAAATAGACAACAATAAAGATAGTTTTCTTGATTTGCCACTTTTTCAGCAATACAATAGTGTTTTGAGATTGAAATATGTAGACGCAAAGTGGATGACTCAATTTGGGATAAAAGCTATTTATGAAAACAGACTAGGTGGACAAACCAATTTCGACCCAAAAGTGCATCGCAACAAAGCTTTGTTTTATGGTTTTGCTAGTCAAACGCAAAGGTTCGATTTTTTCACAAAAACAGCTAGGCTTTTTGAAAACAAACCTTACAAAAGTATTGCCCTCATTAGCAATATTGTTTACCATAAAAATGATTCTTACTTTGGGTTTAAAAATTATATTGGAACAGAAAAAAGTATTTATTTAAATTTTATTTATCAAAATATTATTCAAAATACCAATCATCAGTACAAGGCTGGTTTTAGTTTTTTAGGTGATTATTTTCAAGAAAATTATCAGAATTTGCCATACCTCAGGTCAGAAAATGTCCCTGGATTTTTCTTTGAATGGACAGAAACTTTAGCTCGGAAAATTACTTTAGTGGCAGGTTCAAGATTAGATTTTCACACTATTTATGGTAAATATTTCACACCAAGAATCCACTTGAAATACGAAATTATGCCTAATATTCACTTTCGAGCCAACGCAGGTAGAGGCTGGCGTGTACCCAATGTTTTTGCTGAAAATTTTGGAAACTTAGTGAATAACAGAACGTTGGTAATAGCCGAAAAAATATTACCCGAAGTCGCTGACAATTTTGGACTAAGCCTCACTACTGCCTTCGATATCAAAGGCAGGCAAGCAAGTTTAGTAATAGATGGTTTTAGAACAAACTTTCAAAATCAATTGATAGTTGATATGGAAAGTGCTGATAATCTGAGTTTTTATAACCTAAAAGGGCGTTCTTTTAGCAATAGTTTTCAGGTAGAATTCAATTATTCGCCCATAAAAAAACTAGATACCAAATTGGCTTACAGGTATTTTTTAGTAAAAAACGGTGTGGCAACACCCAATGGTAGCTATACTTTACTCGAAAAACAATTTATAAATAAAGACAGAATTTTGTTTAATGTGGGCTATGCAACAGATTTTGACAAATGGAAGTTTGATTTTACTTGGCAATGGAATGGGAAAAGGCGTATTCCCAATACAGCAGAAGGGCATGTTCATACCGCTTTTTCTGAGGTGATTTTTGCTCCAGCTTTTTCAAATTTCAATGCCCAAATTACCCGAAGTTTTTATAAATGGGAATTGTATTTAGGTGGAGAAAACCTTGGAGGATTTACCCAAAAAAATCCTATTTTTTCGGCAAACGACCCTTTTGCAAAATCGTTTGACGGCTCTATGACATGGGGGCCTATTGTGGGAAGAATGGTATATGTTGGCGGAAGAATGAAAATCAAATAAAAAGCTTTTATTTCTAATGGGGCAACTTGTCTTTGAACACGCCATATAGGTATGTACCAAGAATTGCAAACAAAAAAACAATACCAAAAGCTCCATAACCATTGCCGATATTCACTGTAATAGGACCAGGGCAAGCCCCTGTAAGTGCCCAGCCTAAGCCAAAAATAGTGCCTCCAGCCAAATAACGAATAATGCCCGATTCTTTCGCTTGAAAAACTATAGGGTTTCCTTCTATGTTTTTTAGTTTCATTTTTTTGATAATCCAAACTCCCAAAATGCCTAGGATTACTGCTACACCAATAATCCCGTACATATGAAAAGACTGAAAACGAAACATTTCTTGGATACGATACCAAGAAATAGCTTCAGATTTCGTCATTATTATGCCAAAAAAAATGCCTGTTAATAAGTATTTTAAAAGTTTCATATTGAGCGATTTATAGAAAAATATTTGCTTTTAGAAGGTTTTTTTACCTCAAACAATAAAAGGTAAAATCATAAATGTCATCACAATGCCACCTATGAAAAAACCTATCACTGCCCATAAAGAAGGCATCTGCAAATTGCTTAGTCCGCTGATGGCATGCCCAGAAGTACAGCCGTCGGCATAGCGAGTGCCAAAACCAATCAATAAACCACCAATGGCTAGCAATAAAAATCCTTTTAACGTGAAAAATGCTTCTTTGCCAAATAATTCTTCTGGTTGCAAGCCTGTGGGAGCGTCAAGATTTAGCTTGTGCAAATCTATCAAAGTTGCCACCGAAAGATTGACTGGTTCGCCAGTAGAAAGATACTGTTGAGCAATAAATCCTCCAAGTATAGAGCCGACCAAAAATGCTAAATTCCAAGACTGAGCTTTCCAGTCATAATTGAAAAAAGCCACATTTTTGCCAGCTCCACACATGGCACAAATAGTGCTGAGGTTGGATGAAAAGCCGAATTTTTTACCAAAAAATATCATTAAAAACATCACCAAAGCTATAGCAATGCCTGAAATAGCCCAATGCCATGGCTGGGAAATTGTATCTATTAATTGATTCATTTTGACGGATTTTTTATTCTACAGTTTCTGTGACAGTTTCTACTGGATTTAAGGCAGCCATTACTTCCGAAACCGGTTTGAAGTTGCCATGTTTCAGCATTTCGTTTTCGGGTTCGTAAGGTACTACTTCCAATATTGGCGTAAGGTTGATATCTGTAATTTGATAGTCGTTGAGGTTGCCCAAATTTTTCACCAAACCTTCGTACGCTTCTTTGGGCGTTTCGGCGTTGATGAGCATTATATGTGGTGTTTTCTTTTCTTTTTGAGTTTTTTCGTCAAATGAGATAAACACAACTTTACCTTTATACCAAGTTTCGGCTCCATTTTCTTCATTGAAAACCTCACTCAATTTCATTTTATTGAGGCTAGTTATTTGAAAATCAGGTGTGTTACTTGCCATTATTTCAAAAATTCTAGCTTCGGCATCGGTATAAGAAACTGCATCTACCAAATACGCCTCTGTGATGGTTTTTAAAGAACCTGCTTCATCTTCTTTTTGATATTTTAATTTGCCTAAGTACCAAGTAGCCATTGTTTGTAATTAATTATTGTGGTTAAAAAAAAATCTTGATTTTGAAAAGAACTGCAAATTAGAAAAAATAAGACTAGGTTTTCGAGAATAGTCAAAAAAACTATCCATGTTTCGCTTTCAAAAAGCTTTCTATTTCTTTCAGCGAAAGAGCATTGAAAGTCATTTCGGTGATCAGACCTCCTTTGCGAGCTGCACCCACTCCATAGTGCATATCCATAAATCCATCTAAGTGATGTGCATCTGGATTGATAGCAATTTTTACATTTTTTTCTAAACAATAGGGTATCCATCGCCAGTCTATGTCTAACCTGTAGGGGCTGGCGTTTAGTTCTATTACAACCCCATTGGCGGCACAAGCGTCTATTATTTTTTTGTGGTCTACTTCGTAACCTTCTCTGCTGAGTAATAGCCTACCTGTGGGATGCCCTAGTATAGTAGTGTATTGATTTTCAATGGCTTTTATTAGCCTTGGCATAGATTTGTCAAGCTTCATGGTAAGGTTTTGATGTACCGAAGCTACTGCATAGTCGAAAGTTTTTAGGATTTCATCTGCATAATCCAAGCTTCCATCTGCCAAAATATCCGATTCTATGCCTTTTAGTATTTTGAAAGTATGCAAATTGTCTTGGGCATAAATTAGATTTAACTGCTCTATTTCTTTGTGTTGTATGGCTATACGTTCTTCAGAAAGACCGTTGGCATAAAATGCTGTTTTAGAATGGTCGGCAATACCAAAGTATTCAAAACCAAGTTTTTTGCAGCCATCTGCCATTTCTTTGAGGCTATGTTTGCCGTCCGAATAGGTAGAATGATTGTGTACACTTCCTTTGAGTGCTTGCCAAGTGATAAGCGCTTCGGTTTTATGATTTTTTGACCACTCAAATTCACTTTTCCCATTTCGCATTTCTGGAATTATATAAGGCAAGTTTACGCTTTTATATATTTCTTCTTCGTTTTCAAAATCACCATTTTGTGCAATTTTCAATAAATCATATTCTTGTAAATGTGTATTTGAGGCACTATTTATAAAACATTGTCCAGTGAAGTTTTTTTCGTTGCAAACCAATATTTCTATAGGAGTTTTTGAGTTCGAAAAAAAACCTCTCCAAGCAAAAGGTGACGATTTTTTTCTGTCCATTTCTAAACCTTCCATCGTATTTATTACCTGAAAAAGCTCCCATGCTTTGGGGTGCGTTACCACCAACTGAATAGTGTTTACGATTTCGTTACATTGTCTTACATCGCCAGTTATGAGCAACTTACTGTTTGGGAAATTGCTTTTTAGATAGTCGTAAATGATTTCGGCTATTGCTTTTGCATGGTTTATTTTTGACTTACACTCATTGTCTTTTAAGTAAGCAATTGCTTCTAAAATACTTTGTTGCATTTTTTCGCCAAAACCTTTAATGTTGGCTATATTTCCAGCTTTAGCTTGGTTTTGTAATTGCTCTATATTGGTAATATTGGCTTCTTTCCAAAGCATTTTAATTTTTTTGCTGCCTAGCCCTTTTATCCTAAAAATATCTAAAAGTCCTGTTGGTGTTTTTTCTAACAAATCTAGTATTTCAGCAACATTTCCTGTATTTTTTATGGACTCTATTTTAGCCGCAACAGATTTGCCAATGCCTTTTATAGAAGCCAATTTTTCAGTAGAAAAGTCAATCCAATTTTCTGGATATTCGTCTAAAGTGCGAATAGCAAAACTTAAACTTTTAATTTTAAATTCGTTTTCGTCGTGCAATTCCAAAAGCCTCAAGTTTAGCTCTAGTTTTTCGATTATTTCTTCCATTGTTTTTTCTTTTTTCTGAATATCAAAATTAGTCATAAATATTAAACCACTACCTTTGTGAAAGCAATATTTAATCATTGAATTTCAAACAAAACAATGCAATTATTTTTCAGAAAAGAAGGCACCAGCGGTACGCACATAATAATCTTACACGGTATATTTGGTTCGTCTGACAACTGGTTGGGCATAGGTAAGCAGCTCGCCGAAAACCATGTAGTGTATATGGTAGATCAGCGCAATCATGGTCAATCTCCACATAGTGATATTTTTGATTATGAAGCTATGGCAACTGATCTCAAAGAGCTGATAGATAACGAAAATATAGAAAATCCCATTATTATTGGGCATTCAATGGGAGGCAAAACCGTGATGCAGTTTGCTATGTTGTACCCCGAAAGTTTTTCTAAAATGATAGTGGTAGATATAGCACCTAAATTTTATCCAGTACACCATCACATGATTTTACAGGGATTGGCATCTATACCTTTAGCTACACTAAAAAGCCGTACAGAAGCCAACGAAATTTTAAGAAATTATGAAGAAAATGAAGGCGTAAGGCAATTTTTGTTGAAAAATTTATACAGAAATCCTTCTAAAAACAATGCGTTTGATTTTAGAATAAATCTGCCCGTAATTTCCAAAAATATAGATGTCGTTGGGCATGAATTGATGCACGAAAAATCCATTGAACAACCTGTACTGTTCGTAAAAGGGGAGAAGTCTCACTATATTTTACCCGAAGACGAAAGAAAAATATGGGAATTATTTCCCAACTATCAAATCCAAACTATTTCTGACGCAGGTCATTGGGTGCAAGCAGATAAACCAGAAGAATTTTTAACAGTAGTCAAAGATTTTGTAGACTAATTTTTGCATTTAACCTGAATACGCCAAACTATAGAATTTAAACTTAGAAATATTTGGTTTATTCTAAATAAAAAAACTACATTTGGAAGTATTCATTTTTTTCTTAAACAAACAAAACAATAACAACTATGGGTTTAATGTCATTTTTTAAAGGTGTAGGCGAAAAAATTTTTGGAAGCAACACAGAAGTAGTTCCTGAAAAAGCCGCTGAGGTAGAACCTTTAAGAGCCTCTGCTTTACTCAAACACGTACAAACTTTAGGCTTGCCTTTCAAGACTTTATCTATCAAAACTCACGCAGACTCAGTTACCATAGAAGGCGTAGTTGCAGCACAAATAGATGCCGAAAAAATAGCTTTAGCAGTAGGAAATGTAGAAGGTGTAACGGTAGTAGATAACAAACTAAGTGTAGAAGTACCAGAGCCAGAGGCTACCTATCATACTGTAGTAAACGGCGACACACTTTCTAAAATTGCAAAAGTAGTATATGGTGATGCCATGAAATACCCTGTTATTTTCGAAGCCAACAAGCCAATGTTGAAGTCGCCAGACTTGATATATCCAGGACAAGTATTGAGAATTCCAGCATTATAATTATTACAAAATGAGGCTCAATACACTATTGAGCCTCATTTTGTTAATACAAACGATTGGGAAATATCGCTAAAAATTACAACAACTTTATTACCAATAACTTACTTAGATTGACGGCTTTGCTGGCATACAAATACCTCTATTTATCTACATTGTCCAACCGAAACCAATCTGTTCTGCGTGCCAAAGATCATGGTAGTAGTTTTATGAACTCACGTTAATGTCAAAAATTATTTGAATAAAAAACTGGCAATTATGTAGGAAATTTAGCCACTTACCTATATTTTTGCAAGACATAGAATGTGTACTGCATACAATTATAACCGTAACTTTATGTAAATAAACATATTTCACTTAAAATTAGTATACCCCAAAAATTGAAACTAAGAATTAAACTAAAAAAATATATACCAACCTACTTACTACTTGTGGTAATAGTAGGAAGTCTTGTTAATTCCACTAGTTTTTACGATTCAACTTATACAGGATATTATGCTTTTGTATATAGTGCTTTAATTTTCAATCTAACGATTACTCCCCCCCCCCGCAAGATTTACATGTAATCAATAATAAGTTATTTGTATTTAATTTTCCGCAAATATTTTTAGGAATATGGTGTTTTTATCTGTTAGGACATTATCTCAATGGTACAGCCTTAACCCTATTTTTTTTCTATATTGTTGTACATTTTTTATTTCTGCATAGTACTGTCAAGCTTTTCAGTACACACAACTTTAACTTTAATCCAATTTTTTATGGGATAGTCAGTATTGCGACTATCGAATCATTGTATTGTTTAGGGCAGTATTTTGGTGTTTTCAAATCCCCAAATGAGTTTTTTGCAGTCACAGGAAGCTCCATAAATCCCAATGTTATAGCTCAGTTCCTTGCTATCACAATACCCGTTTTTTTGTACTTATTGCAGTTCAAATACAAAAAAAATATTTTTTTCTGTTTGGGTATAGTGCTCATTGCATTGTTACTACTCAAATGCAGGTCGGCATATATTGCCACTATTGTATCAGTTCTGATTTATTATTGCTTAGAGTATGATTTTATAAAATGGCTCAGAAATCCAAAAAATAAAAGTGTTGCCAAATTTTCACTTATTGTATTC
>JAGNSI010000099.1 GCA_017988135.1 Pseudarcicella sp.
GAATGTTCCGAATTTCCCATCTTTGTGTAAATATCTAGAGGTGTCAAACTTACCCTTAAGTGAATATTCTGTAAACTATCTTGCTCGTCAGGTATTTTATAATTATGAAAACCATATTTTAAATTTATTTTTATTTTTTTTTCAGTAGGCTTTACTGTAATCTCTACGATTGAATCTACCTCTGATCTTTCTATGTCTGAAATAAAACTTCTGTCATTGCCATAATATAATCCTCGGTATGTTCTGAGGTCTGTTGCCAACCAGCCTTCATATTTATTTTTAAAAATAAGCCAATTGAATAAAAATAATAATACCGAAATAAAAAACAACGATACTGGATGTACTAATAAAACAAAAAGGGGTTTAAAAAATTTCATTTAAATTTTATACTATATTTTGACTAACAAATTGTTAGTTTGATGATTTTATTTATTAATTATTTTTGTAAATTTTATAAATTACTAAGGATTTTACTACAATATTGAACAAAAAAACAAAAAGTTACATACAATCAATCTGATTCTATACAATATCTATCAATTGAAAACAGCTGTTGAACTAATATTTATTTACTAGTCAATACAGGACTTTCCGATAAGCTTTCAATGCGTTAGATAAAAGCTCATTTCAGCCTGATTTATTTTGATAAAACGTTTAATAATGCAAAAACATTGTACCACAATTGACATCTAATTCTTTTTATTTCAATTGAAGAATAAGTTATTTTTTAATAATAGTTTCGTAAAGAATACGTGAAAAGTCAACCAATATTTTGTTTTGTTTGTTCTTAAAATTTAACTTTTACGAATTGCACTTACTATCTGAATGGCTTTTTTAACATCTTCTAAGCCAAATCCATTACCTTTTAATATTTCGTTATAACTATCGGTGTGTAATTCTGTAAATCCATCGCTAAACTCAATTTCTTGCCCTTCCATAGATAGTGTTCTGAAAGTTCTTTTACCTTGTTGTTTAACGTCTTCAGGTATTTGGTTATAGTCGATACTTAACATCCAGTTTACTTTTGCTCTTTCTAAAAGCAAAAATCCAGCTGCTGTTTCGTCTGTTTGCTGGTGAACTATATTTTCTTTCACATCACCAAATATCCATGTAAGCATATCAAAAAAGTGAACACCAATGTTAGTTGCAATGCCTCCAGACTTAGAAACATCTCCTTTCCAACTGCGATGATACCATTTACCTCTAGAAGTGATATACTTCAAGTCCACTTCATATACTTTATCTTTTGGCCCGTTTAATACTTGGTTTCTTAAAGCTATGATACTTTTATGCAATCTGAGTTGCAGTATAGTATATACCTTTTTGCCCGTTTCAATTTCTATTTCTTGTAATGCGTCTAGATTCCAAGGATTTAAAACCAATGGTTTTTCACAAATTACATCACAGCCACTTCTTAAGCCAAATCTAATATGAGCATCGTGCAAATAATTGGGAGAACAAATACTTACAAAATCTATGGGCTCTCCAATTCTTTTTAGTTTATCTATATGTCTGTCAAACCTTTCGAATTCAGTAAAAAAATCGGCATTGGGGAAATTGCTATCCATTATACCTACACCATCGTAAGGGTCAAATGCTGCTATTAAATCAGAACCTGTATCTTTTATGGCTTTCATGTGGCGTGGAGCAATATAGCCTGCTGCTCCTATTAATGCAAAACGTTTCATTTTTTGTTTATTTAATTTAGTAGCAATAAATCTACCTTCTGATGGATATTTGTGATTGCTTTTTGTTATTATTCAATTATTACTTTGTGTACGGAATTATTAATTAATTTATATTTTTCTTTACTTTCTTCGCAGATTGCAAATCCTTCCTTGTCAAATATTAGCTTATTGCCATATTCAGACATCCATCCAACTTGCTTTGAGGGGTTGCCTACTACCAAAGCATAGTCTGGTATGTGTTTAGTAACTACGGCTCCAGCTCCTATGAATGCAAATTTACCGATATCATGTCCACATACTATAGTTGCATTTGCACCTATTGTAGCACCTTCTCCTACATGGGTTTTGCTGTATTGATCTCTTCTGTTTACAGCACTTCTCGGATTGATAACATTGGTAAAAACCATTGATGGTCCTAAAAAAACATCATTGTCACATGTTACACCAGTGTATATAGAAACATTATTTTGTACTTTTACATTATTCCCCAAGACTACATCTGGCGAAATTACAACATTTTGTCCAATATTACATCTTTTACCGATTTTACAATTAGGCATAATATGAGAAAAATGCCATATTTTTGTTCCTTCCTCTATTTGGCAACCTTCGTCTATGATAGCTGTAGGGTGTGCATAAAAAATTGTACTATCCATAGTTTTCAAAAAAGTCATTTACATGTTTCACTATATAAGCTAACTGTTCATCATTCATTTCGGTATGCATTGGCAAAGACAAAACTTCCGAGCAAAGTGTTTCAGAAATAGTCAAATCACCAATCTTTCTACCCAAATTTTCGTAAGCCTTTTGATGATGCAAAGGTTTAGGGTAATAAATCATCGAAGGAATGCCTGCATTTTGCAAATGTGCTTTCAATTCGTCTCTTTTACCATTCAACACCTTTAAAGTATATTGATGAAAAACATGGTTAGATTGCGAATTTCGATGTGGTATTTGTAAATTAACGTTTTTTCCAAAATGTGTATCATAATAATTTGCTGCTTTTTGGCGAGATAAATTATATTGGTCTAAATATTTTATTTTAACATTCAAAACAGCTGCCTGAATGGTATCAAGCCTAGAATTCACACCGATTACATCATGAGTGTACTGTTTTGGTTGTCCATGGTTTGCTATCATTTGAAGTTGTGTAGCTAGTTCAGGATTATTGGTATATGTAGCTCCACCATCGCCAAAGCAACCTAAATTTTTTGATGGAAAAAATGAAGTACAGCCTATATCACCAATGGTTCCTAACTTCTGAATACTACCGTCAGAAAAAGTATAATCAGCACCCAAAGCTTGAGCAGTATCTTCAATCACAAAAATATTATGTTGTCGAGCAAGCTTCATAATTCCTTCCATATCTGCAGCCTGTCCAAACAAATGCACTGGAACTACTAATTTGGTTTTAGGGGTAATTGCTTTTTCAAAAAGTTCAGCAGTGATATTAAATGTATCTGGATCTACATCTATCAATACTGGTGTAAGGCCCAATAAGCCTATCACTTCTGCAGTGGCAACATAGGTAAAACTTGGCACTATTACTTCATCGCCCGGCTTTAAATCTAGCGCCATCATGGCAATCTGCAATGCATCTGTACCATTTGCACAACTTACTACAGAGTGCACATTCAAAAATTGAGCTAATTGGATATTGAATTGAGCTACAGCTGGCCCTTTTATGAAGGTAGTATTATCTATTACTTCTTGAATGGCTTCGTCTATCTCTATTTTAATATTTTGGTATTGACTTTTAAGGTCAACCATTTGTAATTTCATTGGTATATATTTTTAAGTATAAAAAATAGTTTTAAATCAAAAAAAGAATAATTCTATCGTTTGATTTCTAAACTATAATCTAGCATCTACAAAATCTTTACGTAAGTGTGATTTTATATCATAAATCACGTTCTTCTCTTTTAGTATATCAACAAAATTCAAATCGTCAAATTCTTTGTGAGATACTGCCAAAATTACATTATCGTATTGTTGTGAAATCACATTGATTAAATCAATATTGTATTCTTCTTTTACTTCATGCTTATCAGCCCAAGGGTCGTAAATATCTACTTCTAAACCAAACTGCTCTAATTCTGCATGAATATCTATAACTCTTGTATTCCTTATGTCGGGGCAATTTTCTTTGAAAGTGATACCTAAAATCAAAGATTTGGCACCCTTGATAGCAATACCTTTTTGAATCATTAATTTTATCACTTTGTTTGCTACAAAAATACCCATATTGTCATTGATGCGTCTTCCTGATAGAATTACTTGTGGTAAATAACCTAAACTCTCGGCTTTATGTAACATATAATAAGGGTCTACACCAATACAATGCCCACCTACCAAACCCGGTTGAAACTTTAAGAAATTCCATTTTGAACCTGCAGCAGCCAAAACCTCTGAGGTATCAATACCCATTCTATCAAAAATCAAAGCTAACTCATTTACAAAAGATATATTCACATCTCTTTGGCAGTTTTCTATCAATTTAGCAGCTTCTGCTACTTTCATAGATGGTGCTTTAAATGTTCCAGCTTCTATAATTTCATTGTAAAGTTTATCAACTACTTCTGCTATTTCAGGTGTAGAACCAGAAGTAATTTTAAGAATTTTCGTCAAGGTTCTTTCTTTATCACCTGGATTTATACGTTCAGGAGAGTAGCCACAAAAGAAGTCTACGTTAAATTTCAAGCCACTTTGTGCTTCTAAAATCGGCACACAGTCATCTTCTGTACATCCCGGATAAACGGTAGATTCATAAATAACTATATCTCCTTTTTTTAAAACCTTACCTACTGCCTTACTAGCTGAATACAAAGGTGTCAAATCTGGTTTTTTGAAAGCATCTATAGGAGTAGGAACAGTTACAATAAAAATATTACAGTCTTTTGCATCATTGATATCTTTCGTAAAAGTGGTATTACTTAGCTCAGCTAATTCTTTTTGGCTAATTTCTTTTGTTCTATCAAAGCCACTTTTCAGTTCATCTATTCTTTGTGTATTTATATCGACACCAATTGTTGTAAATTTCTTACCAAACTCTACTGCCAATGGCAATCCCACATAACCTAATCCTATGATTGCAATATTCATTTTTAAATGTATTGTTTTTATTCTTAAGTAAATTTTTATTTATAATTCCATATTTTCTTTCGAATAGAAAAGCTAAAACCTAAGTTATCAGACAAATACAATCCTTTATCGAAAGAAATAGATGAAGTAAATTCTATATCGTTTTTCAATGGCACTATTGCCCCTAAAATGGAAGAAAATTGCCATTTATTGATTGGCAAATAATAATTACCCTTGTTAAGTGTGTAAGATAATTTTGAAAACAATGCTAGTTTATTTATAGCTAAATCAAATCCCGTATAAAAAACCTCTACCCTATTGTTTAACGCCAATGAACTTCCTTTAGCACTTTTAAATGTATATTTATTAATAAATGGCGTACCTATTGTATTGGAAAAATATACCCAACCTTGATTGTATTGGTCATGAGCGAAATAACTGTCGTTACCTTTTTGGTCAGAAGCTCTACTTTCAAATGGACTTCCTCCTTGACTCATTGTATTCAAATATTCAAATACAATTTTATTTAAATGAACTCTTGCTTGCTTATTTTTAAAAGAAACACTTATACCATTCAAACCATCAGAAATATTATTCAAAAAATATAATGATCCATCTTCATAAATATTTTGTCGATATATCAGCAATTTAGTTTTTGAAAATTCTATTTCAAATCCAACATCTACTGTTCCTAAATGATTACCTATTCTATTCCCAGCGTCTGTTACTGACAATGAAGTATCTTTAGAATCTGCAAAACTTTTGCCCGTAACAGCAGACAAATAATCTTTAAATCCAGAAGGCAACTTCCCTTTATTTGAAAAGGAATTCAAGCTATCTGCAAATTTCAATTCGCCTGCCCACTGTACGTTATGATTAAAACCAGCGAACATTTTAAACTTCCAAACTGGTTTACCAATTTGTAAATACAAACTTTTTTGATGTAAATAAAAATTTTTAACATCAGTTCTACTATTTTCAAACCAACTATGAGCAAATTGCCCTTTAAAAGCTACAGTATTACCTAAAAACCCAATTGGTAAATATTCTGGAATAGCTAAACGAACAGTTGGCAATGCCATAGCATTACCAGAAAAAATAAAAGAACCTGATGATAATGTAGAATCTGCTAATCCATAAAATTGATTTTTTCTACCTCCAAAAAGTTCAAACTTTCCATATTTAAATTTGCAAAAGGCTTCTGGTAATAGAATTTTAGGCTCTCCTAATGAATTTGCAATGATTCTTAAACCCGCAGAAATATTCAATTCTCTTTTAGTATATTTTTTTTTATAAATTGCTTCTGCTCCTACACCCAAACTAAATAAACTATTTACATTTGGAATTTCTCCATTTTGATTAGTTCGATTCCAAAATGTAGCTTGTTTGTCCGTTGCCAAATTGCCTGATAAAACACCATAAGCATTGCTTACAAATACTCCTTTTTGTATTTGAGCTTGACTAAAAAAAAAATCACAGCAAAAAAACAAAAGAAGCAACAATGTTTTTATATGTTTAATAAAACCAGTCATTTATCTTAAAATAATGTCAAATAAAATCTAAAAAAGTTTTATTTTTCTTAATATCAAAAATACAAAAGTGATAAAAAAACCTAAAAACAAGCCACCTGCAATCATTAAAGATCTTTTGGGCTCACTCTTAATCAAAGGAACACTTGCTGATTCTAGTACAGCAAATATTGGTGTTTCTTTATGTATTTTGATTTTAGCCTCTTCCAATTGTTTAGTTAAATCTGAATATAAATTAAATGCTAAATCTAGTTCATATTGCAACTTTTTAGTTTGATCTTTGGCTATATTCATAAACAATGCTTTATTCGAATCGTTGAATGAAGACAAAGCATATTGTGCCCTATCGTATCTAACCTTTGCTTCTGCTACTCTTTTCTCGAAAAAAAGAACATCTTTTTTAGCTTTGCCTGTTCTGTATGCTCCAACGTATTTAGTGAGATAATTTTGAGTATAATCCGCCAATTGTGCTGCAATGTAGGGATCTTGCATTTTAACAGAAACAGTAATTATACCCGTTTTTTTATCAAATGTAACAGCTATTCTCGACTGTATCATTTGGCAAGTACCCATTTCTTTATAACTCAATTTTATAGAAGTAGTTGGCCAAGTAGAATTCGCTTCTGGTTTAGGAACTGTAACTCCACCAAAAAGACCTTTTACTGGCAAATTCAAAAAGTCTTTCAATAAAATTTGCCTTTTCAAGTTGTAAGAGTTCACATATTCATTCTGAACTTTCAACAAAAACGGCAAACTCTGAACAACACTTGGGTATAAGTCTGGTCTGATAGCTTCGGTAGAAGCACTACCTAAATCAACACCAGCTAAACCTGCTAAAGATTTGAGTTTAGATGACCCACCTGCATCTTTTGCTTCTATTTCAGGTAGCAATTTAGCTTCTGACACATATTCATCTGGTGTACGTATTGCATAAATAGCTGCAATACCGCCCAACAAAAGAGATGAAAACAAGAGTTTCCATAAGTTATCTTTTATCAATTTGAAAATATCACCTAACGTTAATGTAATTTGATTGATATTTTCTGTTGTATTTGTAGTTTCTAGTGATTCCAATCTCAAATATTAATAAAATTTTAAAAAATATTTCTAGCCTCAAAATCTAGTTAATTGTCAATTCTTACCTGCATTTATAATTGACACAATCAATAATGCTATAGAAGTTGCCCCTGTGGTAATGGCTGTGATAACTGCCATTCTTTCAGAAAAACTTGGCTTTTGTTTGGGCTCATCTGAACCTGGTTTCTTTGGCACTACCAAGACTGCTCCTTCTTCCATTTTAGGATACTTTTTAAAAAGTACATAGTTTTTTGTTTTAGCTGATTTCCCATTTGAGTATCTTACATTTACTTTTTTCAAATCAGCATTATTAGTAGTTCCACCAGATAGGTAAAAATAATCTTTGGTTCTTAGTTTTTTATCATATGCTAAAGTGAAAGGTGTTTGCAATTCCCCTGTGGTAGTTACTACCTGAGACAACGCTGGCAACTCAAGTATATCACCATTTTCTAACAACAGATTCTCAGTCACGGCATTATCATTCAAAATTTTATTGATATCTATTGCTACCTGAACACCATTTTTAATATATTTTGCATTTTTTTTATTGGCAAAATCTTTAAATCCTCCAGCGGTATTTATCAAATCTGAAATCCTTTGTAATCTATCTTTAATAGCATAAGTACCTGGATAATAAACTTCTCCAGATATTGTGGCTACCTTTTGCGCCTCGTATCTTGGTGAACGTCTTACAGTAATTATATCATAAGCTTTTAGTGGCATATTCCCATCACCTTCTGTAAGTTTCAAACTTCCATCGACTGTGCTTGAAAAAATTCTAATATTTTGATTTTTTTGTAAACCCAATGTGTCATTTTTAACCCTTCTTGCTATTTCTATTTGAGAAAAAATGGCAGCATCTGTAAAACCATTTGCTAAGAAGATAGCATCTGACAAAGTCATTCCATCTACAAAAGAAATGCTATCTGGTTTATTTACTTCTCCCCTTACAATAACTGTTCTTTTTTCTTGAAAATCTAATGCTTTAGAAATAGTAAGAATATCCTCTCTTTTTAATGGTATGTCTGCAATTTCAGAACGCATTACTTTTCCTAAATCAAACGTGATAATTTCGGTTTCAGCATTTTCTTTTTGTCTAGTAATGTATGCTCTATTTAAAAAAGCTTCCTCTGTAAGTCCTTCTGCTTTTTTGATTAATTCTTTTACTGTAGACGTTCCTTTTTCTAAAGCAAATTCTCCTTCTCTAAACACTGCACCTACAATAGACACTCTGTTTTCAAAACGTGCTGTGATTTCACCTACTGTATATTTGTCGCCATTTTGAGGTATAAATGTAGCAATTTCGTCTTGTGTAAGGGTAATTAGTTTAAGTTCCTTAGGGGTTACTCTTTGTAATTTTATAGAGTAAGTATATGCTTTGTCAGTAAAGCCACCTGCAAAACGCAATACGTCTTTGATGGTTTCTCCAGATTCTACTTCGTATACTAAAGGTCGCTTTACTTGTCCTGCTATTTCAACTTTGGTTTCGTAATCTGCTACCCGAATAACATCTTGATCTTGTAGTCTTACGTTATTTTTTTGGTCAGCCCTTAATAAAAAATCGTATAAATCTAATGTAGTAACTACTTTGTTGTTTCTGATGAGTCTTATTTTTCTAAATGACCCGTTTGATGATGGACCACCAGAGTTGTAAAGTGCATTAAATAAGGTAGATAATGAGGATACGGTATAGGTACCTGGTCTAGCTACTTCTCCTATTAATGTTACTTTTATGCTTCTTACGTTGCCTAGGGTCACTTGCGCAAAAGCTCCGCTTCCAGGCTGATTAAGTCCTTGATACAATTGTCGTAACCTGCTTATTATTCTATCAGTGGCTGCATCTATGGTTAGTCCGTTGATATTGATAGGTGCTAGGTTTAATATTTTTACAGTTCCTTCTGGGCTGATTCTAAGCTTATAATTATCTAAAACTTGTCCAAATATGTCTACATTTAATTCATCATCAGGCCCTAATTGATAGTTTTTTGGGGTTGGTAGTCGTAAGTTTGGTTCAAAAGTTAGGCTTTTGTTATTGAATAAAGCTGCACCAAAAACAGTGGATGTATTTACTGGTTCAACCAATTGTTCGGGCAAATCTTCTTGGGTTTTTCTACCTACAGATTGCGAAATGGTAGTTTTCAATTCAGAATTCCCTAAATTAGCTATCCTTTCACGCATTTTAACGATATCAGACTGAGTGTAGCCTTTTAATTTAAACACCCTCTCTAGTTCAAATTCTGACATTCCACTTGCTTTGGATTTTTCGACAAAATCTTTTACTTGTTCGTCTGATAGTGCATCTACTTTGCTGTTTTGAGCTAGTAAATTAACATTAGCAAAAAGAAAGTAAATACAAAAAAATAAAATTGCTTTGGGGTAACGCTTCTGATTGTTTTTTTCAGATGGGGTAATTTTCATATAAATACTAATCTTTTTTTTTCGAAATAA
>JAGNSI010000225.1 GCA_017988135.1 Pseudarcicella sp.
GGATTGGGTATAGCATTAAAAGGAATGCAAGCTTCGATTGATGTTTTCAAAGAGCAAAACATCCCACTTTTTGTACAAATACAACAACTTTCTAGTCAATACCAAAGCCTCAATGGTAGCATGTCTGTTGAAATAGACGGCGAAACCAAAACTTTACAACAAGCAGGTGTTTGGTTGGAAAATCCAGACAGAGCCAAAAGAGAAAGTGTTTACCGAACTATTCAAGAAAGAAGACAATTAGATACTGTTCAAATAGATGCTATTTTTGACCAACTCGTTGAACTAAGACACCAAGTCGCTACAAATGCTGGCTTTGACGATTATGTGCAATATTCGTTTAAAGCAATGCGTAGATTTGATTATACCGAAGAAGATTGTGCAGATTTTCACAATGCAGTTCAAAAAACTATCATACCCATTCTGAACCAGTTAGCCGATAAACGTAAAGAAAAGTTAAACATAGACACGTTAAAACCTTGGGATAAAAATGTAGATATCAGCCAAAAACCTACGTTAAAACCCTTTGAAAATGCAACAGATTTATTAGAAAAAACCATACTTTGTTTCGACAAAATAGATCCATTTTTGGGCGATTGTATGAAAGAAATGAAAGCCCGTAAGCGTTTAGACCTAGAATCGAGATTAGGAAAAGCACCCGGTGGCTATAATTACCCTTTAGAAGAAACAGGTTTCCCTTTTATTTTCATGAATGCTTCTTCTCTTATGCGTGACGTGATTACGATGATACACGAAGGCGGCCATGCAGTGCATTCTATTCTTACCAAAGATTTAAAGATAAATAGTTTTAGAAATTTCCCTTCGGAGGTTGCTGAGCTTGCCTCTATGTCTATGGAACTAATTTCGATGGAGCATTGGGAAGTATTCTTTGAGAATACTGACGAACTAAACAGAGCAAAAATCCAACATTTAGAAGATATTTTAGCTACGCTACCTTGGGTAGCTACGGTAGATAAATTTCAACATTGGATATACAAAAACCCCAATCATTCCCAAACAGAACGTAATAACGCTTGGCTAAATATTTTCGAGAGCCTTTCGGATAACGTAACCGACTGGAACGATTTACAACATTTTAAACAATCGCTTTGGCATAAACAATTGCATATTTTTGAACTTCCTTTTTATTATATTGAATATGGCATTGCCCAATTGGGTGCGATAGCTGTTTGGAAAAACTATAAAGAAAATAAAGAAAAGGGACTTGAAGCCTATCTTTCTGCATTATCATTAGGTTATAAAAAATCTATTAATGAAATTTATAGCGAAGCAAATATTTCGTTTGACTTCTCAGAAACAAACATAAAAAACCTTATTACTTTTGTTCAAAATGAAATTCAAACTATAAATTCCACTATTAATGCTTAATCTTCGAAATTTTATTTTGATAAAAAGTTTGTTTTTGTTGATGACTATCTGCCTGCCTAAACAAACTAACGCACAGAGACAACAAAAGTATTTATCTCTACTTTTAGTAAATGACAATGGCTACAACATTGATATTGAAGAAGAAAATTTAGCTGAAATAGAAGATGCTAAAAGTCTCGGTTACAATTCTGTAAGTGTAGCCATAAGATGGGAAGATATCTACAGAGGTGGCACAAACGTTTGGGAACGCTACGATAAGCAAATCAACAAAGCTGCATCTTTAGGCATGAAAGTGGCAATAAGAATATGGACAACAGCCAATTGCAATGGCAAAGAAGGAGGCGGACTAAACATGAATGTACCTACTTGCGACGGCTGGTGTGCCGCCGAAAGAATGTCAGGTTATGACAGTGAAGGTAATTACAGATTACTCTGGATTGCTGGGAAAACCATTTCTAGCTTTGCCGCTCAAAGCACCCTAGAACGAATGCAAAAATTTACTCTACAAGTAGCCAATAGATACAAATATTTGCTAAATACCGATCAACTTTTATACATGAGTTTGGCAACCACAGCCGAACAAGAACTGGGTTACCCATACAACACTTCCATGGGTTCAGACGATATGCTAGAATTTATAACTGACTACTCAGAAACTTCGTTAATCAGTTTTAGAAAATGGCTCAAAGAAAAATACAAAACTATAGATGTTTTAAAATCTCAGTGGGGTGAAAATGCTAAATTTTGTACTTCTTTTGACAATGTATATCCACCCAAACAAAACAAAAGAACTGGCGTTTTTCAACCTTCATTTAACAGTATTATGCTAAACGGAGCTGCTGGGCAAGATTGGTATACTTTTAGACATATGTCGTTGAAGTTTTTAAACAATGAATTCACCAAAAGTGTAAAATCTGTTGATAAAAGAATAGACGTGATCTGTGACTACGGCTCTACCTACGATGTACTTTCCTTAAAAAGAAACACTTACGCTTTCAAAGACTTGAGTGAAGGAACTGATGGAATTAAAATAAATACTGGTGTCGAACAAGATTCTAGATTTTCTATGGACTTGGCAAGATCTAATGTTGAACCAGGCAAATGGGTGATGAATGAGATAGCAATTGACAATAATTTAGATTACATAAGAACTCAATTTTTTGATGTATTTCTTCATGGAGCAGATTTTATTGCAACTTTCAAACTAAACCTTAAAAACCCAAGGCAAAGAGAAATCATCAAAGAAGTTGTTGCCAATTTTATCACAGAAAACAAAACACCAGCCCTGCAACCAGTTGGTTCTATGACCTACTCACTGTACGATATGTTACAAAGTAACGGTTGCTATGCAGATAGATTTAAACCTGCTTATGCAATTTACGATTGCAAGGTTTACAAAGAATGGCTAAATATATACAACAACTCTGGGCAAAAACCAGTTAATATTAAAATAGATGAAACGTACTTAAGTAGTCAAAACCTAATAACACCAACTCCACTAGAAGCATGCAAAAAAAAATAGTTTTTTTGGGGACTGAAATCACCAAAGCAAACCCAGATAGCACAACTGGATGGAAAAACAATTGGGGACAAGCAGCCAGCACTTTAGAAAATGATTATGCACACCTAGTGAGCAATAAATTAAGAAAAGTAGTACATTCAAACTACGAC
>JAGNSI010000224.1 GCA_017988135.1 Pseudarcicella sp.
GATGCAATTAACTTCTTATATTTAAGAAAAATAAAATATTTTTTTTGTTTACTCATTTTTAATTAAATTTATTTTGTTCATACAAAAAATTGATTAATTGATTTTTTTTTTGATTCATAGTTTTTTGGCTTCATTTTTTTATCATACATTTTTGGTTGGTTAATATTAATAATTAGTTAGTTTTTTTTGTATAAGATTTTATTATTTTGATTATAAATTATTTTAATATAAACAAAGTATACATACTCAATCCCTTTGTGATTCCTTAAATAATTTAATAAACCAATCGAGCAAATAATATAAATCAAAATTCATAATTATATCTTAAAACTCTTTTCCTATTCATTCATTCTTTTAGCGAAATCGTTTTATGTATACAAAATACATACTGTTTCTTCGGCATGAAATAAAACAACTAACTGAATATCAAATAACTAATTAAAAACATATTCCGTAAATCTAAATACTGTTTTCTTTATTATTATTTTTATTGAAACATATTTAAAACTTTTTGGTTACATTTTATTCTTTAATGAATTTTAAGCAAGTAGCCCTATTAGCAATTTTAAGCAAATACCCCACCCCTTAGAAAGAGCATAAATATCTAATTGGATTTTTCATCTTTGGTTTAGAAATCTTGATAACTAGAATTCCTTTAAATTGTAAATTTCAATATTTTCTTTGTCAGATGTAATTCCTAAATGTACAGAGATTAATTCCTTGTAAATATCTATTATACAAAAAATAGATATAATTTTTTCTTTGCCAATCAATGATTATGTTTATTTGTTCACAAAACAAATTTACTTGACCGTTGCTTTTTTTTGCTATATCAAATAGCAATTTAATTACATTTTTTTCATCATAAAAAAAATGAATAGCTTACTAAAGTCCTAAACTCTTATATATTTCTTGATAAGTAGGATCGTTGGGGGCAAGCTGTCTTAGTTTCATCGCGGTTTGCAGGGCTTTGTCTTTGTTTTTGGTTTGAATATGTACGAAGCTCAGTGCATAAAGCAGTTCTGTAGCAGAAGGATTTATTGCTAACCCCTTTTGCAAAACAGATATGGCTTCTTTAAACTTTTTCTTTTCGTTCAAAATCAATCCATAATTGTAATACACTCTTGGATTTGTGGATTTCAATTCTACTGCTTTGGAAAAGCTCTTCTCGGCCTCTTCTTTATTACCAATTTCATTATATATCAAAGCCATATTATAATAAATACGTTCATTTTTCGAATCATTTTTTATAGCTTTCTGTAATGATTTTAAAGCCTCATCATTTTTTCCAACAACATTATAAACAGTAGACAAATTGAGAAGAGCATAATTCATATTGCTGTCTTTTTTTAATCCCTTTAAATAAAATTTTTCGGCATTGTCATAATCCTGTAATTTAAAGTAATAATCTGCCAACATTACGTTTCCTACTGAAAAATCTGTTTGATAGGTTAAGTAATTTTTAAGTTCTGCATTTGCTAATGAAAAAGCAGCAGCATACTGACTCGGTATTTGTTCAATTGGAATAGTGATGTAAAGATCGGCGGCGGCGATTCGAACTGCTCGCACTTTATCAGTCAACAAGGGACCAACTGCATTAATCCAACCTGATGTGGGGAAATTACCCAAACTCCTAATGGCTCTATATCGTATTTGGGCATCTTTATTTTTGAGACAACTCAACAAAGTATTTAAACTTGCTTGTGATGGAATACTGCCTAGATAAAAAGCTGCCGTGGCTTTTATGATATCCGGAACTGTTTTATTATTGATAAGTTTTATTAAATGTGGTTCGCTGTTGTTGTCTAATTTACTACCTGGAATTAGATCATCAGAAAAATGATATTTCCTTTTTGGTCCATACCATTTTACGACAGCATCTGACAAAAATTTGTTTGATTTATCTTTATGACAGTTGCTACACGCATTGGGCATACCATAGCTAACAGAAAGGTCAGGTCTTGGAACTCTAAAGAAATGATCGTGGCGTAAATCGTTACCCATATAGACTTTTCCAGGCATATGACAACTGACACACTTTGACCCAGAACCTGATGTTTTATGAAAAGTATGGGAGGGCGAATCATATCTATTTTGAAGATGGCATTGAGTACATGTCAGATTGCCCACTCGTTTCAGTTTTGCAGAATGAGGATTATGGCAGTCACTGCATTTTATGCCCATACTATGCATTTTGCTTTGTAAAAAAGAAGTGTAATTATAATCTTCATCTTTGACTTGCCCATCCGCAAAAAAATTTTCAGTGTCTGGTATTTGGGGGATGTAATTATCCATAATCTCCTTGCTGTCAACATGAGAAGCACTTATTTCGGTTATGCGAGCATGACAAGGGGCACATTTATTTATTTGTTCGGTTTGATTCTTGCCACTACTAATTTTAGAATAACCGACAATCTTTTTGTTCCCCTTTTTATAATCACCACTCTTAGCAAAATCGACGTGTTGCCTGCCAGCACCGTGACAACTCTCGCAACTTACATTAATTATATTATAGCTTGTTTTGTAGGTGTCTGAATGAACATCATAGTTTTTGCGCAAATTGGTAGAATGACAAACGGCACACATCGTATTCCAGTTTTGAGAATTCTTGGTCCAATGCAGCCAGTCATGAGAAGGTATTTTTTGGCCAGCATATTGGTTGAACCATCTATTTTTCTTTGTATCCCAACTTAATCGTGGCACTTGCAAACGTCCACCAGGAAACTGAATTAAATATTGTTGCAATGGCGTAACACCAAATGCATACTTTACCTCAAAGTCGTGATTTTTTCCATCTTCGCCTTCGGTATTTATGTAAAACATCTTGCCTTTCTTAAAAAACCGACTCGTCACGCCATCTCCTTTGAAAGTTATATTGTTGAAATTTCCTTTTACCGTAGAGTCATTTGCAGGAAGCATTGACATAAAATGGTGGGATTGCTTCCATTCCTGATACTCGCCTTTATGGCATTCTTTGCAGGATTGATCTCCAACATAAGCGTTTTCGGTAGATTCTACTTTTGTGTATTTTGAATATATAGCGCTATATTGGTCTAA
>JAGNSI010000100.1 GCA_017988135.1 Pseudarcicella sp.
GATAAGTGCGTTTATCAATATGTTGGCAGAAATCAGCAGAAACCATGGTATCAATAAAGTAGATTTTTATTATTCAGTATTGAGAGCGTACCAAGAAATGAACGATAACTATTTTGATATTTTAGAAAAGTCTGTAGAAAACTTTCGAAAAATTTTCGAAATCAACAAAATAACCTCGCCAAACGCTACTTTATTAGAAGATATTTTAACCAATTTTTACAGTATAAAAACAAAACATTTCCCCGAGCAACACCATGAAATAGACAATTTAATTGCTGGATTTTCTGCCAAAAACAAAACACTATTTATTAATCCCAAAGCTACAGAGGAAGAAAAAGCCTTTGTTTTTGCTCGTGAAATAGCTTTTCTGTTTTTACAACTAAAAGAAAGATCCTTTTCAGAGCCTGCCCTCGAAGTAAAATCTTTCAACCAAATATTAAACGACTATAAAGCAAGCTATTGGGCGGCTGCATTGCTTATCAATAAAGATATTTTAACAGACCGGCTTACTTATTTTTTTGCCTCTCCCCGTTGGGACTCGCACACTTTACTCACCATCATGCAACTCTTCAAAGCGTCGCCTGAGGTGTTTTTCAATAGAATGTCTGGCTTGATGACCAATCATTTCAAAGTAAACAATTTTTTATTAATGGTCATTTCAAAAAACATTGACTTGCCCATTTATGAACTAACTAAAGAGTTGCAATTTTCGTATTTACCCACCACCAACGAAACCAAACAAATGGAACATTATTGTAGAAGATGGGTTTCTTTGAAAATTTTAGACCAGCCTATTTCTTTTTTTCAAAACAAAAACACACCCATTTGTCATGCACAAGTATCTATTTACGAAAACCTTAATAAAAACTATTTGATGTTTTCGATGACAAATTTTTCTGAAATAAATAATCTAAAACATACCAGCTCCAGCATAGGATTTGAAATAGACGACAATCTAAAAACGGTTATCAATTTCCTAAATGACCCTCTACTGAAAACCGTTCAAGTAAACCAAACCTGTGAAAGATGTAACATTACCGACTGCAATGAAAGAGTAGTACCAGCAAGCACTTTGAACAAAAATGAAGTCATAAAAAGAAAAATACAAGTATTAAAATCAATAATAGAATAACAACCAACAAAATCATGTCCTATCAAATAGACAATACTGACCTGAAAATTTTACAAATCTTACAGAAAGATGCACTCACGACCAACAAAGATATGGCGAGCCAGCTCAACCTAACCACCACTCCTATCCATGAACGCATAAAAAGAATGGAAAAAGAAGGCATCATTGAGCAATACACGGTAAGGTTAAACAAAGCCAAATTGGGCAAATCATTGATGGTATTTTGCGATATTACGCTCAAAGAGCATGCTTCAGATTTTCTATTACAATTCGAAAAAGAAGTGATGGCACTAGACGAGGTAATAGAATGCTATTGTGTGTCTGGAGGAAGTGATTTTATGCTAAAAGTACTTGTAAAAGATATGGACGAATACCGTGGCTTTATTTTGCACAAACTTGCTGCACTCAAAAACATTGGCAACGCACAAAGCCGATTTGTAGTAAATGAAGTAAAAACAGATGGCTACTTGCCCATAAGTATTGCTAAATAAAACTATATTCCCAATACTTTATCTATCACATGTACGATGCCGTTTGTGGCCTGAAAATCACCTAATTTTATTGTAGAAATATCTGCTGTTTTGGTATTTTTGAGTGTACTTTTAGATAAAAAACTTAGGCTACCACCTGCCAAAAAAGGTATTACAGCTGTACTGGAAGTAGACATATCTGAAGTAAAATAACGACCTTCAACGATATGATTTAACAACAACTTATTCAAAAAATCTTTATTAGCAGGTGCCAACAAAAACGATTTTTGATTGAGCTTATAATAGTTATTCATAGCATCATTGTTGGGCAAAAATACAGTAACTCCTTTGGTATTTGAATTTTTCAAAACATCAATAATACTAGTATTGGCGCTATATATTAACGTTTTGATTTCCGTAAAATCCGGATTATTCTCCAAAAAAAACTCCAAAGTATTAGTAGGTATTGTAAGCGGAATATTTACAGAAAAAACTATCCCATTGTAGGCTTCTTTGCCTATCTTAGATACTGCAGTAGTGCCATTGATAGTTATCGAACTATCTTTTTTATGAAGATAAAAATTGGCTTCGCTCAACGATACTTTTTTGCCATTAGTAATAAAATTGCTATATAATTTTTCACCTAAAATATGATGATAAACAAACGTTTCGAGCTCTTTTACGTTTTTAGTTTTCAAATCGATACCCGCTTTTGAAAGTGCTTCATTAGTTGGAACAAACAACGTGTAAGGACCAGCTCCTTTGAATGTTTCTACTTTCTGTAAACGAGTAATAGCATTTAAAAATTCGGAATAAACAGTAGGCTTTTCAGACAAAATATCTACTATAGACTGAGAAATAAAATTATCTGGCTCTTCTTTGGGAACACAAGAAATGGCTAAAAACAAAAAAAGCGTCAAAAAAAAATTTCGTTCCAAAAACATATTTATCTAATTGCTTTGAGTATTAAAGATATAAGCTAATTCAAATTTACTCTAAAATAAAATACAAACACACCTACTAAATGTTAATTTACAGAAAAAAATAAAAAAATAATCCTTAAAAATTTGAATAAATGACAAAATCGTTTTATTATTGCATCATCGAAAAGACAATAAAGTATTTCCCCAAAAATTTCTAGGACTTATATATCAACTGATATATCAACTGATTTTTTGATAATCATTTTAGCAATTCCACATTACAATTTTAAGCCTCATTCTTGAGGTTTTTATGAAACAATATATGTTTACAATTCCAGAATTAGAATCCAAGCTCGTATCAGAATTAAGAAAAATTGCCATCGGTATGAAAATACCCAATTTAGCAGAAATGTCTAAAAAAGAAATGGTAGCCAAAATTTTCGAACTACAAACCGAGACTCCACCCAAAGTATCTAAACCCAAAGTGGTAGTCGAACAAAAAACAACTGAAGAGGTAATTGAAAACCAACCAATTGTAGAAGCTCCCACGAGCAACTCTGTAGCTGATTCTGAAAAACCTAAAAGACAACGTATCAAAAAAGATGCAGAAATCACCAATACAGAATTAGCCAGTAGCCCGGTTGAAGAAAAGCCTATTCCAGCTGAATCAATATCAAATACCGAAATAAATATTGATTCAGAGCAACAAGATATCATCACTAATTTATCTGAAATTGCTATTGATGACGACCTTGTAGTAGACACTTCATTCTTGATGAATGAAGATGGAACAGAAGATAAAAGCAAAAAAACACCTAGCGTTAGAAACATCAAACAGATGTACAACACCGCCATTCGTGAGTTTGACGGACTGATAGAAAACGAAGGCGTTCTTGAAATAATGCAAGATGGTGGCTATGGTTTTTTAAGAGCTGCAGACTACAACTATTTGGCATCGCCTGATGATATTTATGTATCACCATCACAAATCAAACTTTTTGGACTTAAAACTGGCGATACAGTAAGAGGAGCAATAAGACCACCTAAGGAAGGTGAAAAATACTTTGCTTTATTACGAGTTTCTTCAGTAAATGGAAAAACCACCGAAGAGATTCGTGACAGAATACCTTTCGAGTACCTTACACCTCTTTTTCCTGAAGAGAAATTAAACCTCTTTTTGAAACCAGATCAAATGTCTACCCGCATTTTAGACCTTTTTGCTCCTATTGGCAAAGGGCAACGTGGTATGATAGTGGCTCAACCCAAAACAGGTAAAACCGTACTTTTAAAAGAAATTGCCAATGCAATAGTTGCCAACCACCCTGAGGTGTACTTGATTATTTTACTAATCGACGAACGCCCAGAAGAGGTTACAGACATGCAAAGAAGTGTAAAAGCCGAAGTAATATCTTCTACCTTCGACGAACAAGCTGACAGACACGTAAAAGTAGCCAGCATAGTGCTCGAAAAAGCCAAAAGAATGGTAGAATGTGGACATGATGTGGTTATACTTTTAGATTCTATCACCCGATTGGCACGTGCTTACAATACAGTGATACCATCGTCAGGTAAAATACTTTCGGGCGGTGTAGATGCCAATGCATTGCATAAGCCAAAAAGATTTTTTGGAGCTGCTCGTAATGTTGAAAACGGAGGTTCGCTTACCATTATAGCTACAGCATTGATAGAAACAGGTTCTAAAATGGATGAAGTTATCTTTGAAGAATTCAAAGGAACTGGTAACATGGAACTTCAACTAGACCGCAAGCTATCAAACAGAAGAGTATATCCTGCTATAGATGTTACTGCATCAGGCACACGCCGTGAAGACTTGTTGATGGACAAAGAAACCTTGAAACGTGTTTGGATTTTAAGAAAACACATGTCAGACATGAACTCTGTAGAAGCAATGGAGTTTTTACAACAACAAATGAAAGGAACAAGAAGCAACGAAGAATTTTTAGTTTCGATGAATAGATAAATTTAAAAAATAAAAAATAATGTCAGAAAGAAAAAATATATTAACAGGCTCTCCTTGGGAGGAAAAAATGGGATACTGCCGTGCAGTTCGTATAGGCAATATCATAGAAGTTTCAGGCACTGTAGCAATAGTAGACGGAGAAAAAGTAACAGCCACTGATGCATACGCACAAACAATAAATATTTTAGAAAGAATAGCAGTAGTTTTGCAAGATGCGGGCACTAGCATGAAAGATGTAGTTAGAACCAGAATTTTCACTACAGACATCAGCCAGTTCGACAATATCGCTAAAGCTCACGGCGAATTTTTCTCAGACATAAAACCTACTACAGGTATTTACGAAATCAGCAAATTGGTTTCACCAGATTATTTGGTTGAAATAGAATTTACAGCTGTTCAGTAATTCGCAGTACACATAAAAAAAGCCTTTCAATTTTAAGATGAAAGGCTTTTTTTATGAACATATATCGAATATTATTTTTGAACCACTTTAGCAAAACGATGATAAAACGGGGTTCTACTGTTTTCTGACTTAGGTTTGTACTTTCCTGTAATGATAGGTACATACATTACTCTTCTACGAGACTTTTCACCTACATTTGGCGAAACCTCTACCCTATGCCATAATCTACCATCATGCACAGTCAAATCACCTGAGTTGATATCAAAACCTACTTCTCTTGCATCAGGCTTATGGTCAATAAATTGTTTTTTACCAAACAATAGTTTCAACACACCTTGATTTTGTGTGCCTGGCAATACACGTAGACCTCCGTTTGATTTAGGACAATCGTCTAAATGTATTCCTACATTGAGCATAGGCAATATTTTTTGACCTAAAAACAAGTCTCTAGGGCTATCTGTATGCCATCCCATTTGACTGAATTTAGAATTTTCGGCATTTACATAATGATTAAATACCAAACCGTCTTTTTCGTCTTCACTGATACGCCCTTCGTAGCTACCCAATAATTCAAGCAAAAGCTGTAAACGTGGATCTTTCAAAAATTCACCCAAAAGTGTGCTGTATTTATTCATAAAGCACATTCTTTGTATCATTTTGTTTCCACTTGTATCTTTGCCAAACTTTAATGGAATGCCATTTATTTTTTCAACGCCATCTGCTATCCAACCTGCTTCTACTTTCTTGGCTTCATTGATAAACAATTGTACTGTTTCTTTATTCAAAAAGTTTTTAAACTGGATTACTCCATATTTTTCAAAGTATTTTTTTTGTTCATCTGTAAGTTTATCACCTAAGATAAATGTTTTGTATTCGAATTTTGTCATTTCAATGTATCTGGATTTACCCCAAAAATAGAGGTATTGTAATTAACATGCAATTTATATAAAAAATCAGGTATTTATTCAAAAATTTGAATAGTTTTTGTGTTAAAACCACTCAAATTCTATATATTCTTTTAGCCAAAAAGTATGCCAAAAAGGTAAAAAAGAATGCTCCAAGAATATCTATTGTGTAATGTATGTGTTGAATTAATAGTAAAACTATTACAATCAAAGCAGCTAAATATGCTATAAAGCGTTGAATTTTCCCTTTCATAAACAAACAAACAATTAGCATTGTTGCTGTATGACCCGAAAAAAATAAATCATGGGTTATGGCTCCTTTTTTCCCATAAATAAAAATAGCCGCAAATGGATCTGAAAGTTCTATTAAACCCAAAGGTGGCTCAAGCGGAAAAAGGTAAATAGTTAGCATCCTAAAATAGGTTTCTATCACAAAAGTCATGGAAAACAAAAGAAACAATTGGGCGTTGCAAAGTGTTCTTGATAAAAAGTATACGACTAAGCTGTATAAAATAACAAATATATAATTGGAAACGTCAAGGGCAGGAAGTGATTCAAGTATAAAATCATTCAAGACAACACCTTTTCGGGTTTGTATGTAGCCTAAATAGGTAGGTGCGTTGAATGCAATGATGGAAAACAAAATTAATGTACCAATAAATTTCCAACGAAATTGATTATTTTGCCAAGCTTTTGACCATGATTGAAGCGAGGTACTGTTATTTATTGGGTTTATGCTATTTGTATTCATGTAATGTTTCAGAAAAAATCATGCAAATTTAAGGATAATTAAACGAAAAATATATAGTTGAGTTACTGCTTTCTAAAAAAAATAGCTTTAACAAATGGTTTCATAGCATTAATAAAAAACAAATGAAAAAGTTATTGACTGTATTATACTTTTTGGTTGTAGGGAATATTTCAATCTCTCAAACAACTAAAAACGAGACTATTAAAAAAATATCAAGCAAAAAAATACAAAATAAATCTAGCACGATGAACAAAAAAGAAATTATCACATTTGGTGCAGGTTGTTTTTGGTGTGTTGAAGTAGTTTTTCAAGAACTGAAAGGGGTTGAAAAAGTAGTGTCTGGCTATTCAAATGGTAAAATCGAGAAACCTACTTATAAGCAAGTATGCACAGGCGAAACTGGCTGTGTAGAAGTTTGCCAAGTGACTTACAATCCTGATGTTATTTCTTTTGAAAATTTACTAGAGGTATTTTGGTCTGTACACGACCCTACTACTTTAAACCAACAAGGGGCTGACATTGGCACGCAATATAGATCTGGGATATATTATTCTACAGATTCACAAAAAGTAATAGCTACAGAATGGTTGAAAAACTTGAACACAAAAAAAGTATTTCCTAAGCCAATTGTTACTGAAATAACAAAATTAGAAGACTTTTCTGTTGCTGAAGATTATCATCAAAACTATTATAACCTGAACAAAGAACAAGGCTATTGTAAAATGGTCATCAAACCAAAATTAGACAAATTCAGAAAAGCTTTTAAAGAAAAAATTACTTATTGATACAGTGTAGACCTATCGCTAAACAATTTACGACGAGACAATTTCAGCTCAGAGAGTAATGAAGAATTTACTCTTAGGTCGAAATTATAGTTACTTACTCGTCCGTATCTTGGGTTAGCTACTGGTGTCCAACTAAACTCCATCACCCAACAGTGAAGATTTCTTTGCAAACTTATAGTGGTAAATGTTACTGACTTTTGGTCAAAATCGTAACCCGAGCTTAGGTTAAAGTTCCAGTGTTCTGTCATTTTTAGGTCACCGCTGAATGACAAGTTACTGGTTGAAGTGACTGGTGCAAAACCTTCTTTGCTGTAATTGTATTGATAACTGAACCTAAAATTCCAAGGTATAGACCAATCTACATAATTGTCTATATTTTTGTTGATCTGTTTTACATCATTTTCAGAGGCGTTTGCACTTTTCTTTTCTTGTTTTTTGCTAGGCGAAAAACTTTTTGATATAGCTAAATTAAAGTTGCTTAAATTGGCAAGCCCACCTCCATTTGAAATAGAAAGTTTATCTAATCTTTTTCCGATTGCTGACCTCGATATATCTTGTTGATACATGTAGGGGTCAAAAGTTGCTCCCATATTGATATCAAACTTTTTCACTCTACTATTTGCATTCATGGATATATTAGACAGCTTATAAGCTTTTGCAAAGAAATTATAATTGGTAGATATGCTCAAATTATCAATTATGCTTATTTTTTCGTAATCGTTTTTGGCTGTATCTGTTTTAGCTTTAATTTTAGCTTCCAAGGTATTTTGCAAACCAAAGCTTAAACCTCCCGATTCGCTACTTTGATTTACCTCCAATGTACGTGTTGGGTCAAACCTTGATATGTACTTATATTCATTTTTTGAAGGATCTTTAAAGGTATTGATTTGAACTTTTTCGTAAAATTTATCCTTTAAATCTGGTGCCCAACTGGCACTTATACTTGGCGACATTACATGACGCAAAGCCGAAAGTCTACCTTTTTTAAAATTCAAAGTTCCATACAAACGGGTGTTGGTAGATACTGAAAAAGATGTACTATAGTCGAAATTATCGGTATTGAATCCACTTTGGTCACGCTCTACTATAATGGCACCAGTGGTGTCATTTTTATTAAACAAAAACTTTTCAGAGCTACTTTCTATGTACTGATATTTAAATTTACGGGTATAAATATTACCATTTAGGCTCATTGAAGGGCTTAAATTGATGTATTTCCCTAATTTTATATTTGGTAAACTTATAGGTACTGAATAGTTTAAAGTAGTTTTTGCATTCTCTTGTACTTTACCGAAATCACCAAAAAAAGATACTAACCCGTCTCTTTCAAAACTGGGAACTGAAGTGTTATTGTTGGGATCTTTGAATGTGGTACTATCTATTTTTCGGTTTACTCTGTAACTTACATTATTATATTCTTGTTGGCTAAAATCTATTTTATTGCTCAAAACATAGTTACCTGACAATGACAAACCCAATCTAAATTGATCCATAAAACGCTCTTTTAGGGCACTTTTCTTCAAAAAAGGTGTCAATTGAGTTACTCCAAGTGAAAAACCAGTAGTTACATCTACTTGTGTAGATACAGGATCAGATTCTTGAGGTGTTTCATTTCCAATATAAGTTCTGCTATTGTCTGGTACTAAAGCAAGTACAGCATTTGAATTGATACTAAAAGACACTTTTTCTCCAAAGTTTTTGGCATATTGAATAGAAGAGTTAGATGAATTTTGAATATATGACTGGGTGTTAAAAGAATTTTGAGAACCAAAACCGCTAGACTGTAAGTTTACACTTGTAGAAAATGTAGACATATTGCCATAACGTTGAGGCTGATGCGACCACTGAAAACTAAACTGGTCGTTTGAGTTGGAGGCGATAACATTACCAGTTATATTTCTATTGAAACTTGCACTTAAACTACCACTGTATCTGTATTTTTTAATGTATTGAGAGTTTGCTGTAAGCCCCCAACTACCTTTGGTGTACAACTGCGAAGTAAGTGTAACGCCAATATGCTCGCTAGCTGCCCAATAATATCCACCATTTAACAGATAAAAACCACGCTCTTGGTCTTCGCCATAGCTTGGCATGATGATACCAGATGTGCCGTTTTCTTTTCTTTGTTGATACGGAAAAAAACCAAATGGCAATCCTATAGGTAAAGGAATATCATTTAAGACAATATTAAAAGGACCTGAAACGATTTCTTTTTTACCAACTAATTTTATTTTTTTCGCTTTGATATAAAAATGTGGGTGTTCGAGATTGCAAGTAGTGTATTTTGCATTGCTGATATACAAATTATCTTCATTGTCTTTTTTTACTTTTTCGCCATGAATAAAGCCATCATCTTGTTTGGTAATTATGGCTTTTATAATTGCCTTTTTTGATTTAAAATTATACCTAATCGCTTCTGCATCATAGGGTTC
>JAGNSI010000009.1 GCA_017988135.1 Pseudarcicella sp.
ATAGGATAGGGCGTCCAACTAATTTCATTCTTTTTTTCTCCTGCTGTAAGCGTAAAAGGAAGCGTACATATTTCCCCTATAGATTTCGTAAAATCTCTTGCACCGCAAAGGCTCAATGGGACTAATTGAAAGCAAGTTTGTGGAGTAGCTGTGCTTGAAAGATCTAAAATCACATCTGTAAGCCCAGACGTTGCACTTTTGTCAGACTTGAAAGGTGGCAATGAATAGTTATACGCACCCGTATTTGTTCTACTAAATACATCAAATTTCACACCACTTGAACCAATATAAGAAAGTTTAAATTTATTAGGCGTACCATCTACTTCTTCTAAAGATTTCAATGTATGAGCTGGCAAAGGTGCTCCTACAGTAACAAACTGTGAAAACTCAGCAAGTGGAGTGCTGTTACTTAAACAAGCTTCTTCATCATTTACTACTCCTTTTACTTTTACTTCTACATTAGTCTCACCAAGCACTCCCGAAGATTGTTTGTAAATAGCCTCACTAGTACGGTCTGTAGGCGAAAATGGATGATCTAGAAGAAATGTAGAACTACCACCCATAGTAATTTCATATTTCTCAAAAGGTCTTTCATTGAGATCTGCAGGAAAGATAACTTCTATTTCCGAATCTGAACAGCTTTTGAGGGTTACATTAGGTGCAATATTGGGATCAACGACTTCAATTACTTTGCAAGCATAATAAGTTCCTGCACCTCCAATTATACTCATCATAAGATAATATTTACCTACAGTTTTGTATTCATATTTCCTATCTGCTGTATTTTTTATAGACCAATATGAAGGCGAAGGCATGTTAGAAGTATTGTAATCAAAGACAAATTTTGCATTAGTAAAACTAGCTCCAGAAGTATATGGAACCACAGTCAAAGTAGTACCCTTGCATATTCTATAAGGTTCATTATTGACACCATCATCTGTAGCAGGCACAACATTGGTAATATTTCCAAGTGCATCTCTACCTTCGTATACTGAATAATCTTTGCTAACGTCAAATAAAGAATGCTTAATAACAAAATTGCCCGGAGCATCAACACCTCTTGCTGGGCATTGCCCAAAGCCAATATTCGAGGTAAACAACAATATTGTACTCAATAAAAAAATATAAAAACTTGGATGCGTCTTAAACATATCAACTTATTTTAAAATATATCAATGGTAAAAATCTTATTTTTGGAATACTATCTCTAATTTCTATAATATAAAGTTTAAACTTTTAAAACAGAAAAAAATTTCATACTTGTAAAAAAATATTTTAGCAATAACTATGCTAAAAAAAACATTTAGCCTATTTCATAAAAAAACCTATGGATTGCTCAACCCAATTGCGTTTTCAAAAAATAATAATCAGTATTTTTGTATCTTGCAAAAAATACATTACATCGGCAAACGAATAGTAAATCTAATCATAAAATGTCAATTATAAAACTAAATACCATTGAAGAGGCACTCGAAGACATCAAACAAGGCAAAATAATAATAGTTGCCGACGATGAGGACCGAGAAAACGAAGGTGATATGATATGTGCTTCTGAAGCTATCACCCCCGAAATTGCCAATTTTATGATCAAAGAAGCCCGTGGTTTGATGTGCGTTTCGCTTACCGAAGAGCGTTGCCACGAACTAGGCTTAGAAATGATGGTGGGTAGCAATACTGCTACACACGAAACCCCTTTTACGGTTTCGGTAGATTTATTGGGCAATGGCTGTACCACTGGTATTTCGGCACAAGATCGCTCCAAAACTATCCAAGCTTTGGTGAGCGACAATACAAAACCCGAAGACCTAGGTAGACCTGGGCATATATTTCCATTAAAAGCAAAAAAAGAAGGTGTACTTCGTCGCATAGGGCACACAGAGGCAGCTATGGACTTTGCACGTTTGGCAGGTTATAAACCATCGGGAGTGCTTATAGAAATACTTAACGAAGATGGCTCTATGGCCCGTCTTCCAGAGCTAAGAAAAATAGCAGATAAATTTGATTTAAAACTAGTAACTATAAAAGATTTGATAGCGTATAGACTCTCTAAAGAAAGCCTTATAAAGCGTGAAATAGGTGTAGATTTACCCACCGAATGGGGACATTTCGAACTGTTGGCTTTCAAGCAAATAAATACTGGGGAAACTCACTTAGCCCTGATAAAAGGTACTTGGGAGAAAGACGAACCTGTACTAGTACGTGTGCATAGCTCATGTGTAACAGGAGATATTTTCGGATCTTGCCGTTGCGACTGTGGTGGACAACTCCACAATACCATGGAAATGATTGAAAAAGAAGGTAAAGGGCTGATAGTATATATGTTTCAAGAAGGACGTGGCATAGGACTAGTAAACAAACTGAAAGCTTATAAACTCCAAGAAATGGGCCGAGATACTGTAGAAGCAAACCTTGAGCTGGGCTTCAAAATGGACGAGCGAGATTATGGCGTAGGCGCATCTATCATCAGAGATTTGGGTATAAACAAAATAAGATTGATCACCAACAATCCTAAAAAAAGAAAAGGTTTACTAGGTTACGGTTTAGAAATAATAGACACGGTGCCTATAGAAATAAGTGCTAACCCGCACAATGAAAAATATCTTGCCACCAAAAGAGACAAAATGGGGCATGATATAATGAATGACAAATAAACTTATTTCAAAATGATAGAAATAAAAAACATACATAAAGCCTTTGAAGGAAGAGATATTTTGCTCGATATAAACGGAAGTTTTAAACCAGGCGATACCTCTTTGATAATAGGTGGAAGCGGTACAGGAAAAAGCGTACTACTAAAATGTATGATAGGAATAATAAAACCTGAGCAAGGTAAAATTTTATACAACGGCAGAGACTTTCATGGCTCTGACGAAGATACCCGCAAAGACATTCGACGTGAAATGGGCGTACTTTTTCAAGGCGGAGCTTTGTTTGACTCTAAAACAGTACTCGACAATGTAAAATTCCCCCTCAATATGCTTACCGATATGAGCGAAGAGGAAAAAACAGAAAGGGTACAATTCTGCTTACAAAAAGTAGGACTAGAAAATGCTGGAAACAGAATGCCATCTGAGATATCGGGAGGTATGAAAAAAAGAGTAGGAATAGCTCGTGCAATAGTTATGAACCCTAAATATCTATTTTGTGATGAACCTAACTCTGGGCTTGACCCGCTTACTTCTGTAAAAATAGACGACCTAATCAAAGAAATCACAGACGACTTCAATATTACCACTATAGTAATCACACACGACATGAACTCAGTAATGGGTATTGGCGAAAAAATACTATTTCTTTACAAAGGAAAAAAACTTTGGGAAGGTGATAATGGTAATATTACAAAATCTGAGGTTACAGAGTTGAATGAATTTTTGTTTTGCAATAAACTACTAAAAGATTTGAGACAGTAAAAAAATAAAAAAACCTTTAAAATTAAGTTTTAAAGGTTTTTTTTATTAATCTAAAATTTACTTAGTAAACAGTGCCATATCTGCATCCATCATATCTTTTACCAATGCTTTTAAATCGTATTTAGGCTCCCAGCCCAATTTAGTTTTTGATTTGGTAGGGTCTCCAATTAGTAATTCTACTTCTGTTGGCCTAAAGTATTTGGGATCTACTGCTACTACCTCTTTACCAATTTCTATTTGATAAGCAGGGTTATTACAAGCTTTTACTGTTCCAATTTCGTTTACGCCTTCTCCACTAAAAGCAATTTCTATACCCACTTCTGCAAAAGACATTCTTACAAATTCTCTCACTGCTGTAGTTACACCAGTTGCTATCACAAAGTCTTCGGCTACTTCTTGTTGCAAGATCAACCACATGGCTTCTACATAATCTTTGGCATGTCCCCAGTCTCTCTGAGCATCTAAATTACCCAAAAACAATTTATCTTGCTGTTTCAGTGCTATCTGAGAAACTGCTCTGGTGATTTTTCTGGTTACAAATGTTTCACCTCTCAGTGGAGATTCGTGGTTAAATAAAATCCCATTTGAAGCAAAAATACCATAAGCCTCTCTGTAATTTACAGTAATCCAATAAGCATACATCTTGGCAACTGCATAAGGCGAACGAGGATAAAATGGCGTTTTTTCTGACTGTGGCACTTCTTGTACCAAGCCATAAAGCTCTGAGGTAGATGCTTGATAAATTTTGGTCTTTTTCACTAAATTGAGCAATCTTACTGCTTCTAATATTCGTAAAGTACCTATTCCATCTACTTGTGCCGTATATTCTGGCTCATCAAACGATACTTTCACATGTGACATAGCACCTAAATTATAAATCTCGTCGGGCTGAACTTCTTGAATAATTCTAATAATATTGGTTGAATCAGACAAATCGCCATAATGTAACTTAAAACGCACATTGCTATTGTGTAAATCTTCGTACAAATGGTCTATGCGTTGTGTATTAATCAATGAGCTACGTCTTTTTATACCATGTACTTCGTAACCTTTAGACAACAACAATTCAGATAAATAGGCTCCATCTTGTCCAGTTACTCCAGTTATTAATGCTTTCTTCATTTATTTTATTTCTATTTTTTTTAGATAATGATGTTTGTATCTGTTTAATCAATACTTTTATTTTAATAATTATGATTAGATTAAAGAATGTATATTTAATTTAAACCAGAACGCATCTTTTGTATTTGATCTAAAGATAACTTAGTATGTTGAGCAATTTCAACATCACTTAAACTTGATTTAAACAAACTTCTTGCAATATTTTTTATAGTGGCATTCATTCTTCCTTTTTCGTCTTGTTCTCGCATAAGAGCATAGTCATAAGCTTCCAATTCAGCTTTTGTCCAATTATGTTTAGATGCATCTTCATAAGCAAATCTCAAGCCTGTATCAGTTAAGTTGTCAGGTATTAAGTTTAAGTTTTCTGCATTTTTTATAAAATATACCCATTGATCTACTACAGAATTCAATTCACTTTCTTGTTTATTAAATTTGGGCAATTCAATAAAATTAAACTCAATATCTTTTATGTAGTTTTCATTTGTTTCTATGTCTATTATTTTATGCCTGCTGATATAACTTGGGTTTTGTGTTGCTTCAAAATCCAATATTCCTATAAAATAAGTAGGATTAAGATTTTCGTATTGATCACCTCGCTCTATTTGTGCCGAATAGCTTTTTGAAGCATAATATAATACACGTTTATCAAAAGCGTCTACTTCTGCTACTTGCATTTCTACAATGTACTCTTTTCCATTTATATCTTTAGCTTTTATATCAACTATTGTCACTTTTCCTCCTTTTAAATCAGGTAATTGATAAGGCGTTAAAATAACTACATCAACAATTTTACAGTTTGATTCGAGTAATAAAACAGCATTTAAAAAAGAAATCAAAACTTCTTTTCTATTTTCATTTCCGAAAATTTTCCTAAATGCTACATCGTTTTTTATATCTACAAATTTCATATCTAAGGAATCTGTTATAAATAAAATTCAAAAAATGTAAACTATTATTTTTATTACCAATGCTATATTTACTAATCAAACTCCAACAAAGGTAAGCCTTTCGGGTTACTTCACCAACAGACCTTTTTTGATTTCTACTTTATCGGGCAATATAATGGCGGCAGGAAACGCTTCTTTGAGCTTATATAAATATTGTTCGGCTTGGGTTCTTTTCAGAAAATCTCCTACTTTAATTTTGTAAATTGGCACATTAAAATACATGTAAGGGTCTATTTCTGGGTAATTTTTATAAATAAAAACTTTGGCTTCGTCTGCCATTGTTTTTTCATTTCCTACATATATTTGAATACGAAAACCGTTAGCAAATTTGATATTTTTTATTTGTTCGGTTATTGAATCAAGTAACGAATCTACACGACCATTGTCGTTATTTAACTTAATTTTTGATGGTTGAGCTGATAAAGAATCTTGTAATTCGTAGTAAGCTTCTGTTGGTTTTTGAAGATTTCTATACTTAGATAGATCTTTTTGATAAAAGGTTTTCCCAGAATCAATCAAAAAAAGTGAATTATTGAGACTAAAAGCATTAATTTTAACAAAAAATACAAGTAGTGTTATAAAAATAACTTTGATACTAAATATTTGCATATTGATTGTTTCGAACTAGATTCTTTATTTTAAATTGGCTAACAAATTTAATTATTTGACTGGAATCTTTTACAGAAAAGCCATAGACGACATAAAGTTAATTCAATTTGTGTAAAATTCATAATGAGTTGTAATTATGTGATTTTAATAGACTGACATTCAATAATATTTGTAATATTTTTCAAAAAAAACTAACACTTAGATTCATTCAAACATAAATGCAAATACAAAAAAACTTTTCTTTGACCCAGCTAAATACCTTTGGAATTGAGGCTTTTGCAAAATTTTATATCGAAATAAACCAATTAGACGATTTAAAAAATACGCTTAAAAGCTATCCTTTTGGCAGTATTGAATACTTGATATTAGGTGGTGGAAGTAACATTTTGCTTTGTGACAATTTTGATGGACTTGTTTTGAAAAACAACCTCAAAGGTATAGAAATCACTAAAGAAGAGGATGATTTTGTTTATTTAAAAGTAGGTGCTGGCGAAAATTGGCATGAATTTGTGCTTTATTGTATCAAAAACAATTATGCTGGCGTAGAGAATCTTTCGCTCATTCCTGGCACTGTAGGAGCTGCACCTATGCAAAACATTGGGGCTTATGGCGTTGAGATAAAAGATGTTTTTCATGAATTAGAAGGCTTTCACTTAAAAAAACAAGAAACAGACATTTTTCAACTCAAAGATTGTGACTTTGGCTACCGAGAAAGTGTTTTTAAAAACAAATTTAAAGGGCAATATTTCATTACTGCTGTTACTTTTAAGTTATCAAAAACACCCAATTTCAAAATCAGTTATGGTGATATTCAAAAAACTTTAGAAGCTAATCAAGTAAAAGATTTAACCATAAAAGCGGTTTCAGACGCAGTAATATCCATCAGACAAAGTAAACTACCTGACCCCCAAAAAATAGGAAACGCTGGTAGTTTTTTCAAAAACCCCGAAATATCTGTAGATAATTACAATACTTTGAAAGACAAATTCACCCAAATGCCTTCTTACATTGTAAATGAAAATACCGTAAAAGTACCTGCTGGCTGGCTAATAGAACAAGCTGGCTGGAAAGGATATAGAGAAGGTAATATAGGAGTTCATGAAAAACAGGCTTTAGTATTGGTAAATTATGGCAAAGGCAATGGCAACGATTTAGCTCTTTTGTCTGAAAAAATAAAGGCTTCAGTAATGGAAAAGTTTGGCATACAGCTTTCTACAGAAGTTAATTTCATCTAAATTATTTTAAAAATCGTTAAAACAGAACAAAATATGTTTATTCCAAGGTTAAAAAACACCAATAATAATAACTTTTTCTTGATGGCGGGTAGCTGTGCGATAGAAAGCAATGACTTGGCTTTTGAAATTGCAGAAAAAGTAAAAACCATTACAGACAACCTAGGTATTCCGTATATTTTTAAAGGCTCATACCGTAAAGCCAACCGCACAAAGCTAGATTCTTTTACAGGAATTGGAGATGTAAAAGCATTAGAAATATTGCAAGCAGTTGGTAATCATTACGATTTACCCACCGTTACAGACATACACGAATCTCTCGAAGCAGACTTGGCCGCTCAATATGTGGATGTACTGCAAATTCCTGCTTTTTTGTGTAGACAAACAGACCTTTTGGCTGCGGCAGCACGTACAGGAAAAGCGGTAAATATAAAGAAAGGACAATTTATGTCGGGAAATTCGATGAAATTTGCAGTTGAAAAAATCCTTTCTGAAAATCCTAAGGCACAGGTTTTTTTAACAGACCGAGGCAATTCTTTTGGATATGGAGATTTGGTAGTAGACTACCGAAATATCCCTGAAATGCAAGCCCACAATGTACCTGTAGTAATGGACTGTACGCATTCGCTTCAAAGGCCCAATCAAAGCAGTGGCGTTACTGGTGGACAACCGCAAATGATAGAAGTGATTGCCAAAGCAGCTATAGCAACGGGTGCAGATGGCATTTTTATAGAAACTCACCCAAATCCTGCTATTGCCAAATCTGACGGTGCCAATATGCTCGCACTAGACAAACTTGAGAGTTTGTTAGAAAAACTTGTTAAAGTACGTCAAGCGGTAGTTTAATTGTAAGGTTAAACAAAAAAATCGCATTGAAATACATTTCGATGCGTTTTTTTTTATACTAAAATTGTATTCTAGCTTGTAACTTCAAATCGTGCCGATAAGGCAGTTTTATTTCGTCTTGCCCAGACCCAAAAACGCCATTGGGGTCAAACAAATCGCTCCTAGATATTTTCAACCAACAATCAAATGTTTTGTTTGCTTTATAATGTATCAGCCAGTAGTTTCGTAAACCATGTTTATAATATGCTGGAAACGAAAACGCATACAAGACATCTTGTTCATAAAAATAAACGCTATTGTCGTAGCTATCTGTATTATAAAAAGCTACTCTGCCCGAAAATGACCATTTTTTATAGTCTAAATTCACATCTTGGGCTATTCCAAAACCTTGGGTAAATTTTTGCCCATAAAACTTGATAACATTATATGAAACACGACTTTGAAGATTGATATTCGGTGTAATGTCGTAGTCGCTATAAAGATTAAAAATTGACCTTGCCCGATTGAGCAACACGGTTACATCTTTGGTTTTGGCGACACCTTTTTTGTCAAAATAAGCTTCCTGTATTTTTGTGTTTTCGTCTTTATTTTCTTGTCTGTATTGAAAATACGCATTAAAACGTTTGTTAGGTTTATAGGTAAATCTTGCCATATAGCCTATTCCGTCGGTATTTTTAGATTTTTGTTGATAACGATACCAAGGAAATTTAAAATAATCTACATAAGCAGACAAAGTCCAGTTTTTATTCAAAACTTGTTTCAATCCATAATAAATCCCTTTTTCGTTGATGCTTCTTGAGTTTTCTACAAAACTATTGGCATAAAAGCTATGGAAATTTTTATCGTAATGCCTATACAACAAAGCCATGTCTGTATTTTTTCCCAAACTTAATAATACACCATTTACAGTGCCTATTCCGCCACTTGTAGACCGAGCTATTTCGCCAAAAAAATGTACATTTTGCCATAAATAACTATAATGAAGACTCGTCAAAAGATTGTTTTTTCCAGCAAACTCATGCTCGTTATAAGGTGCAACTGCTTTTACATAAGGTATATTTAGTTGAGAATAGAGTGTTATAAATCCTAACTGAAAATTATTTTTTTCTGACCTGTAAGTCACATCTCCACCGTAGGTTATTTCTTTCAATACATTTTTATCTTCTATTTCGCTGTTGTTTCTATGGTATCCATCTGTCAGTAAAGAAGTAACGGTATCAACTTTTACTTTTATGGTTTTTTGAGTAGAAGGTGATTTTATGGTATTGGTTTTTTGATTGGCGTCTTTGTTTTTTTGTGAATAAAAACCCGTAATATCTATTTTACCTAACTGATACGTTGCCGTAGCTCCTCTAAAAAAACCTTGTTCTAGCGACGAAGTATACGGTCTCACGCCTACCTGATTTCGTTTTACAGACAAAATAGGTTCCGAACTTTTACCCAAATAAAAACCTGCTGACGACACCAAACCCTGACCAAATTGTAGCTGATAATCACCCAAAGTAATATTTTTCCAGTGCCCTTTATTTTGTATCGATAAATGAAAAGATGTAAAATCATTCCATTTAGTTTCACCTGCATCTTTGTCGATTGTAAAGCCTGCACTTATAGACTTTGAGGTGTACATTTTGTAACGAGCATAAAAATGAAATGGCGAACCCAAGTATTTATTTTTATTGGAAGTATCTGGTTGATAGCCTTTTGCTTGCTCTAAAGTTTGATTATAACGCAATAGCAAATAATGGTTGGTCGAAAGAATACTTTCTGAAATGCTTTTTGCAGAAATGCCTTCTTCTTGAACGTACACAAAAGGAAGTAGCCTGTTTATAGTAGATAAATCAAAATTGGGAATAACTTGTAACTCATTGACCGACAATAATTTATTATTCAACCGATAGCTCAAAAAAGATACAATTTGTTCTTCAGAAAGTATCAACAAAGAAGATAGTTTGTTATAATCTACCGTATTCAGTTCGAGCGGATGCTCTAAGTTTTGGAGCATCATTTCATAATATTCGCTGGGCAAGTCTTCAGCCGGATTGTTGAGTATATCTTTAAGCAAAGACCTATTGTTAAGTTTTTGCAAAGAAATCTGCTGAGATTGTGAGGAATAAAAACAAAGTAAAAATATTACTAACAAGAATAAAATTCTCATCTAGGCAAAACATATTTAAGCAATAAGATGAAAATCATTAAAATTTCATCCTATTGTGATTTTAATGGGAAAACTATTGAAATATTATTTAAATCGATTAGCTACTAGTTCCAAAAACTCTTCTGCTTCTTCATTTGCCATCATCCAATTATAATTTGGCGACAACGATTTATTGATATAATTACGTGCATCAAGGTAATTGGTAAAGCTGTCTAGCTCATCTACCGACTTATTGTAGGCATTGATATCACCACCAAACAATCTTCCTATAAAAATAAATTTTTTATTTAATGATATAGACGCTGTAATACTGGCCACTTTAGTGTTCGCATTGAGCTCATGTACAGACTGCACTCCTTCCGTTTCTTGAACAAGCAATTCTTTTATAGTTTTGGTATCTGCAAATTGATCATTCAGGCTAGCAACTGGCTCTTCTTTTAGATTGACATCTATTGGTGGAATAGAAAAGTTAGGCAATTCTGGCACTTTACTTTCTACAATTTCCTCAACAGTTTCACTTAAAACCGTTTCAACTTCTATTTCTTCTTGTATTTTTTCTTCTATTTTATTATCAATTTTTTCCTCTACTAAAGGTTCTGGTACCTTTACTTCAGAAACAGAAATGGTATCAAAAAAAGATTGATTTTCATTTAAATCTTCACTAATTACTGTACTTTTTGCGGTATTTTCCCAAAAATCGTTAGCACTAAAAGGTACTATTTTAGACATTACATCAATATAGCTTTGAGGATTTTCAAAAGCCGTCTCTTCAATATTATTCATAAACGACACCAATGTATCGGTATCAATTTCTATGAGTTCGGTATATTTGTTGATGATTTTTTCCACAACATTTTGATGTATTTTGGTATATTTTTCCAAAACATTAGATTGCTCTCTTGTAAAATATTGGGTATCGTTATCTTTAATAAATTTTTGAAAATAAATTTTAGGCAAAAGCAATAATTCTACTGTTTGACCAACTGAATGGCTCAAGATAGGCTCTAAATCTGCTCTTTTTATAGCAATATTTTTCGAAACCGTATTCATGAAATTTTGCAAAGCCAATGACACCTGAGGACTTTTATAATTGAAATATGGGCTTACAAACTGTTCTGTTTCTGCCTTCCATTTATTATAAATTTGGGCAATTATAAAAACGTTTATTTGCTTTAACTCAGTCAATTTAAGCAATTGTTCGCCAGAGATGGTTTCATTGTTTTGATAAAAATCGTCACATATTTTTGAAGCAAATGTGTCTGAATATGTTTGAACGGCGGAATCATTGAATTTCATAGAAGAAAAAATTAAAAGTATTTTTGTATTAATTTATGCTAAAAATAAATTTATTTAAGCAGAAACCAAAAGTTGTGCCAATAAATAATCTGCTATCAAAATAGAAATACAAGAGTTAGTTACCGCTGAAGTACTAGATTGCCCAACTTCTAAAGCTCCACCTTGCGTATAATATCCTTGATAAGACGAAATAGATGCTATCAAAAAAGCAAAAACTACTGATTTAATCAAAGCAAAAGGCACATTAAAAGCCCTAAATTCGTACTGAATTCCTTGAATATATTCTTCTGGAGAAATAGCACCTGTAAACCATCCAGCCAAATATCCCCCATAAATAGACAAAAAAGCTGCCAACGTTACCAGCAATGGAAACACTAAAATTGCTGCAACTATTTTGGGCAAAACCAAATACGAGGTAGAGTTGATACCCATCACCTCTAACGCATCTATCTGCTCGGTAATTCGCATTGTACCCAAATGCCCTGCAATATTAGACCCTACTTTGCCCGCCAACACAATGCCCGTAATGGTAGGTGCAAATTCTAAAATAGTAGAATCTCGCACTATCAACGATATAATATAATGTGGCACAAATGGATTTTCTAAGTTTGCGGCTGTTTGTACACAGGTAACAGCACCCAAAAAAAACGACACAATCGCAACTATCAAGAGCGAACCTATACCTATTTGATAAGCTTCGTCGAAAATCAAGCCCACGTAAACCCGTAACTTTTCACGATTCGAAAACAATCGACCCATGAAAATCAAATATTTGCCTAAATTTGTTAATATTTTCATCCAATGAATTTAGTCTTTATAAACAATATTAAACTCAAAAATCTCATTTCATTTTAGAAAAAATAAGACTTTCAACAAAATAGCTTAAAAAAACGTTTTTAGTTTTATGGTTTTAAAATAAATTACCCAAAGATAATGAACAAAACAATAGTAGTAACAGGAGGTACCAAAGGGATTGGCAAAGCTATAGTAGAAAAATTTTGGACAAGCGGGTTCAATATCGTCACTTGTGCCAGAAATGAAGACGATTTCCATGATTTAAAAAACAGTTTAGCTCTTTCAAACAATCAAAAAATACTTTTTTATAAAGCCGATGTTTCTAAAAAAGAAGAAGTAAAAGCTTTTGGAGATTTTATTTTAAAAAACACAGAAAACATTGATGTATTGGTAAACAATGCAGGTTTTTTTGTTCCTGGGCAAATTCACAACGAAGAAGAAGGCATACTAGAAAGCTTGATAAATACCAACCTTTACAGTGCTTATCACCTCACGAGAGGTTTGCTAAAAAACATGATTTCAGCTCAAAAAGGACATATTTTCAACCTTTGTTCGGTTGCAAGTATTACACCCTACGCCAATGGCGGATCGTATTGTATTTCTAAATACGCATTGATAGGCATGAGCAAAGTACTCAGAGAAGAAATGAAACCCTACAATATAAAGGTTACATCTGTATTGCCAGGTGCCACACTTACAGACTCTTGGGCGGGCACAGAACTTCCAGTCGAAAGATTCATAAAAGCCGAAGATGTAGCAGAATTGATATGGGCGAGCTTTACTTTATCTGCAAGCACCGTTGTTGAAGAAATACTCATTAGACCAATTCTTGGCGATTTATAGAACACAAAAAAATGACTAAAAAATTCGAAAATTGCACGCTTGAAACAATTGTAAACATTGCCCAAGAAATAATTAGTTTCGGCAAAGACACGCCCGTTTGGCTTTTCGAAGGCGAAATGGGCGCTGGTAAAACCACCACTATTAAAGCTGTATGTAAAGCTTTGGGTATAGAAAAAAATGTTTCTAGTCCTACATTTTCTATCGTAAATGAGTACACAACCATAAACAACGATACTGTTTATCATTTTGATTTTTATAGACTTAAAAATGAAGATGAAGCATTAGACTTTGGCGTAGAAGAATATTTAGAATCAGGAAATTATTGTTTGCTCGAATGGTCTTCTAAAATCGAAAATTTATTACCTTTGCAAACAATCACGATACAAATAAACGCCACATCCTCAACAGAAAGAACATATATTTTCAAAAAAAACGGATAGCATTGAAGCCCAATTTTATTATTTAGTTTTCAAAATTTAAAAAATAAGGCATGTCGCACCCATCATCAGGTTTCAAAGAAGTATTAGCACAAACAGGCTTGCTACCCCAAGAAGCAATAGCTTGGATAAAAGCCAACGAAACCAGCCTGCTGATAGGCATACCCAAAGAACTGCTACGTCAAGAAAAAAGAATAGCACTCACACCCGAAGCAGCAAACCTTCTTATTCATAATGGCCATGAAATACGCTTACAAACCAATGCGGGTCTCGAAGCTGGCTTTACAGACCAACAATATGCAGATGCAGGGGTAAAAATTGTATATTCGGCAGAAGAAGTATTTCAAGCCGACGTAATCATTAAAATACAAGCTCTTAGCGAACCCGAATTCAACTACCTAAAACCCAATTCAACATTGATATCGATGTTGAACATGTATAGTCTCGAAAAATCTTATTTCGAAGCATTAGCCCGAAAAAAAATCACATCTATAGCTTACGAATACATTCAAGACAACGTAGGCGGACTGCCACTGGTAAGGGCAATGTCTGAAATAGCAGGCAGCGCCGTAATGATGATTGCAGCAGAATGCTTAAGCAACAACAATGGCGGTCAAGGTGTAATTATGGGTGGAATAACAGGCATCCCTCCTACCAAAGTAGTAATACTGGGAGCAGGAACAGTGTCTGAATACGCCGCAAGAATAGCCTTGAGTTTGGGAGCAGAAATAAAAATATTCGACAAAGACTTATTTAAACTTCAACGACTGAAATATAATGTTGGGCAGCAAATATTCACTTGCACCATAGACACACACACACTTTCAGAAAGTATCAGAAATGCAGATGTTGTGATAGGCGCTTTACGGTCAGACGAAGGTTTCACACCTTGCATTATCACTTCAGAAATGGTTTCACAAATGAAAAAAGGTGCTTTGATAATAGACGTATGTATAGATCAAGGTGGATGCTTCGAAACATCTACTACCACTACACATGACAAACCTACTTTCAAAAAATTTGATGTCATCCATTACTGTGTACCCAATATTCCTTCTAAATTTGCACATACATCTAGCCTTGCATTGAGCAACATTTTCACTTCTTTTTTGTTAAAAGCAGGAAAAACAGGCGGTATAGATGAAATGATATACCAAAACAAACCTTTTATGAAAGGTATTTTTTGCTATAAAGGAAGTATTACAAACGCAACTATTGCCAAAAAATTCAATTTAAATTACAAAGATTTAAGCCTACTAAGTGGACTAAGATTTTAAAACTAAAAAATGATAGAAGACTACCAAGCACTTTCAAACGCAAGCAACTCTGCCGACCTCAACGGTAAATATTTAGGCATCATTTCAGCAGATTTTGTAATAGTAGCCGACATACTCAAAGACGCTTCTTACCAAATCAGAAAAAGAGGTTTCTCTGAATACCCTGTTTTTGTTTGTTCACAAAACGACTTAGCAATCGGTCAAAAATTATTGAACATGAACGAATTCGCCAATAACAGATGGAACTACAGTGCCTCTATGATGGAAGAGTTTACCCAAAGAGAAATAATAGCCCAAGAAAATATTGAAGTTTTTAAAGGAAACTACAAAAACCCAGACGAATACGCTTGCCTTTTTGTATATGACGGACAATTTGCCAGCTTCGTTTACATACCTTTTCCAGAAGAATAGTACCAAATTTAAGTACTAAACACCCGCATTATTTTCATTAAAGGTTAGCTTGAAAGATTTTGCATGTTTTTCGGCAGAAACCCGAAAATACTATCAAATTTTCGAAAAAATATTGATAAAAAAAATCGTAGAAACAATTAAAATTCAATAAAAAAATTATACTTTTGCTTAACCTATGTTAATTCTTCATTGAGTTGGATAGGTTAAACCTAAGAGTGGCGGCTCTTAGGTTTTTTTATACCCTAAAAGCACGCTTAAAAATAAAATATAAAGAAAAACATTAGACAAAAAATATGTTTTCCCTGTAAAAATTAAACCAAAAATTTAGAATAGATTATGCTTTTTTAGGACTAAAAAAAGTAATCAGAAAAGCTATAATTCCTAAGCCAATTTGCATCAGCATTTGTGAACCATGGATAAAAACCGCCAAATCAATGCCAGATTTTTGGCTCAATCCGTAAAGAACTAATATATTTCCTACTAAAAAATGATAAGGCCCAATACCGCCAACAGTAGGTGCTGCCATCCCCAACGACCCCATTACAAGCACTGTCAACCCAGCTTTCAAACCTAAACTTTGCGTTTCGGCTAATGCAAAAAACAAAACATAAGCAGCCAAAAAATACATCAACCAAATAACACATGTATAAAAAATAAAAGCACCTGGTTTTTTTAATTTTTTTATTCCCAAAACACCTTCAATGATACCGTTTATAAATAAATATATTTTGCCCAATAAAGGATTATTCAAGAAAAATGTCCGATACTTTTTCAATAGAAATACAAACAGTAAAAAACCTACAATACCAACAGCCATTAAACTTAGTAGTAAAGAAATTTTCGACGAAAACTCACTAATAAAAAAATCTTTTAACCTATCAAATTCAACTAACAAATTGATAACCAACAACAATAACAAAACAACAACATCAAAAATTCGCTCTGCCAAAACAGCTCCAAAAGAAAGTTGAAATGGTACATTATCAGACTTTTGCAATGCACTGCACTTGCTCACCTCTCCCATTCGTGGAACAATATAATTGGCAAAATAACCCAAAAAAACGGCCAAAGAAGTACCCCAAAGTGTAGGATTTTGCCCAAGAGGTTCCAAAAGCATACGCCAACGCTGAGCACGAGCGATGTGTGCTATTATCATCATGACAGTAGACAAGGCTATCCAGTAATAATTGGCACTTTGAAAAACCGAAATTAAATCAACAAACTTTATATTTTTGAAAACATAGCTCATTATAAGCCCTGTAAACACCAAGGAAACTAGGTATTGTATGATTTTTTTAGACATTAGATAAGCAAAAAAAGGGGGAATTTGATTTAAAAAAAATCAAATAATTTAGCAAAAAAAGAAGGCTAAAAACTATTCAACCAATCTATTATTATGGTCAGGAAATACCAATCTTGGCGTGAAACTAGCCGCTTCTTCTTGGGTCATAATTCCGTATGAAATGATAATCACTATATCACCCACTTGAGCTCTGCGTGCGGCAGCACCATTCAGGCAAACCATACCAGAACCTCTTTCGCCTTTGATAACGTAAGTTTCAAAACGCTCACCATTGTTGTTATTCACTATTTGAACTTTTTCGTTTACCACAAAACCTGCGGCATCCATCAAGTCTTCATCGATAGTAACGCTACCTACATAATTAAGCTCTGCCTGTGTAATTTTTACACGGTGTAGCTTAGATTTCATGACATGTATTAACATATTGTTTTGATTTGGTTTGGAAAAAAATATTCAAATCAGTAAAAACCGAAAACAAAGTTAAGGCAAATTATATAATTATATTATCTATAAGCCGAGTATTTCCTAAAAAAACAGCCACACAAAAAGCAGTTTCGTTTGGTAGATACTTACTCGAAGTTTGTAAAGAAGCCAATTGCACGATTTCAAAATACTCCAATTTTAAAGTAGATTCTTTTTCAAATCTATCGATTACCCAATTTTTAATGGATGCTAAAGAATGGGTATCAACCATTGTTTTTGCTTCTGTTAAGATCTGAAAAATAATGGGTGCTTTCAATCGTTCATCTACTGTCAAATTTTTATTTCTGGACGACATCGCCAATCCATCATTTTCTCTTCGTGTAGGGCAAATATTTATATTAATTTGAAAACTCAAATCGTTCACCAAGCGTTTTATTACCGCACATTGTTGCAAATCTTTTTGACCGAAATAAGCGTTATCTGGCTGAATGATATTAAAAAACTTAGCGACAACTATACCTACACCATTGAAATGACCAGGTCTAAAAGCACCTTCCATTACATTTTCTAAGTCGCCAAATGATATTTTTAGTTCGGTTGCCGAACGATACATTTCCTCTACAGTAGGCGTAAAAACAACGTCGCAATGATTGTTAAGTAGCATTTCGCAATCTTTATCAACCGTACGTGGGTATTTCGCCAAATCAGCCAGATTATTAAATTGAGTTGGATTTACAAAAATTGTACAAACCGTAATATCATTATCTTCTTTAGAAGCTTTTATTAAAGATAAATGCCCTTCATGTAGTGCACCCATTGTAGGTACCAATCCGATGGTTTTTCCTTTTTTCCATTCAGATTTCAGAAAAGATTGAAGCTTACTTATTTCAGTAAAATGTATCATATTAAGTTAATTTTTCTTAAAAAATAATTCCTCAATTATATAAAAATAGGCTTTAAAGTAATTTGGTAAAGCCAAAGATGATAATTTAATTTCAAATATCACAGTATTTTCATTCTTGCGTAAAAATGACATTGAAAACTGAGCTTTTTTTTGTAATTTTGTATAAAAAATTGGATTAATCCGCAAACTATGACTCAAATGTCAAAATTCCGTATCCTTTACGTTTCAAGTGAAGTAGACCCTTTTCTCAACACCACAAAAGTGGCTGATTTTGTACGAAAACTACCTACAGCAATGCAGGAAAGAGGTTTTGAAATCAGAATTTTAGTGCCTAGATTTGGCCTAATCAACGAAAGAAAAAACAGACTTCATGAAGTAGTACGACTATCGGGCATAAGCGTACCTGTAGGAGATGACGATAAGCCACTTACCATAAAAGTCGCGAGCATACCGTCTGCAAAATTGCAAGTGTATTTTATAGATACAGAAGATTACTTCCAGAGAAAATTTGTTTTCACTAATAAAGAAGAAGAGTTTTACGTTGATAATGACGAAAGAGCTATCTTTTTCTGTAAAGGTGCACTAGAAACAGTAAAAAGATTAGGCTGGTCGCCAGACATTGTACACTGTAATGACTGGATGTCTGCTTTGATACCACTTTATATCAAAACGACTTACAAAAACGACCCAATTTTCGAAAATTCGAAGGTTATATATTCTATTTACGACAATAGTTTTACCCACAAATTCAAACTAGAAGGTTTGTTTGATAAAGTAAAACAAGAAGAAATAGAAGACAAAATGCTTACAAGTTTAACCTCTGCCGATTTCAACGGATTCACCAAAATAGCTGCAGAGTATTCAGACGTAATCATTACTTCAGAAGAAAATATAGTAGAAAAATACAATACGATTATTAATGAATTACCTAACAAGAAAATTGAATATGTTTCAGAAGTCAATTATGACAGTTTTTACCAAATCTACCAAGAACTCGCTAACTCTTAGACTATTAGCCATTTTCGCATGTTTTTTTACCTACGCATGTGATGACTTAAATGAAGTAGGAACAGAAATTGTAAATACCAACACTGGAGTATTATATACAGATACTATGCAGGTAGAGGCATCTACTGTGTTGGTAGACTCTATAGTGACTTCCTTCAATGATTTCCTTTTTGCAGGAAGAATGAAGGACGAGCAATTTGGGCAATTAGAAGCCGAATCATTTACTGAATTGAGCAATTATGAAACTATCAAATATAGTATTCCTAAAGGACTCTCCGACTCTACAGAATTTACGCTAATAAAAGACGAGTTAGACAATGTAAACTTGCAATTAATTTATCTAGGAATACAAGGTAATGCAAATGCGAAACAAACGGTTCATGTATATGAATTAAACAACGACGTAAAATTAGATTCGTCAAAAGTGTATTACAGCAACAAAAATCAATTTCCTAGCATAAAACCACAGGAAATAGGTTCAATCACGCTAGATAAAGTAAATATCTATAAAAATTCAGAAAAAAAACAGCTTGACACATTGTTAATTGATATAAAAGATGTGAATTTCAGACAAAGATTGAATACGCTAATAACTCAATCGAAAACTGATTCGATAGCTACTGGAAATTTCAGTAATTTTGTTGCAGGCTTGGCAATCAAAACAACCAGCGACAACAATGCCGCCATCATAAAATTCAGCAAAAAAGACCTTTTATTAACTGCACGTAGAAATTTAACTTATAGTTATAAAACTAGCAAAGGTGAAAAAATAACAAACACAAAATATTATAACGTTTATCTTTTAGCAGACTTAAAAAAGCGTTATCAAAACATTTCTCCGCAACAAACGTGTGCAGGAAATATCAAAATAACGGCAAAAAGAGAAGGTAGCTTGGCTCAATTGATCAATCCAAAAGATATTATCAATGCCAAAAACACCAACAATACTGTTTTTATTCAGGAAGGAACAGGTGTTATAGCTAAAATAAACTTCCCTACATTGCAAAACTTAGCTAAAGACAAACTTATAGCCATCAATAAAGCTGAGTTGATAATAGAACCCGACGAAAATCCAGCAGGAATTAATAAAACAAGCTTCCTTACGTTATTAAAAAACTCAAAAGGAAATGTTCCCAACAGAAATGCAGCTGGTTTAGACATAATAAATATTACAGGATCAAATCGTGACAGCTACTACTTTAACGCTGTTGCAAAAAATAACGAATACTCTAAACAATATACTTTTGATATCACAAATCATATCAATGATCAATTTACAGCGAAAACAAAAGACGAAGGGCTTTTTATAGCACCATTTACCAAATTTGAATCTAACGTAAGTTTTGAAAATTTCAAAAACGAATACAAATTGGAAAACTTAGGAGCTAGAATGGCCATTCAAACAAAAAACATAAAGTTAAAACTCTACTATTCGTATAAACAACAATAAGCTATCCCCTTTTTTAAAGAATACTTAAATAATTTTTTTCAAAAAATAAAATAAAACAAGATAGTATATGTGTGGAATAGTAGCATACGTAGGGCATCGCCAAGCAAGCCCATTAATTTTGAAAGGACTAAAAAGACTAGAATACCGTGGTTATGACAGCGCAGGCATAGCTTTAATAAATGATGTATTAAATATTTATAAGAAAAAAGGGAAAGTTGCCGATCTAGAAAGCATTTTAGGCGATAAAAACCTTGATAGCCATATAGGAATAGGACATACTCGTTGGGCAACACACGGTGAACCAAACGACAGAAATGCCCATCCGCACTATTCAGCTTCACAAAAATTAGCTATTATTCACAACGGAATAATAGAAAACTACGCTTCTATAAAGAAAAATTTAATCAACAAAGGTCATGTATTCCATTCAGATACAGACTCTGAAGTTTTTGTACATTTCATAGAAGATATTCAAGTAAAAACCAACTGTAAGCTCGAAGAAGCTGTAAGATTGGCAATGAAAGAAGTTGTAGGAGCTTATGCTATTGTTATCATGGACACTGAAAACCCTACTCAACTTATTGCAGCTAGAAAGGGTTCTCCATTAGTGATTGGTGTAGGAAATAATGAATTCTTTTTTGCATCAGATGCCACACCTATCATAGAGTACACTAACGAAATGATATACTTGAATGACCTTGAAATAGCCGTAGTGAACAATGGTGAACTGGTCATTAAAAATATCAACAATACCATACAGTCTCCTTATATACAGACCATAGAAATGGAATTGGAAGCCATAGAAAAAGGCGGATACGAACATTTTATGCTTAAAGAAATATTTGAGCAACCTCGTTCTGTGGCAGACTGCATGAGGGGTCGCTTAAATGCAGAAAAGAATCACTTGGTATTGGGCGGGCTTAGAGATTATATAGACAAATTGGCAACAGCCAACAGAATAGTAATCATAGCCTGTGGTACATCTTGGCATGCTGGGCTAGTAGCTGAATATATTTTTGAAGAGTTTGCTCGCATAAATGTAGAAGTTGAATACGCTTCAGAATTCAGATACAGAAACCCTATCATCAAAGAAGGAGATTTTGTAATTGCAATTTCTCAATCTGGTGAAACCGCAGATACTTTGGCAGCTATCGAATTGGCTAAATCTAAAGGAGCAACTATCATAGGTGTTTGCAATGTAGTAGGCTCATCTATACCACGTGCTACTCACGCAGGTGCATATACACACGCTGGTCCTGAAATAGGCGTAGCATCTACCAAAGCATTTACAGCCCAAGTTACTGTACTTACGCAAATGGCTATATCGGTAGCCCGCAAAAAAGGAACACTTACAGGAGATGCTTTCAGACGATTATTGTTTGAACTTGAAGCAATTCCTGCTAAAATAGAAAGAGTACTACAAAGCGACGAAAAAATAAAAACCATTGCAGCTAAATTTAAAGATGCACGAAATTTTATTTACCTAGGCAGAGGATATAACTTCCCTGTTGCACTGGAAGGAGCACTCAAACTAAAAGAAATATCATATATTCATGCCGAAGGATATCCTGCAGCTGAAATGAAACATGGTCCAATTGCTTTGATAGACGAAGAAATGCCAGTAGTAGTAATAGCCACAAAAGATAGCTCTTACGAAAAATTGGTTTCAAACATTCAAGAAGTAAAAGCTAGAAAAGGCGTTGTGATTGCCATAGTAACAGAAGGCGACAAAACTATTCCTACAATGGCTGACTTTATAATAGAAATACCTGCTACACACGAAGCCCTAAATCCATTGGTTTCTGTGGTACCACTACAACTACTCTCTTACCATATTGCGGTGATGAGAGGTTGCAATGTAGACCAACCAAGAAATTTAGCAAAATCGGTTACTGTAGAATAAAAAATATTACTCCACAAAAGAAGACTACCTGTTAAAGTGTAGTCTTTTTTTGTGGAAAAGAAAAAACCGTAAAACAATCAATTATATTTGCACTAAGATTTGACTTATAGGGTTTATCTTTTGATTTCATCCAAATTGCAAATCTTTAACCGTAGTGTTTAAGGTATAATTTACAAATATCTACTTCAAGCAATTTTATGTATAAAATTGCTCGGTTTATTCTTTAAAAAAGATTAACTATTGAATTATAAAATAGGATGAAAATTTTAAAATTTGGCGGCACTTCTTGTGGAACTACCGAAAGCATAAAACAAGTATTGGCTATTATTGAAAAAAATAATGAGTCGAAAATTGATTTCACCGTAGTATTTTCAGCTATGGGTGGCGTAACTAATCAGCTGATAGCTGCGGGGCAATCTGCTGCCGAAGGTAATCAAGATTTTTTACAAGCTTTAAAACTTATAGAAGAACGCCATTTTGATGTAGTTCGTGATTTGATAGACGTAAAATCGCAATCAAAAGTTTTTGCCAACATACGACTAGTCATCAATGAACTAGAAGAACTCTTCAAGGGCGTATCACTGATAGGCGAAATTACCACCAGAACTTCCGATTTGATAATAAGCTTTGGCGAAAGATTATCAACATTGCTCATTCAACAAATATTAGCTGCCAAAGGTACTCCTTGCGAATTTTTGGACGCTCGAAAAATTATAAAAACGGATGAGAATTTTGGATATGCACAAGTAAACTTTCAGCAAAGTAATTTACTGATAAAAGAACACTATCAACAAAATAATACCTTACAACTCGTTACTGGCTTTATAGCCTCAACTGAAAAAGGACAAACCACTACATTGGGGCGTGGAGGTTCAGACTATACTGCATCCATTATAGGTGCAGCACTAGATGTAGAAGAAATTGAAATCTGGACAGATGTAGATGGCATGATGACTGCAGACCCCAGAAAAGTAAAAAATGCACTCACCATTCCAAAAATCACTTATGCAGAAGCAATGGAATTGACTCATTTTGGAGCCAAAGTGATTTACCCACCATCGTTACAACCAGCTTTTGTTAAAAATATTCCGATTAGAGTACTCAACACTTTCAATGCAAGTTTTGAAGGAACTGTTATCGACAACAACCCGACTGCATCAGAATATATAATTACTGGCATTAGCTCAATAGATAAGCTAGCATTAGTGAATGTGCAAGGTTCAGGAATGATAGGTGTTGCCGGTGTTTCTGCCAAACTATTCAGTGTACTGGCAAAAAACAAAATATCGGTCATACTTATTTCGCAAGCATCGTCAGAACATTCTATTTGCTTTGCCATAGAACCTGCTTTTTCTGAAATCGTTAAAAATATTCTTGAAAAAGCATTTGAAAATGAAATCAAAAACGGCGATATAGAACGTATAGAAATACAAGAAAACCTATCAGTAATAGCTGTAGTAGGGGAAGGTATGCGTAAGCAAACAGGTGTAAGCGGTAAATTATTCTCTGTTTTAGGTAAAAATGGTATCAATATAGTTGCTACAGCTCAAGGCTCTTCTGAGCTAAATATTTCTGTTGTAATACCCAACAAAGATATTTCTAAAGCACTGAATGTTATCCACGATACTTTTTTCTATTCTCAAACCAAAGCACTCAATCTTTTTATAGTAGGCACTGGGCTGATTGGCAAAACTCTTTTAGAACAACTAAAAGGACAAGCCAACTACTTGTCTAAATACAAAGCACTGAAAATAAATGTAATAGGGCTGATGAATACCAAAAAAATGCTCATCAGCGAGAATGGAATAGATACAAATAACTGGGAGTCTTTATTGCTTGAAAGTGGAGAAACTGCTTCTTTGGAGGCATTTATTCAAAAGGCAAAAACGCTTAATCTACCCAATTCTGTATTTGCAGATTGCACAGCAAACAAATTTATTCATACTGAATATTTAGGTCTATTTGAGTCTAATATTTCGGTAGTTACCCCCAACAAAGTAGCCAATTCGGGTCCTTACCAAGACTATGCTTTATTACACCAAACAGCTCTCAAAAAAGGAGTAAAATTTCTGTACGAAACCAATGTTGGTGCTGGCTTACCCGTTATCAACACATTGCAAGGACTAATAGCTTCTGGAGATAAATTTGAAAAAATTGAAGGTGTCCTTTCTGGAACATTATCGTTTATATTTAATAATTTCAAATCAGGTGTAAAATTTGCCGACATTGTAAAAGAAGCCAAAACAAAAGGCTATACCGAACCAGACCCAAGAGAAGATCTCAGCGGTATGGACGTTGCACGAAAAATATTAATTTTAGGACGTGAAATAGGTTTGAAATTAGAACCTGAAGACGTTACAATAGAACAACTTTTGCCAGAAAATTGCCAAAAAGCAGCTACTGTAGACGATTTTTTCAACGAACTAAGTATTTCAAACAGCTATTTTGAGGATATGGTAAATACAGCCGAAGCCAAAGGAGAAGTGTTAAGATTTATAGCTACATTAGAAAACAACAAAATTAATATTGGTGTAAAAAGTATCAACAAAAGCCATCCTTTTTATATGATGGATGGTGCAGATAATGTAATTTCTTTTACCACCAAACGATACAGCGACAGACCACTTGTAATAAAAGGTCCTGGAGCAGGAGCAGAAGTAACAGCTTCGGGCGTTTTTGCTGACATTGTGGCTATTGGGAGCTATTTAGGATAAATTTTAAAAAATAAATCCTAGAGATTTATTAACAATATGACAGATTCGATAAAAGTTTTCGCCCCTGCTACAGTCGCCAATGTTGCTTGTGGTTTTGATATTTTTGGTTTTGCGGTAGACAATCCTGGAGACGAACTTATACTCAGAAAAACAAATAGCAAGGGTATAATTATCAAAAAAATAGAAGGAGACGATGGCAGATTACCGCTTGAAGCCTCAAAAAATACGGCAGGAATAGCCATTATCAAATACCTTGAAGCAATAGAACAAACTGGACAAGGCTTTGAAATTGAACTTAAAAAACTCATGCCACTTGGTAGTGGTTTGGGCTCTTCGGCCGCTTCTGCAGTGGCTGGTGTTTTTGCGGTAAACGAACTTCTAGGAAAACCTTTAGCCCAAAAAGACCTTCTACCTTTTGCAATGGAAGGCGAAAGAATAGCCTGTGGATCAGCTCATGCAGACAATGTAGGCCCTAGCTTAATGGGTGGATTTGTGGTCATAAGAAGTTATCAGCCTTTGGATATTATTCAACTAAAAACGCCTCAAGAGCTGTATGCAACCATTGTGCACCCACATATTGAAGTAAACACAAAAGATGCTAGAAATATTTTAAAAAGAGAAATATCACTACAAAATACCATTACTCAGATGGGAAATGTAGCGGGCTTGGTGGCGGGCTTAATGTTACCTGATTACGATTTAATAGCGAGATCGCTGGTAGATGTAATTATTGAACCAATAAGATCTATACTCATTCCCCAGTTTGATATTGTAAAAAACGAAGCACTACAAAATGGTGCGTTGGGTTGCTCTATTTCAGGTTCAGGACCTTCTATGTTTGCCCTTTCTAAAGATCTTTTTACCGCCAACAGAGTTGGGAAAGCCATGCAAGATGGTTTTGCTAAAGTAGGTATTGGGTCGGAATGTTATGTTTCGGGCATTAACCAAGCTGGACCAGTTATTTTAGGTTAAGCATTTTGCACGTTGTGTAATAATTGATTTAAAGTAACTTTTAAAACAGGGTGAATCAAATCTGGATTTAACTGACACAAAGGCATAAGAACAAATAATCTTTCGTGCAAAAATGGATGAGGAATAGTCAATAAAGTATCATTGAGTACATAATCATCCATAAGTACAATGTCTATATCTATGAGTCTTTCACCCCATTTTTCTTGCCTAATTCTTCCCATTTGGGTTTCTATATCCTGAATAACGCTTAAAACTTCGTGAGGACTTAGAGTTGTTTTAAACCAAAGTGCGGCGTTTAGAAAATCATTCTGATCGGTTTTACCCCAAGGTTTAGTCACTAAATATTCCGATTTTTTCACCAATACTCCTACCCTTTCTTCAAGCAATGCAATAGCAGTATTCAGGTTAGTATAGGTATCTCCTAGGTTTGAACCAATTGAAAAATATACGTTTGCGACCATTGAAAAATAAATCTGATTGTTTTTTTGACCCTAAATTTTATCTTGATTTTTATTTTAAAACTTGATAGACCAATAGTGCCGAAAGGTAAGCAAGGGTAGTCATATAGCCGAATTGCAAAAGGGGATATTTCCACGATTTGGTTTCACGAAAAGTTACCGCCAATGTACTCATACATTGCATGGCGAAGGCATAAAAAATCAACAACGAAAAACCTAAAGCAGTATCATACAATGGTTTGCCTGTTTTGGGATTGATTTCGGATCTCATTCTTTGCATAACAGTAGTATTCTCATTATCATTTTCTGAGCCTAAACTATAAATGGTAGACATAGTACCTACAAAAACTTCACGGGCAGCAAATGATGTTATAAGAGCTATTCCTATTTTCCAGTCATAACCCAAGGGTTTTATGAGTGGTTCTAAGGTTTTACCAAACACTCCTGCATAAGAATTTTCTAATTTTTGAGCTGCTATTTTATTCTCCAGTTGTATGCCACTAAGTTGAGGATTTTCTTGCCTTACTTTCACTTCGGCATTTTTCATTGCATCTTTAGGCCCATAGCTTGCCATAACCCAGAGCAAAATAGAAACGGCTATGATTATTTTACCTGCATCTAACACAAATGCTTTGGTAGAGTTGAATATACTCAACGCAATATGTGAGAGTTTGGGGCTTTTATAAGAAGGTAATTCCATTATAAAATAGCTTCTTTCTTTTACTTTCAACAACATTTTCATTACCCAAGCCGAAGCCAAAGCCATAAAAAATCCTAACAAGTACATGCCAAAAAGTGCTAATCCTTGTAGGTTGAAAAAACCAAATGTATGGCTATTTTCGGGAACCACTAATGCTATAAGTACGGTATAAATAGGCAATCGTGCAGAACATGACATCAGCGGCGTTACCATAATGGTAATGAGCCTATCTTTGCGAGAATCTATGCTGCGTGTACTCATAATAGCGGGTACTGCACACGCCATTCCTGATATGAGTGGCACCACTGATTTACCATTGAGTCCAAACCTACGCATAAGCTTGTCCATGATAAACATTACCCTAGACATGTAGCCCGTTTCTTCTAAAAGTGCGATAAAGAAAAACAAAAAAACTATTTGTGGAACAAAAATAAGTACGCCACCAATGCCTGCAATAAGACCATCTGTGAGCAAAGAAGTAAGCTTACTTGGTGGTAGTATATCTTTCAGAAAAACATTAAATTCAGCTATACCATTGTCTATCAAACTCATAGGCAAAGACGACCAAGTAAAAATAGATTGAAATAGTATAAATAAAATTCCTAAAAATATAATATAACCTCCTACTGGATGCAAAAATATTTTATCCAGCTTATCTGTCCAAGTATGGATAGGCGACTCCTGAACAGGTGTTTTATGCAAACAATGGTCTACTATTTCGCTCAGTTCTTTATACCTATCTATGGTTTCTTTTGCTTGAGATTTTTGCGAATCCCAATTGTTTTGTTTGATTATTTTATCGAAAAATACTTTTTCAGTGTTATTAAATTGCTTTAAATTATCGTGTTCAGCTAACCACAAGAGAGCATGATAATCTGTAATAGTAGGATATTTGGTTTTTACTTGTTCTACAATTTCAGTATTATATTCAAATGGCAAACCGTCGTTTGAGTTGTACAATGTTGCCAATGTTTTGTTTACTGATAATCTCAAACCATTCAATCCAATACCTTTTTTGGCATTTATTTCGCAAACTTCTACATTGAGCTCTTTGGCTAGTTTCAATGAGTTTACTACTATTCCTTGATTTTCGGCACTATCTATCATGTTCAGTGCCAGCACTGTAGGTATTCCTAAATCTCTAACTTGTGCAAAAAGTAAAAGATTTCGCTTGAGATTTGAAGCGTCTACTACCACTATGGCTAAATCTGGAAAATCTACATGATCTGGATTGGCAAGTATGTTTATCACAACTTGCTCGTCCATAGTTTTGGGATAAATACTATAAATACCTGGTAAATCTATTATTTGAGCATCATCTCCTGCCTCTATTTTCCATTTGCCGATGAGCTTATCCATGGTTACTCCAGGAAAATTGCCCGTTTTTTGGCGAAGCCCCGTCAATGAATTAAACAATGACGATTTTCCTGCATTTGGATTGCCAATAAGTGCTATTTTAGGAAATTTTTTCAACGATATTTATTTTATTAAACAATTTCAATGTTTGCTGCCTCTATTTTGCGCATGGATAATATATAGCCAGAAATTTTTATAGCAATAGGGTCGCCAAATGGTGCTATATGCCTCAATATTACTTCGGAACCTGGTAAACAGCCCATTTCTAATAGTTTCACAGAAAGACTTTCGTCTTTGAAACCAACGATAATACCGTTTTCACCCTTTTTTAAGTCGGCTATGGTTTTTGTTCCCATTTATTCTTTTTGAATGTTTTTTATTTAGATTAATTCAAAACAAAAATCAAAATTACTAAAAATTAACGTTTAATAAATTAATTAAACAAAACATTTTTTATGAATTTGTAATTTTTGAAGATTCATTCAAATCAATAATGTTGTAACTTTGCATGAAAATTTAAATAAAATTCGTTTGTTTTTTTAATTATATAAAACAAATATTATTCCCTAAAGTTTGGATATTAGTCTGCGACATTCAAATCAAAAAGCGTTGTTAAAAACCATTAAAATACTGATTCAGAAAGAGATTACTTTAGAGTTGCGTCAAAAAACAGCACTTTATAGTATGATTTTATATGTGGTAAGTACAGTGTATTTATGTTATTTATCTTTTAAATTAAAAACCAACGACCTCAACCCTATCACTTGGAATACCATTTTTTGGATAATTACACTTTTTTCGGCAGTAAATACTATCTCCAAAAGCTTTACTCAAGAACGACAAGAGCGTATGTTGTATTATTATACCATTGCCAACCCTGTGTCTATCATTTTATCCAAAACGATATATAATGCCTTGCTGATGGTTGTGCTCACGATGGGTGGATTTCTATTTTATATTTTGGTAATGGGAAATCCTGTGCAAGACGTTTTATTGTATCTTACAAGTGTTGTTTTGGGAGCACTGGGCTTTGCTGCCACTTTAACGATGGTGGCTGGTATTGCTGCAAAAGCAAACAATTCGGCAACGCTTATGGCGGTATTGAGTTTTCCAGTGGTAATACCTATGCTGGTAATGGTGTTGAAAATTTCTAAAAATGCAATGGATGGACTAGACAGGTCTCTTAGTTATAAAGAAATAGCCACCATGTTGAGTGTAGATGCTATAATAATAGTTTTGAGCGTAATTCTTTTTCCTTTTTTGTGGAGGAGCTAAATTTTTTAAAACAAATGATTAAAAATTGGTATAAAATAGTAGGTTCTTTGTTGTTGCTATATGTGGTAATAATGGGTTTTTTGGGTCAAGTACCTAGACAAGCTATATTAAACGAAACGGTCAGAAACCTATATTTTCATGTTACGATGTGGTTTTCTATGATTTATCTATTAGGAACTTCGGTTTTTTATGCCATAAAATATTTAAAAAATCCATTGGAAGAATATGATGTAAAGTCTGAAAGCTTTGCATATGTAGGCATTTTGTTTGGTACGTTTGGTATGATTACGGGAAGTATTTGGGCAAAATACACTTGGGGATATTGGTGGACAAACGACCCCAAACTCAACTCTGCTTCCATAGGAATGCTTATATATTGTGCCTATCTGATATTAAGAGGTTCATTTTCTGACGAGCAAAGAATGGCACGTATTTCGGCGGTTTACAATATTTTTGCTTTTTGCATATTTATGGTACTTATCTGGATTTTGCCTCGCCTCACAGAGTCGTTACACCCTGGCAATGGTGGTAATCCTGGTTTTAAGATTTACGATACAGACCATTTGATGCGAATAGTTTTTTATCCTGCCATTATAGGCTGGATTATGTTGGGTTACTGGATTAGTAATCTGACAATTAGACTGAAACAATTGAACAACAAGCTAAACGAAGCTTAGTTTGTTTACTAAAAAATTAGAATTAATAATAAATATGGATACAATGAAAAATATATTTTTTCCAAAAATTAAAACATTTTTTGTGATAGCCTTGGCAACATTATTTTCGCATGTTGCTCTGGCTCAAGAACCTGTAGAAATGGCAGACAAGCTACGTGAAGACGGAAAAATATATGTTGTAGTGCTGGTACTCGCCGTGATTTTTGCAGGAATCATTGGTTATTTGGTTTATTTAGACAGAAAAATCACGAAACTCGAAAAACAACACAACCAATAATCAAAAAAAATATTGGTTTTAAATAATCCAAAAAGGTGAAAAAAATACATTTAATAGGAATTATAGTAGTAGCTATAGCCATATCTATAATAGTAGCAACTAGCTCAGATGCAAGCGTTTATACAGATTTTGGCGAAGCTAAACGTTTAAAAAACGATGGAAGCAATAATGCTGTGCATGTAGTTGGTAAGCTTAAAAAAGGAGCTGACGGCAAAATCACAGATATGTTTTACGAGCCTACAGTAGATGCCAATCATTTTGAGTTCAAGATGATAGACCTAAAAGGAAACGAGCAAAAGGTTGTTTACAATGCCCCAAAACCCAAAGATATAATAAGTGCGGAGCAAGTGGTTATTGTAGGTAAAATGAATGGTGAGGTATTTGAATGCGACAAAATTTTGTTGAAATGCCCTTCCAAATACCAAGACGGTAAAACGGATTTTGTAGAACAAAAAAAAGAAAATAATTAGTCAAAAAAACTTCTAAAGCGGCTTTCAATATCGCTTTTGCATTATGCTACACACAACTATTGGGAGTATCGGGCATTTATCTACAATAATTTCTTTTGTAGCCACTTTGCTATCTGTCATAGCTTATTTCAAAGCAACTCAAACTACTGAAATCGAGCAACATCAATCATGGAAATCTTTTGCTCGAATTGCCTTTTATGTACATGTAATTGCTGTATTAGGCATTATTGCCAGTCTATTTGGCATTATTTACAATCATTATTTTGAGTATCATTACGCTTGGCAGCACTCTTCGAGGGCTTTACCTGTTTATTACATTATTTCTTGCTTTTGGGAAGGACAAGAAGGAAGCTTTTTGCTATGGATTTTTTGGCATGCAGTGTTGGGCTTAATTTTGATAAAAACCAATAGCCGTAGTAAACAAACTATAGTAAACACTTCTACTGAGGTTAATAAAAACTTTGGATGGGAAACTCCCGTAATGTTTGTATTTGCATTGGTTCAAGCGTTTTTATGCTCTATGATTTTGGGTGTAATAGTGCCTGGTTTTGACATAAAAATAGGTTCATCGCCATTTTTACTATTAAAAGAAGCCATGCCTAATCTGCCAGTGTGGGCTATGAAACCCAATTTTATTCCAGAAGACGGCAACGGACTGAATCCTTTATTACAAAATTATTGGATGGTAATACACCCACCGACCTTGTTTTTAGGCTTTGCTACTACCTTAATTCCATTTGCTTTTGCAATGGCTGGTTTATGGAAAAAAAACTACTCCAATTGGATCAGACCAGCATTGCCATGGGCTTTGATTTCTGCTTTAATATTGGGTGTAGGTATTATTATGGGTGGTTATTGGGCTTACGAAACACTCAACTTTGGAGGATATTGGAATTGGGATCCTGTAGAAAATGCTTCGTTTGTACCTTGGCTTATTTTGGTGGCTGCCTACCACTGTATGATTATTTATAAAAATTCTGAAACTGCACTTAGAGCTTCATTTATACTCGTTGTAGCTACTTTTATACTGGTATTATATTCAACTTTTTTGAACAGAAGTGGTGTGCTTGGCAATGCTTCGGTACATTCTTTTACAGATTTGGGGCTTTCGGGTCAGTTGTTGATTTACTTATTTACATTTTTACTAGCAGCTGTATTTTTGCTGGCTATCAGATGGAAATATATTCCTACCAACGAAAAAGAAATATCTGCATATAGCCGTGAATTTTGGATTTTTTTAGGAGCTACTACCCTTTGCTTGTCTGCTTTTCAAATCATAACTACCACATCTATACCAGTTTACAACAAAATAGCCGAAGCATTTGGTTTTGTATCAAACATGGCAATGCCAGTAGACCAGCCAGCACATTATTCTAAATTTCAATTATGGTTTGGCTTGGCAATCGCTTTTTTTTCGGGATTAGGTCAGTTTTTTTGGTGGAAAAAAATCAATCCACAAAACCTTGCCAAATACCTCTTAACGCCTTTTATCATAGCGGTACTTTTCACAGCAATAGCCATGTATTTTACAGCAAAAAACGAAATTGGTGATTTCTTCGAAAACCCAAACTATATATTGCTTTTGCTGGCAGCTATTTATTCTTTAATAACCAATGCGAGTATTTTTTGGAACGTAATAAAAGGAAACTACAAACTATCTGGCGGAGCAGTCACTCACATGGGAGTAGCCTTAATGTTGATAGGAATATTGTTTTCTTCGGGATATTCAAAAATAGTGTCGCTCAATAGAAGTGGCATGAACATCTCTAATGACCCTGCTTTTACCAAAGACGACAACCAAGGCAACAGAGAAAACCTGATAC
>JAGNSI010000226.1 GCA_017988135.1 Pseudarcicella sp.
TTTCGTTAAAAACTTTTATACAATATTGATAGATGGATAATTTTATTAAAAAAATGTTTATTGCAATTATAGATCAAATAATAATTTTATTAACTAATTTCTTTTTCTATCATTTTTTCGAAGAATATTTAGAACGCTGTAATAATGAAGATTTCGATCTAATAATTCCGGAAATTTCACTTTTATTTTATGTTATCACTTTTCTTGTTAGTATGATTGTTTATTCTCTAAACAAAAAAGCTTTTTACAAATACAGACTTTGGTGTTTTATTATTTTTGTGATTTTGCTTAATTATATGCTTTTATACGGAAATATTTGTTTAAGCAATTTCTTAATTGTTAGTTTAGATTTATTATGTTCATTTTTGTGTGTGTTTATTTACTATATAATCACTTCGGTTATATATGAAGAAGTAATTGACAAAACAACAGATTTTGTAGATAAAACACCTTTTCGGAAACGTTATTAGTGCAATTTTACAATTATAAAAATCATTTCATCACTCCTACCGCATCCCCTTTCCAGTCGGGGAAAAGCAATTTGTTGTTGGTAACTTTCAGGTGTTTATTGGCTACTTCGCTAAAAATAGCTCTAAAGTCTGTGGATACGGGCAAGTCCCTGCCATCTTCAAGATTTTGCTTGTCCAGACTTTTCATGTTATGATGTACGATACCACCATTTACATGGTTACCAATAATAAAACTACAGCTTGCCCTACCATGATCTGTTCCATTGGTGCCGTTTTGCTTAACGGTTCTGCCAAATTCGGTCATAGTCATAATAGTAACGTCGTCTTGCAATGCACCTAGGTCGTTCCAAAGTGCGGTAATACATGCACTGAGGTCGTCTGCATTTTTCGCAAAATTGCCTGTTTCTGTACCTTGATTGTTATGGGTATCCCAACCTCCAGATTCGGCAAAGGCTACTTCTAGCCCTACATTCATTTTTACTAATTGAGCTATTTGTTTGAGACTATTTCCAAGCGCTGAGTTGGGGTACGAAACACCTGCATTGGGTTGGTATTTATTTGATGCAGATTGCTCTAAAATTTTTATAGCATCAAAACTTTCTTTGCTGGTTTCTTTTAACAAATCACTACTTGCTTGGTCGTATAAATCTTCAAAGCTTTTAGCGGCCGTGTTAGTTGCTATTTTATTCCCTTTCAACTGTACTTTAAAATCTGCTATGTTACTGATTGCCAATGCACTATTATCACCATATAAACTTCGTGGCAAGCTAGTGGTAATACTTACCGCCTGAAATGGTGATGGATTTTTCTGTTGGCTTTGACCAACCACCCTGTTGAGCCATCCGCTGGATGTACCTTTATTGAAAGGAGTGCCACTTTCCATATAATCTTGTGCATCGAAATGGCTCCGTGTCGTATTGGGCGAGCCCATTCCATGTACTATTGCCATCCTTTTTTCTCTAAAAAGACTCTCGAATGGCTTCAGACTGGGGTGCAAACCAAATTTTCCATCCAAATCTATAAGCGATTTATTGCCTGCAGGCTCCATGAACAAAGTTGGTCTGGCTTCTTTCAGGTATTTGTCGGTAAATGGGCAAACTGCCATCAAGCCATCCATCGCCCCACGCTGAAATATGCAAATCAGGGTTTTGTTTTTATTAAAAAGAACATTGCTTTTGTGAGCATCAACGGCTGCTTTTACAAAATTGGGGATTCCTGTAATACCTATTCCAAAAAGTGCTAAACCACTATTTTTAAGAAAAACTCTGCGACTGTTCATATTTGAATGATTTAAAATAACAGCAAATAATACTTTTAAAAAACAATTATTTTCGTTGAAACTCGGGCGAACCTATGATAATTCCTACTACTTGAGCGAGCTGACTATTATCGCCAAAATCTAAAGAAACGGCTTCTTGATACTTCCCTTTTTTCTTTGTTTTGTAATTGTCGGCTTCCATTTTATCTTCCATCACCATATCATTGTTTCTAGACATTGGGGTTTGGTTTTTATCGGCAGCTTGGTTTATTTTAGATGCAATTTGAGCATCTTTTACCATGGGCAACAATCTATTTATTGTACTAGTAAGGTTTCTTTCGGGCATCACTATTGCACTGTATTTAGTGAGCGCATCTTCGGCACTTTCGGGCTCGTGATGGTTATTTAGTGCTGCCAAACTAAACGAAACTCCCGGTATTCTTTTACTTGCCAATGCCAAGCCAAAGTTCATTCTATTCAATAAGCTACCTGTGTTTATCCAATGCTGTGCTTTGTCTGGAAAACCTGTTGGTGCTTGATAATAGTACATTTTTTGCCCCATTTTAGTAATCCAATTATTTATTTGCAGCGCCGATTCTACATTGGCATTCAACACCCTTAGACTGCTAATGGCATATTCGAAAGGCGATTTTGCTTTTTCTCTTCTTGATGCTTTCGACCAAAATTCTGGACTGTAAACCATCGTTTTCAACACTTGTTTGATATCTCCATTGGTTTGTAGAAAAGTTTTTGCCATTTTGTCTACAATGCTTTTGGGCGGGTTGTCAGCTACAAAACGTGTAGCTAATTTTTTTGCAATAAATCTAGCAGTAGAATTATGACCAGCCAAATATTTCAACAAATCTTCTCCTTCCTGATAGCCCGTGTGCTGGTATTTTTTACCCAATACTTTTTTCACGCCGTCGTCATGAAAATTTTTGGCAAATAAAAAATCGCCATCTCTTGTATAACCTTTGGCATTGAGATTTGCTTCGCCAATTTTATCCACAGTTTTTCGCATTTTAGCAAATCCATCATAGTCTGATATCGGAAATAACGTCCAGCCAGTGAGTACTCTTGCGGCTTCGGTAACGTCTTGTTGAGTATAACCTCCGTCTACACCCAAAGTATGCAATTCCATCACCTCACGTGCATAATTTTCGTTGAGACCTCTAGTTTTTTGTTTTTTGTTTATTTCATATCTCTTTAGCTTTTTTTTGTCCAATTTTGAAGCTACCATACTTTGCATTTCTTGGTTTGTGCCTGTACTATTGGCATTATCGAGATA